>PLJN01000168.1:41229-44275 GCA_003140235.1 Acidobacteriaceae bacterium
GCCCTGAGCAGGGTCGAAGGGGCACCGCGCAGGTGTGGAGCGACAAGGAAATTATGCTGTTACGGCAGCCTTAATCCCGTTGGCCGCTGCTGTAATCAAGTTCGGGACCTCGCTAGGCTTCCTAGTCATCACGTACGCCCAGCGGCCATAACTTCCCTCGGCATTCACGGCTGCAACCCATCGCTGCGCTGCCGCTTGCTTGATCTCCGCTTTGGGATCATAGCCCTTGGTCTCCAAAATCAAATGAACCGGCGGGTTCGCTTTCACGCGGACAATGAAATCCGGCATGTAGTCGTGCATCTGATCGTTGTAAAGGTACGGAATCGCAAATCCCAGGCCTGCGTTTTTTACAAATGCATCCACCAGCGGATGCGTATCAATGTAGTAGGCTGCCTGCTGCTCCCATGCTGAGGTGTCAGGCACAACATAATTCACGTGACTGCGCAATACGGCCTTGGGATCCCGGCTGGTCCAAAAGTCTACCTCCTCCGTCGATCCAGCTCCGCGACCGGTTTCATACAGAGGAATCTCGGGGGTCTCTCCCTCGGCCGTATCCGGTCTGATGTTTTCGGTTAAAACCTCAATCAGCCAGCCATAGTAGGGAGATAGCCCGACGTCTTTGATGTCCGCAGGACGCCGCACTTCAACGTGATTTTTTAAGTACTGCTCCACGATCCTCATGATTTGCGGGAACAAGACATGGGCAGGCGCCTGGCACTGCGGCTGGCGAACATAATATTTCGTCAACCCTGAAGCGATGTCGAAGACCAGTTCCTGAAAGCGTTTCTTGGCTCGATACTCTTCAAGGCTCACTTTGCTGATCTTGTTTGGCCCATTCAATGAAAGGCGGCCCACGTTGTTCATGCTGAGCCCCTTCGCTTCGTATTCTGGTGGAATCGAGTCCGGCGTAAGTACCAGCATCGGGACTTTCGCCCAGTCCACCGCAACTTTGTTCCGGATCGCTTGCGTGTATCCATCCACGCGCGGGAACCGAATCTCGTATTGCGCCTTCTCCGGAATTGCGTGTACGTGATGCCTCTTGATCCGTGGCGCAGCTGCGCCGCGCGCAGTCGCCTTGAAAGGAATCACCTCAAATGGCACACCCAGAACGTGGGCGATTTCCTCGGTAAACTTACCGTCGTCATTCAGTTCGTAACTCGCTCGGCGTAGCCCGCGTCCCACCACCTGCTCACAGAGAAGTTGTGACATGAATGGACGAATACCAATGATGTGCGTCACCGTGCTGCAGTCCCAGCCTTCGGTGAGCATTCCTACACTTACAATGCAGCGCACGTCCCGGCCCGGGGGATGCAGAGGCCGCTCCAGTTTCTTGGCCAATTCCTCGAATGCTTCCGGATAAATCGGGCGGCCCTGCTTGTCCGTTGACCAACCTGTCTTGCCGACTGTGTCCAGCGTGTAGCGCATCCAGCGCGATTCATCGCTCTTGGCTTCTTCTGAATCAGTTTCGTGCACTACTTTGGAATCCACGCGGATGGTATTCACCTGGCCCTCGCGATTCCTGAAACCTTCAATATTGGCCTTGGGGATGCCGGCTGGCCCTTCGTCGTTTGCAAGCCAGTCGTAAGCGGCCTTCGCAATTCTTGTGTTCTTACAAACGAGGATAAAGACCGGCGGGCGAGGATCGTCGTCAGATCGCGTCCACTCTTCCAGATTCGCCTGCCACTGTGTGCCCAACATCGTGATCGGATGGTTGGCGTATTTCAGCACCGCTTCCGGTTTCACTGTGCCCTTCCGTCCGCCACGCTCAGCGCTTGTTAGCTTGGTCATCAGCCATTGCCAGATGTTGAAGTACGCTGGGTAGTCCGCGCCGGTGGTATCGCGGATGGCAAGCTGCGGAATCTTCACCAGCCCTGACTCAATCGCGTCCACCAAACCAAAGTCGCTCACAATCCAGGGAAAAGGCTTGTTCTTTTCTTGACCGATGCGCCCGAGGAAATAGGGGGTAGCGGAAAGGTCTACGCAGAAATTAATACCGCGCTGTTTATTGATCTTGTCCAGGCCATCCACCCACACCGTCGCCTCGTCTTGCTCGTCAAGCCACGCGTCGCGCTCATCTTCGTCAAGCTGGTCCCAGTCATCGGGTTTTTCCTGGGAGATGCGGTACGCGTGGTGCGCTTCGTCGTTCAATACCAGGATGTTCTGTTTGCCCCCGATCTCCCGGCCCAGCACGCGCGAGATAAGCGCCGTGTCACTCTCTACATATCGCTCGGACTCAACCTTGACTTTCTTCAGGCCTCCATCTTTCTCGCGTTCTTCCGAACCCGGAACCAGCGTTACCGCGCCCATCGCAATCTGTTGTTCCAGGCTCTTGAGGGTCAAATACCGCGATCCNNGTCATATTCTTGGTGCCGATGTTGATCGTCTCGGTGGTCTTTACGCGTACTCCGGCTTTGCTCACCTTGGACGTAACGCCGCCCACTTGCATTGACCGCGGCTCAAATACGTGCCAGTTCGTGACCAGGATTTTTCCTTGCGATAGCTGCGGCATCAGGTGCTCGGGCACAAGATCGCGGCCCCGATAGACAGAGGCATCGCCTCGCTGTGGATCGAGTTCCTGCAAGCGCTGGCGGATTGTAACGTTAGGGCACACCACAAGGGCAACTTCTGAAAATCGCCCATCACTATGGTTGTTGATTTTGTTCAGGATGCTCCAGGCGCACAGCATCCCCATTACCGTGGTCTTGCCGGATCCGGTCGCCATTTTGCATGCGTAGCGCTGAAATCCAGTAATGCCCTCGGCCCGCCGCTCCTCGCTGGGCTCATCGCGCGGAATTGCAATGCCTTGCAGAAAATCTCCGCGCGATTCCCGCAAGAAAATGACGGTGAGCGCTGCCTCAAGCTGAGCAAAGAACAGCGGCCTTTCCCGCCCTTCACGCGTCCACCACTGGATCAGTTCGAGCGTAGTTCGCGTTACACCGGGATAGCCGGCTTTCTGCCACGCTTCCAGCCGCTCGCGAACCAGGTTCACCAGCCCAAGTTCGAATCCGTAAGGAAAATCTTCGGAGCGCTTTAGGATCGTGCCGTC
>PLJN01000017.1 GCA_003140235.1 Acidobacteriaceae bacterium
GCTGCGCCCAGCCATTTTTCGCCCAGAGCGGCAGCATTGGCGTCGTTCTCCAGAATCACCGGCGTCCCCAGACGGCGCTCAATCTCATTGCGCACCGGGTAGTCATGCCAGCCGGGAAGATTCGGCGATTGCAACACCATGCCGGCTTGCATGTCGATGATTCCCGGCACGCCGATCCCGATGCCGGCGAGAGTCCCATTGCTCCGATGTTTTGCGGCAAGATCGCGGACAGCAACGGACATCTCATCTACTACGTGGTCCGGACCTCCCGCAACTTCCGTGCCGAGGGCTATTTTGTCCAGTATTTTGCCGGCGTCACTGACTACGGCAATGCGCAGGTTCGTACCGCCCAGATCTACGCCAATTGCAAATTTCGACATGCGCGCTTTTACTCCGGTCGTCGCCAGAATGTTGCTGCTCAAAGTTTACCTAAAATGCCCTGCGGCTGGTTTGAAGAATCTTGCTGAAGCGTCTATCTTTTCCTCATGCAAATTCAAGACAAAGTAGTGGTCGTTACCGGCGGCGCGAACGGCATTGGACGCGCCTTGTGCCATAAGTTCGCCCAGGAAGGCGCAAAAGCCGTCGTGGTCTCCGATGTGGACAAAGAGCACGGGATGAAAGTGTCCAAAGAGATCGAACCGGTCAAGGGCGGATTCATCGCCTGCAACGTGGCCGTGGAAAAAGACGTCCGCATGCTGGTGGATGTGGCCACGGACACATTCGGGCAGGTCGACATCTTTTGCTCCAACGCGGGCATCGGCGTGGCCGGCGGCCCTGAAGCCACCGACAAAGACTGGCAGCGCAGTTGGGAAGTCAACGTGATGGCGCACGTCTACGCGGCCCGCGCCGTGCTGCCCCAGATGCTCGAACGCAAAGAAGGCTGCCTGGTACAGACTGTCTCCGCCGCCGGCATGCTCACGCAGATTGGCAGCGCGCCGTACTCGGTGACCAAACATGCCGCCATGGGCTTTGCCGAATGGCTGGCGGTGACCTATGGCGACCAGGGCATACGCGTTTCCGCGCTGTGTCCGCAAGGCGTGCGGACGAACATGCTACTCAACGCAGAATTCGGCGGCGGCAAGTTCCTGATGGAGGGCGCGCTTGAGCCGGAGCAGGTAGCCACTGAAGTAGTCAAGGCAATCAACGAAGAGCGGTTCCTGGTCCTGCCGCATCCCGAAGTCGCCAAGTATTTCCAGAACAAGGCCAACGACTACGAACGCTGGCTGCGCGGCATGAGAAAACTGCAAGCCACCATGCTTCCGTTAAAAACCAATTAAGCTTAAGAGGTGATCGAGCATCGCCCAAGCCGGACCGCACACCGCGTCGCTCTGCGCCGCGCGGCCCACCAGCTTTGGGACAAGCCCCGGATTTTCGACGATCCCGTGGCACTCAAGATCATCGGCGATAAAGCAGCAGCGGAACTTGCAGCGGCCAGACAATCCGATACCAGGCCCGCGCGCGCTTTGCGGGCATTTCTGGTGGCCCGCAGCAGGTTTGCCGAAGATCATCTTGCCCAAGCGGTCGCCGGCGAAGTAAAGCAGTACGTGGTGTTGGGCGCGGGGCTCGACACATTCGCGTATCGCAATCCGTTTAACGGCCTGCAAGTCTTCGAAGTTGACTTTCCCGCCACACAAATCTGGAAGCGTGAGTTGCTGGCCGCCTCTGGGATCGACATTCCTTCGTCCCTGACTTTTACTCCCGTAGATTTCGAGAAAGACACGCTTGCCGACGGCCTGGCCAACGCCGGATTCAAAGCCAACGAGCCGGCGTTCTTCTCATGGTTGGGCGTAACGCCATACCTGGCCATGGTCACGGTGATGTCCACCCTCAAATGGATCATCTCTGCCTGTGGGCAAAACGGTGTCGCGTTCGATTACGCGGTACCACGCGGGTCGCTGAGTTTTTTCAACCGCAAAGCTTTTGATGAACTGGCCGCGCGGGTCGCGGCCGCGGGAGAACCGTTTATCGGATTCTTCGATCCGCCAGAACTCGCTCGCTCGATGCACGGTATGGGCTATAAGCACATCGAAGACCTGGGCGGCGACGAGATCAACGCCCGCTACTTCGCAGACCGGAAGGACAAGCTGCAGGTTCGTGGGGGGTTGGCGCGGTTGATGTGTGGTTTTTAAACATTCCGAACGAAGTGAGGGAACCCTATAGTGACATTGCTCAAAGGGCGTGGAGGAATGATTTGGTGGATGAACGACTTATTCGCCGATTCTTTATGTCCCCCGGAAAGCAAGGTGACTATAGGGTTCCCTCACTACGTTCGGTATTTGAAACAAAATTACTTCTGGCACGTCGGGCAATAATGCGTCCCTCGACCCGCAACCACGATCTTCTTGATCGCAGTCTTACAGACGCGGCACGGCTCACCTTCACGCCCATAGACGCAGTGCTGGATCTGAAAGAATCCTTCTTCGCCTTCAGCATCAACGTAGTCAGAAATAGATGACCCACCCGCAGCAATCGCCTGCTTCAATACTTTGCGGAGGGCGGCATGCAGCTTCCTCAGTTCTGTTGCTTTCAACGAATGTGCGCGGCGGCGGGAACGGATGCCCGCGCGAAACAGACTTTCATCGGCGTAAATGTTGCCCACACCGTGCAGCAGCTTCTGGTTGAGCAACGCTGCCTTGATGAACGCTTTGCTCTTGTGGAACAGCGCCGCGAATTCCTTCAGCTCAATGGTCAGCGGCTCGGCGCCAGGTCCGGCGAATCCGCCGGCGCGGACTTCTAATCGACCAAAGCGCCGGGGATCGACAAACCGTAGTTCCCGTCCGGAAGCCAGCTTCGCGATCAGATGTGTATGTTTTTGGATTTCCGCTTCGGGGGTCGCGACGACCATGCGTCCAGTCATGCCCAGGTGGACAATCCACTGGCGAGTCTCGCTGCTGTCTGGTTTCAGGTCAAACACAATGTGCTTACCGACGCGGCGCACCTGTTCCACTTGAGTCCCTTCGAGCGTGCGAGCAATCAGTGCCGCCGGCGACTTGAGTGGTTCTTTTTTTCGGCCAATCCAGACCGAATCAATGCGATCTCCCTGAACGCGTTTGTTCAGGCCATTGGCAATGGTTTCAACTTCAGGAAGTTCGGGCATGAGTGGGGCTTATTTCTTTTTGCCCTTCGTCGAAACGGGCACCGGTTGCTTGCGGATGGGAATAATCGCGCCCTGGCTCGGATCAGCATGCGCCTGGCCTGCACGAAACGCAACTTCCTGCTGGACGAAGCGCACGAACTCCTGCATCTGGCGGTTCATTTCTTCCATGCGCTCGCGCATATTTAAGATAATGCCCATACCGGCAATGTTCACGCCCAGATCGCGCGCCAGCGAAAGGATGAATTCCAGCCGTTGCAGGTCCTCTTCCGTGTAGAGGCGCGTATTGCCTTCGGTGCGGGAAGGTTTCAGCAGTCCCTCGCGTTCGTATAAACGCAACGTTTGCGGATGGATCTCATACATCTCCGCGACCGAGGAGATCATGTACGCGCCTTTGGATTTACGTTTTGCGGTCATGAATCACACCTTGCGTACCCTGAACCTTACCATTCCTATGGCCAAGTCGAAAATCTCAACGTACAGACGTGGCACTGCCACGTCTCACTTTCTAGGCGACAAACTCCGTATCCTTCGCCCAATTCTTCGGGTTGTCCCGGATATACTGCCGCACCGCGGGTAACGAATTCTTGCCCCGAAGGATCCGATCATGAAACCGCTCGTGCCACCCGAATTCCCGACCGTGCACTCCACACCATTTCGAAACCGCGGACTTAAATGACCCCACCACAGACCCGAGCGAGTCAGACTTGGGATGCACCGCCGAGAGCGGCAACACGCGCCTGATTTTCTCGCGCTTGTGCAATTCCGGCAGCCGGTCTGGCCCTGACATCACGATGATTCCGTGCACATGGTTTGGCATCACAATCCACTCATCAATTTCAATGTTGGAATGGTGAAGCGGAATCTGTTTCCAACAACTCGCGGCTTGTTCACCGATATCAGACAGAACCATCTCTCCATCGAGTACCTTTCCGAAATAGGTCTTCTTCTTTTCGGTGCAGATCGTCACGAAGTACCATCCGGGTAACGAATAATCCCAGTTCTTCCTCCGGGCGGATTCAATTCGGTATGTATCCCGAAAGAGAGTCATTCAGTCATCCGACATTTAGACGCGGCAGTGCCGCGTCTCTACGTTGAGACTTTCGCACGCTCTGAATTCATTGGTCGGATTGCGCTCACAAATCACACTTTACTCCACAACTCCGCCCTCGGATCTTCGGGATTCAATTTCTGCAATTCCTGCCATAACTCGCGGGCTTTCAAATCGCGGGCTTCGGGCACCACGATCTTGACTTCAACAATCTGGTCGCCGCGGTGGCCGTCGCGTGTGGCCGAGTACACGCCCTTTTCCCGCAGACGCAGCTTTTGTTCGCTCTGCGTTCCCGGCGGGACTTTCAATTGCGACCGCCCATCAATGGTTGGAACTTCAATCTTGGTCCCCAGCGCGGCTTCCATGGCGGTTACCGGGACCGTTACATAAATGTCGTCGCCTTCACGGCGAAAGACCGGGTGCTCTTCAATCCGCATAATAATGTAGAGATCGCCCGGCGCGCCGCCGTTCATTCCGGCATTGCCTTTGCCGGCAAGGCGTATGCGCTGGCCGTTGCGCGTGCCTGCTTTCACGCGGATTTCGAGCGGCCCGGTGTGGTTGATGACACCGTCGCCGTGGCACGTGGGGCAGACGCTCTGGGCTTTGCCGCTGCCGTGGCAACGCGGACACTCCAGGTTGAACTTCATGCGTCCACTGGCCTGCGTGACTTGACCGCTGCCTCCGCATTCCGTGCACGTAGTCACTGCTCCCACACCGCCGGTTCCGCTGCATGTGGTGCATGCATCCTGGCGCGCGATGTTTAAGCGCATGACCGTGCCGCGGATGGCGTCCCAGAAGCTGATGTTGACTTGATATTCAAGGTCCGAACCCGGCTCCGGCCCGTGATGTGCGGTGGCATGAGAGCCACCGCCGAATATGCCGGAAAAAATGTCGCGAAAACCACCACCGCCTGCGCTGCGCTGTTTGCTGGCTGCGCCGCTGAAGTCGTTAAAATCAAATCCGCCGAAGTCCGGCATGCCCTGGCCGCGTGCGCCACCCTGCGCCCCGCCGGAAGTGTAGCCTCCGCCTTGGGCATAGGCTTCCGCCGCGGCGGGATCAATGTTGTCAGAATAAAAGCCGAGCTGGTCGTAAATCTTGCGTTTCTTGGGTTCGCTCGGAACATCATTTGCTTCGGAGAGTTCTTTGAACTTTTCTTCCGCTTTTTTGTCGTTGGGATTTACATCAGGATGGTATTTTCGGGCGAGCTTGCGGAACGCTTTGCGGATCTCTTCCTTCGAGGCAGTTTTCTTGACGCCCAGGATGCCGTAATAATCTTTTTTCTGCTGTGCAGTCGCCATAGTGTTATCAGAATAATTTACCGGCCGTGCTATTTCGCGGCGGGGCGGGTCGTCACCTTCAAACCCTCTTCCGGACGTTTGTAACTGTACGTGGCGACCATGGTTTCGGTCGAGTCGGCGCTGATCTTGTCGGCCGTCACGGTTAGCGTGTCACCCTGCCACGTGGGGCCATCCGACAGAGAAATCGGAGACCAGCACGAGTCATACAAAAAGTTCTTGGCATCCAGAAGTTTCCAGTTCTGATCGAGCTTCAGCCAGATCAAATTGGATTCGACCCCCGCGCCGCATTGGTGCTCGTCGGGCGGCAGCTTGGAGAGCCCGCTCACGTCGAGCAGCAGGTAGATAAATCCGTCCGCTTCTTTCGCCGACTGGAGCTTCACCGAATTCAATCCCGCGGCATTGAATTGGCCCTGGATTGAAACCAGATGCGTGCGGCCGCCCTCCAGCAAACGCACCGTGCTTCCCTGCCAACGCACACGCAACCGCGCACCCAAAGGTACGGGAGTTTGCGCCAGCGCGCCGGCGCCCAGAAGCATTAACACAAACAGCGCGGCAACGCGCCTCACGGCTTTGTATCCGCCGGAGGGATCTTTGTGGCCTGCCAGGCCACGACCTGCCACTTCCCGTTACGCTTCAAGAACGTGCCGGTGTTGCGGAAGTAGGTGGCTTGCGTCTTACCACTGTCCTCGGCGCTCATGATCAAACGGAAATTGACCACCGCCATGTTGCCGTAAGGATGAACCGTAAAGTCATCCGCCGAGAACGTGGCAGTAGGCTCGTTGACCGCGCGGACATCGATGTTCTTGAGAATGTCCGCCTTGGTTACGGTCACCCCGACGCCGCGCGTGTAGATCACGTCATCGGCGAAAAAGTTTTCAAAAGTCCTCTTTTCGCCCTTGGGGACCGCGGCCAGAAACTGTTGGACCATTTGTGTGACCTGGCGGACGGTGGCTTGGTCTTCAGGGCTTGCCGCCTGGTTGTTCTGTGCATTCTGGGCAAGCGCCATCATCGGCAAAAGAGCGGCTACGGCGAACATTCGGAGACCGCGTCGTTTCATGTATTTCATTTACTTGAACTCCAGGAGTTTTAAAGTCGTGTTGCTTACGCTTTGCCTACTTCCTGAATCAGGAATGTTGCGTCCGGCTCGACGGCCATGGCGCGGTCCACGAAATCCTGGGCTGCACCCAGAGTGTACAGGCCAGGCATGGCGATCCAGTGGGCCAGTTCCGTCAATCCTTCGTTTACCTTTACCACCAAGTATTGTTTCAATTTGGGTCCCTGTTCGTGCGTTGTTATTTTGTTTGCCGCCCCCTCCGGGGCTCGCTCTTTCATTTAGCAGATTCCGACGATCCTTCACGATTCGAGAGTGAGACGCGGGAGTGCCGCGTCTCTACCTCGATATCCTTCTGATCAGCGCTCATCTGCGTAAATCAGCGGCAAGGCTTTCCCTGCTGTTATTTCTTTTCTTCCACGTCCACGTACTCGGCGTCGATCACGCCTTCGTCTTTCTTCTGTTCCGTCTGGCCACCTGGCGCTGCGCCGTTGCTGCCGGGCGCTGCTCCCGCACTTGCCGCGCCTTCTGCCGGTTGCGCGGCTTTGTACATGGCTTCGGCCAGCTTGTGGGAAGCCGTGGTCAGCTTCTCTTTCGCTGCGTTCATTTCGCTGGCGTCGGTTCCTTCCAGGGCTTTCTTGGCGTCGGCCAGGGCGGATTCCACGTTGCCCTTTTCGTCCCCGGAGATTTTGTCGCCGTTTTCTTTCAGCATCTTCTCGACGTTGTAGACCATGCCATCGAGCTGGTTGCGGGCTTCGATCTCTTCGCGCTTGGTTTTGTCTTCCGCCGAGTGCGCGTCCGCTTCCTTGGCCATGCGGTCTACTTCCTCTTTGCTCAGGCCGGAAGACGACGTGATCGTGATCTTCTGGTCTTTGCCCGTGGCGCGGTCTTTGGCCGTGACGTTGAGGATGCCGTTGGCGTCAATGTCAAACGTTACCTCAACCTGCGGCACGCCGCGCGGAGCCGGTGGAATTCCCGTTAAGTGGAACTTGCCCAGCGTGCGATCGTCTTTTGCCAGCGGACGCTCGCCTTGCAGCACGTGGACCTCAACCGAAGTCTGGCTGTCCGCCGCGGTGGAGAAAGTCTCCGTCTTGCGCGTCGGTATGGTCGTGTTGCGCGGAATCATCGGCGTAGCTACGCCGCCCAGCGTTTCAATCGCCAGAGTCAGCGGAGTCACGTCGAGCAGCAGCAGGTCTTTCACATCGCCTGCGAGTACGCCGGCTTGCACCGCTGCGCCGATCGCCACAACTTCGTCCGGGTTCACGCCCTT
>PLJN01000179.1 GCA_003140235.1 Acidobacteriaceae bacterium
GGCTTGCCGGGCTTTGCCCCACAGCTCTCGGCCCCTTCCTGCATCCTTCTCAGGAAGTAATGTTGCCTTGCGCCATCAGACCCAGCGCGGTGATGCTGGGAAAGAACACGTAGAGTGAGCCCTTGGTGATCACGAGCTGAGGCATGTTATTCGGGGACGCCGCGGGCACCTGCGTATAACTGTTCAGGTCCTGGGGGTTGGCGTTATCCATGCAGTATTGAAAGGCCCCTGTGTTGGGCCACTCTGGTGAAGGTCCAAAGAGCGGATCGTAGCCACTGCCGTCGCCGTAGGGAAAAGCGGGACTGAAGTCATATTGCGCGAAGCCGTTGGCGGTGATCCATTGGCTCATGACAAAGCTAAACTGTTGGGAAAGAAGGGCCCCGATGAAATAACCCACCAGGCCGCGGTCCGCTTGATCGGGTTGCACGTATGCCGGACCGTAGGGCCGGGCGCGGCGCAGGACGCGATGTTGCACCGCATTCGCGGCGCCACCGGCATTGCCGTTTACGCTGAGGTCGTCTCGCGGATTGGACCGGCGGATGTGGGACGCGTAGGGGCACGCTTGCCCGATGTCCCCAGTGTCTTCACCCGCGGCCCCGTTCACCGGATAGCTCGGTATTGGTGGCCCTTGCTGGTGCGTGGAACGCTCCCAATACTGAAAATTGGTGAGATCGAACCCCTTTAACGACGGATCGGGTCCGTCGGGCGAAACTTCGAGGGGTGTGCCATCGCGCCAGCGTCCGCACATTTTGGCAGCTAGTTTTTCCGGATTCGGGTCGCTGGCAATGAGTACGTTGAACTGTTCCACATCCTGATAGAGCACACGGAAAGCGCCAAACGATCCGTTGACCAGGAAAGGATGCGCGTTGTAACCCGGAGGCGGGGGCGGAGTGCTGGCCACGAGGATGAAGTTCCACGCCGGGACAATGGGACGATCATCGGGATCGTCGCCGGGGGCGGCGGCCGCCAGGCTGAGCAGCGCTCCTGGCGGAGTGCCCGGTGCAGCGGAGGCCGCGGTGCCGCTGGGCGCACCTTCGATGCGTGGTTGCGAAATGCCATCTTCATAACCGAAGTGGATCACGTTGGGTCCCTCGGGCAAAGGGTCGGAGTCTTGCTGAAAGACCAATGTTGCGGCGCCGGCGGGGACCATCGCGAGCAGCGTTTTGCAATAGGACTCGCGGCCCGCGGGGGTCCGCGCATAGAGGCTGAGGACCATATCAAAATCATTGTCCAGGTCCGGCGGCGTCTGGAGCTGCCAGCCCGGCGTGGGCCACCAGTTCGTGGGACCGCTGCTGCCAACGTCGCCAATGTTTGGCGCGTCGGCGACCGCTCCGGGATCAAAGATCAAAAACGGCGTTGGACTCGCGTTGGCGACCGTCTCGTAATTCGCAGGGCCGATGACCTTGGCGAGACCGGTGCAGGTAAGCGCAATATTGAGCCGGTAGGCCGGCGTTACCGTTGTGGACTTCCATGTGGTGGAATCGGTCACCACGAGCGGCCCGCCGTGCTCCGGCAGCAGCGCCTGGCAGAGTGCCTGGACGCCCTGGACGTTATCGATCCGGAAAATGAGGTGCCGGATAAAATCAAAATGCTTGTAGCCGCGCAGTAACAGACCTTGAATATCGGGCAGAGCGAGACGAGGTGCGGTGGTTGGAGTTGTTTGCTTCACGAGAGGGTCCTTCTGCGCGCGTCAGAAAAAATGGGGGAGGGGTCCCCAGCGCGCGCGCCGGGAACCTGCTGCTAAGAAGCAATCAGCAATTAGCACTCAGCAATTAGCCAAAACCAAAAGCAACACCAACACCAGCCTTGTCTGTCCTGGAAAGTCCTAACCCGGCGGCTTGGAGGGATCGTAAAAGATCGGGGGAGCTGCGCCTGGAGCGGGCCAGAGTTGTAGAGCGTTCGGATACCCGCTGACCGGGTTGAGCATCATGCCCACGGTAAGACCGGGGAACGTAGCGGCCAGGGTATAAGGCCACGGCGGATTCGGCGGTTTCGGCGGATTCTCTACTCCTCCGGGGCCGACTGCCGGGACAGTTGGATCGGCGAAGTTGTAGCGCATGAGCAGTTTGAAGAACCCATTGGCGTTATTCGCGACTCCTTTGTTGGCCTTGATGTACACGGCGGACGACGTGTCGCTATCCGGCACGATGCCGCTCTCATCCATGGAGTCCACTATCCCGTTCAGGGCATACACAATGATAGGGTCCGCCAGAAACGCGCTGATATACGGATCGAAATCGGCATCGTAGATCGACAACACGACGAGCAGGTCCTTCTTGCCTTTCGTTCCGGGAGGAGCCGCCGTGAAGGTGGGAACAACGATGCGCGATTCGGCATCCGCACGCATTGGGTAAATCATAAAGAAGTGAACGCCTGTGAGCGCACGGTTGTCTGATGGCGCCGCCGCCGGCGCCGCGGCCGCCGCAAAAAGTTGATGGAACGACGTCTCGGCGTCAGAGGTTTTGGCCGGATGCATTGGCAAGAACAGTAACAGCATGTGCTGCTGGTTGGCCGCCGGGATTTTCTTGATTGGGGGAACAACTTGGGTGGACATAAGGGGGTTCCTTTCGCGAAACGGTAGATGAGATATTAGAGGATACTAAGTTAATCGCTGTGAAAATATATGAACGGCAGTTCCCAAAACGGGAATCCAGTCACCCAAAACGCCATAATGGGATTGCGGGGAAAGAAACGGCTGGCAAGCCGGTTAGCTTGCCAGCCGTTGATTGCCGAACACCGCACTTACTTGGGAGTACAGTCAACTGCCGGAGGCGCTGCCTGGCCTACCGGGGTATTCAGCGAAGGCGAATGGTCGAAGTCGAACATGTCTTCGAGCGTATTGGCGTGCGCGTCGCGCTTGGTTAAATGCAGGGTCTGGTGGTCGTCGCGATCTCCATCCTTGTCACCGGCGGCCACGGTTAGAAAACGCTTTTCGATCAGCGCCAGCAGGGACGTGTGATCGCCGACGGTGTGCGATACGTAGTTCCGCTTGGAGAACGGTGAAATGGCGATGAACGGTACACGAATCCCATACTGATCGAAGTTCGCGCACGCTGCCGGATACGAACCGGTGGGGTTTGCAGCCAATGCCGGGCAGAGCGCTTCGGCATCTTTCACGCTGGTGTCGGTGTTGGTGGGATCGAGGAAATTCTTCGAGCACTCGGCGCCACCGCCCGGTTGCAGGCTGGCCGGGACGTTCGAGAGATCAGCGCATTGTCCGGGAGAAATTCCGTCAGGATTGCGTTCCTCCGCTTGATGCGCCCGCGGCGGACGAACGTGGTCATACGATCCGCCGTGTTCATCATAGGTAATGAACAGGACCGAGTCTTTCCAGGCGGCGCTGTTGCGCAGAGCATTGACCACCTGGGAAACATAGGCCTGGCCGCGCTGAATGTCGGTGGGAGGATGTTCGTCATTCTCGAACTTGCGCCCGGTTACACCGAAATTGGGATCAATCAAGATGACTTCCGGAAGCTCGCCGGCGCCCGGTACTCCGGCAAGCTGCGCGAACAGCAGCGTGAGCGGATGGTAGTGCGGGTCTGATGTGCGGAAGCTGAACGCTTGCGGGAAGTCCTGGAAGTAGTCACCCCAGGTGACATTATTCTTGTCGAGCAAATCGAAGATCGTGCCGGTAATCGGCTTGTAGCCGGTGCCCGGAGGAAAAGTATCGCTCGTGGTGAGATGGCCGAAGGATGTAGCCGCCATTAAGTACGAGCGGTTCGGAAACGTCGGACTGAGCACGGACGAGAAATAGCGATCGTTGATGGCGAACTTCTGCGCCAGATCGTAGTAGAACGGTATTTCGTTCTGGTTGTAGAAGTTCATGGTCTGGTCTTCTGTGGGATTTTCTCCGGTACCCGTGTCCACCTGCTCGGTAATGTCGTTGACACGCACGAATCCGTTGGCGCGAAAATCATCGAGCGTATTGTTGGGGTGGAGAAAGTTTGCTTCGCGGTGCGTGTTGAACCAGGAATGGTCGAGGTCGGGCCCGACGCAGCGCCGGGGATCATGGAAGGCCAGGACGATGTGGCCGTTTTCGTCGACGTTCGAGTTGAAACAGGTGAAATTGCCGCTGTGGTCCACGATGCAGGACAGGCCATCGACGCAGCGGTGGTCGTCTTTGCGGCAGCCGCCGTCTCTGTCTCTGTCCCGGTCGTCGCGATCACGATCGCGGTCTGGGTTGTGATATGGACTGCCTGGCGCGTAAGCCAGCGCTCCAAAATAATTGTCGAACGAGTGGTTTTCCTGCATCACGATGATGATGTGTTTGACTTTGTTCAGGTCACCCTGGGCATGGGCCAGGCGCGGAGCTAGCAGGCACGCGAACCCGAGAGCGAACAGCACTGCGGTGATTTTTCGTTGCATGGTGATCTCTCCTTTTGTCGACTTGCGAACATCCCAGTACACCCAATTCATGCGAACGGGCCGTTAAGGAGAGATTAATTTTTGTTTAAGCGTGGTACAGGTGGGGATGGCCATGTGGCCATGGTGGGCTATTTCAGATATTCATCGCGACAAGGTGTGAACACGTCGATGACCCAGGAGTCTTCCAGAGCTGAAGCCTGATGCTCGATGTCCCCGGGGACCGTGAAGCTGTCACCGGCCTTGACCTCGAAGGCGGCTTGATCGACGCTCACCAGGAGATGGCCGCTTACCACATACACGATCTGTTCGTGCGGATGCTTGTGGCGTGCTCCCGCCCAGCCTTTCTGCATGCGGTGCTCGGCCAAAAGAAGGCCCTTGCTGGAGGCGCCGATCGCGCGGACGAGGCCGGGCTCCGGCGTTGAGGTGCGCGCGTCTTTGCCGTGTACGACTGGGAGATATTGTTCGTTTTGTGTGGTGGTCATTCGATTAGCTCCTAATGGTCTTGTCTTCTTGTCCTACGCGCGCCTGACGTACGATTTCCAGATACTGGCGGGCTGCCTGGGTAATTTCTTCGGTGTTGCCTGACTTGAGGACCAAGGGCGAAATCAATTCGCCGCCGATACCCAGTGCTTCAGCGCCGGCGCGGATAAAATCCGCCGCGGTTTCCAGGTTCACTCCGCCGGTGGGGACCATAGGCACTTGGGGTAGAGGCCCTTTCAGCGCTTTGAGATACTTCGGTCCGCCGACGGCTCCGCACGGGAAGATTTTCACAAAGTCACTTCCGGCCTTCCATGCCGCGATCACTTCGGTGGGAGTGAGCGCGCCGGCCATGATCAGCTTGCCGAGTTGCCGGGCGGCCTGGACTGTCGCTAGATCAAATCCGGGACTGACGATAAAATCGGCGCCCGCGGCAATGCATTGCTGCGCTGTTTGCGCGTCGAGTACCGTACCCGCTCCCACCAGAACTTCTGAATCTAGAGAACGCCTCAACTCGGCGATGAGTTCAATCGCGCCGGGGACGGTCATGGTCAGCTCAACAATGGTGATTCCACCTGCGCAAACTGCCTCCGCGGCTTTCCTGGCATCGGCGGCAGACGACGCGCGAACTACCGGCACAATGCCGATTTCGATAATCCGTGTGCGTACCTGTTCTCTGGTCATCCTTAATACCGTCGTCATCGTGCGATCCTTGCTCCCGCGCCACTCATGACCTGCATGACTTCTTTGAGCGTGACCATCGTGGTGTCGCCGGGCGTGGTCATG
>PLJN01000031.1 GCA_003140235.1 Acidobacteriaceae bacterium
CTCTACATGCTGCAGACCCGCAACGGCAAGCGTACGGGACTGGCTGCAGTGCGCGTCGCCATTGACATGGTGCGCGAAGGCCTCATCACACAGGAAGAAGCCATTCACCGTGTAGAACCCAACCAGCTTTATGACTTCCTGGTCCCCAGCCTCGACGAGTCGTCGGGAGACGTTGTCGTCCTCACCCAGGGCTTGCCGGCATCTCCTGGCGCGGCAGTAGGACAAATTTCATTCACGGCGGAAGACGCCGTCGCCATGGCCGGTCCGAAGCGCGATACTGCTGTGATTCTGGTCCGGGCGGAAACTACTCCCGAGGACATTGCCGGCATGGAAGTTGCCGCCGGTATTCTCACGTCACGCGGAGGCATGACCAGCCACGCTGCTGTCGTTACTCGCGGCATGGGCAAATGCTGCGTGGCCGGCGCCGGCGAACTTGAGATCAATGAAAAAGAGCAGGTACTTCGCGTCCACGGCCGCGAGCTGCGGCGCGGCGATTGGCTTTCGCTCGACGGCAATACCGGACGCGTCATTCTCGGCAAGCTGCCGACCAAACCCGCCTCACCTGATGAAGCCGAGTTGCAGCGCTTTATGGCTCTTGCTGAACCGTTCCGCCGCATGCGCGTACGCGCCAACGCGGACATTCCTCGCGACGCAATCCAGGCGCGCGCCTTTGGAGCAGAAGGCATTGGACTCTGCCGCACCGAACACATGTTCTTTGCCGAAGACCGCCTCGACTACATGCGTGAAATGATCATGGCCGACGACGAGCCGAGCCGGCGCAAAGCTCTCGACAAATTGCTGCCCATGCAGCGCGAAGATTTCCTTGGCTTGTTCAAGGCCATGGACGGACTGCCGGTCACTATCCGTCTGCTGGATCCTCCGCTGCACGAGTTCCTGCCCAGCCGGTCAGAACTGCACGACAAGATTTTTGAGTTGGAACACACCAACGGCGATCCCGAGGAGATCGCCAAGACCAAAGCGATTTTGCAACGCGTCGAGGGCCTGCATGAACTCAACCCCATGCTTGGTCACCGAGGCTGCCGCCTGGGTATCACCTATCCGGAAATTTCTGAGATGCAGGCACGCGCCATTTTTGAAGCCGCCGTACATGGGAAGAAAGCAGGCATCACCGTAATACCGGAGATCATGATTCCACTGGTCGGCCTGATCAAGGAATACACGGACCAGGAAGCGATCATCCGTCGCGTGGCCAACGAAGTCTTTGAGCGCGAAGGCGCAAGCATCGAGTACCTGGTCGGCACCATGATCGAGTTGCCCCGTGCTTGTCTCATTGCAGATCAGATCGCGAGCGAAGCGGAGTTCTTCTCCTTCGGTTCCAACGATCTCACGCAGACCACCNNGGATCCGTTTGCCGTACTCGACCGCGAAGGCGTAGGCGAACTCATCAAGATCGCCATCGAGCGTGGCCGCAAGGCGCGTCCGCGACTGAAGATCGGCGTATGCGGCGAGCATGGCGGAGATCCGGCATCAGTCCAATTCCTCGATAGCGTGGGACTGGATTACGTATCGTGCTCCCCCTACCGCGTGCTGACTGCGCGGCTGGCTGCGGCCCAGGCCAACGCCGCGAGAAAGAAAGGCGGAGAAGGCGGCGCCACGAGATAGCGAGAATCGGCTTACTCTATGAACGAAAACAAGTCCGACGGAGCTACGCCCGCGAAGGTTGCCAGATGGTCATTGGCCGTCCTGGTAGCCATCAACATCTTGAACTTCTACGACCGCCACGTAGCGGGTGCGCTGGTGGAGCCTATTCGCAAAGAGTTTTCGCTTTCTGACACCCAAATCGGATGGCTGAACACGGCTTTCACCATTCTCTATGGCTTCGTCGGACTCCCTTTGGGCAGCCTCGCTGACAAAGTCAGCCGCAAGAAGCTGCTGGCTGCCGGAATTGTGGTATGGGCCACGATGACGGCTTCCGCCAAGTGGGTATTCACCTACCCTCTACTGGTTGTCACGCGGCTGGGAATGGGTGTGGGCGAAGCTACCTGTGCCCCAGTAGCCACCAGTTGGATTGGCGATCTCTATCCGCGAGAGCGCCGCTCCAAGCCGCTGGCCTTATTCATGCTGGGCGTGCCGATTGGCGGGGCCCTGAGCTTTTTCTTCAGCGGGCTGATCGCGCAACGGTATGGCTGGCGAACGGCCATGATTTTTGCGGCGCTGCCGGCGTTGCTGCTGGTCCCCCTTCTGCTGACGCTTCATGAACCCGTACGCGGCGCGTCCGAACCACACAAAACCGCGCCAAGCGGCTCTATCGGGCAGGTACTGCGCATCCCAACTTTCTGGTGGATCGCGCTTTCCGGCGCTCTGGTGAACTTCAACCTGTATGCAATCGGGGCTTTTCTGCCGGCGTTCTTCAGCCGCGTTCATCACATGAGCGTGGCCCGTGCGGGGATCGCCACCGGCATCGTGTACTCGGTCGGCGGAATTCTCGGTGGGACGATCGCCGGAGTATGGGGCGACCGCATCTCGCGCCGCAGCAACAACGGCCGCATGCAGATTGCCGCATGGGCAGCACTTGCTGCCGTGCCCTTTGCCTACTTCGGGATACGCCAGGGTATCGGTGATCTCGCATTGGCCGTGCCCCTGCTGACCTTGGTTTACGGCTTGTTGAATATGTATTACGGCCTGGTGTATGCCTCGATTCAGGATATTGTTGCGCCCAACGTGCGCAGCACGGCGATGGCTGTATATTTTCTGGTGATGTACCTGGGCGGCGCGTCGTGGGGAACACTCGTCATCGGAAGCTTGAGCGACAAGTTTGCGCGTCACGCGGCCAGCCTGGCCGGCTCAGAAAAAGTCACTGAGGTCTTCCGCGCCATCGGACTACAACAAGCCATGCTGGCAATTCCCGTCTTGTCGCTGGGCTTGGCCCTGGTGCTGTGGGCTGGCTCACGGAGCATCGGCCGCGATGTGGAGCGGCAGCGGGCAAAGACTTTAGACGCGACGGCTTCGTAGAGTCCTTGAGTTTCCGTGCACTGTACTGAATAGTGAACAGTTGAGCCCCATTGATTCACAAACGCAGGTAGCTCCTTCGCAGCCGCTGGCCCGGCGGCTGGGCCTTTTTGATGCCACGATGCTGGTGATGGGCGGCACCATCGGCTCGGGCATTTTCATGAACCCGCATGTTGTGGCCCAGTATGTCCATACGTCGTCGCTCGTGCTGGGCGCGTGGATTGCCGGCGGCGTGATCGCCCTGACCGGCGCATTCATTTATGCCGAACTTGCGGACCGCATGCCGCAGGTTGGCGGACAGTACGCCTATCTGCGTGAGACATATCATCCGCTGCTGGCGTTCCTCTACGGCTGGGTGCTGCTTCTGGTGATTCAGACCGGTGGCATGGCGGCGGTCACCATGACATTTTCGCGCTACTTCCTGGAGCTCAGCGGCGTGCACGCCGCCGATTGGCAGATTGCCGTGGTGACCCTGACCATCCTGACCGTCATCAACTGCCTGGGCGTGCGCACCGGTGGCACGGTACAGAGCGTTCTGATGGTGATCAAAATTTTCGCGATTCTTCTGCTGGTCGGCGCCGGAACGTTTCTCGTCAAGACATCTCTCTTTCATTTTCATCCGGTCATCGGCCAGCCGATTTCGCCCAACCTGATTTCTTCCTTTGGAGCGGCGATGGTGCCGGTCCTGTTTGCCTATGGCGGATGGCAGACCGCCTGCTTTGTTGCCGGCGAACTCAAAGACCCGCGCCGTAACCTGCCTCGCGCTTTGGTGCTGGGAGTGATCGGCGTCGCGCTGCTCTACACCGCGGTAAATTTCATCTGCTTGCGCGTTCTGGGAGTTGCCGGGCTCGCCCAAACAGTAACTCCCGCTTCCGCTGTAATGCGTAGCGCTTTGGGTCCAACTGGCGCAAAGATCATTGCTCTGGGAATTGCCATCTCCACGCTAGGCTTTTTGAGCCAGAGCGTGCTGACGGCGCCGCGCGTCTACTTCGCCATGGCCAAAGACGGCGTTTTCTTCCGCCAGTTGGCGTGGGTGCATCCGGGAACGCGCGTGCCTGTAGTGGCCATCATGCTGCAAAGCGTGTGGACGGTGGTTTTGCTATCCAGGGATTACGCACAGATCCTGAATTATGTGACCTCCATGGACTGGATCTTCTTTGGTCTGTCCGCGAGTTGCTTGTTTGTGCTTCGCCGGCGCAACCCCGGTGGAGCGCAGATCAGAATGCCGGGACATCCCGTTACCACAGCGCTCTTCTGCCTGGCATGCGCTGGAGTCGTCGCCAACACGATTTACACCCAACCCAGGGACACGCTGATTGGCATGGCCATATTGGCTGCCGGCGTACCTGCATACTTTATCTGGAAGAGGACTGCACGAGCATGACCACTCGCAGAACCACAACTCGCTCGCCCTACATGGAATGGGCCAAGCTCCACTCGACCACAAGATTCAATCTCGCGACCAGCGGCATGATTTCTCTGCCGCTGGCTGAATTAGAAGTAACGATTGAGGAGTTGGAAATCAACGGTCCCGACAGCTACGGTTATGCGCCTCTACTGGAGGCGATTGCACAGCGTTATCACGTGCCGCAGGAGTGCGTGGTGACAGCCATGGGAACATCGCTGGCCAATTATCTTGCCCTCGCCGCAGCCACCGACACCGGAGATGAGATTCTGGTCGAGCAGCCAAGCTACGATCCGCTGCTGAGTGCTGCTCAGTACCTGGGATTAGAGATCAAGCGTTTTCAGCGGCCCGCGGAGCAAGGCTTTGCCGTTGACCTGAAAGACCTGGAGCGCAATCTAAGTTCGCGCACGCGTGTCATTGCTCTGTGCAATATGCACAATCCCAGTGGAGCCCTGGCCGCGGATTCTGTATTGCAGGAGATTGCCCGGCTGGCCCGCAAACACAACGCTTACGTTCTGGTGGATGAGGTTTACCGCGAGATGCTTTTCGAAGCCGAGCCGCAAAGCGCTTTCCATCTTGATCCCGAGCGTTTCATCATCACCAACAGCCTGACCAAAGCGTACGGACTAAGCGGATTGCGTTGCGGATGGGTCCTGTCGCCGCCGGAACTGGCTGCGCGGATGTGGCACATCAATGACGTTCACGGGTCGACGTACTCCCATCCGGCTGAGCTGCTGAGCGTGGTGGCGTTTGAGAAACTGTCACAGATCTCGGAAAAGATGAAGACGCTGCTGGACACAAACCGCGGACTCTTGCGCCGATTTCTGTTGGGACGCGATGACCTTGATTTCTTCTGGCCGGAATACGGGACCATTGTTTTTCCTCGCCTCAAGAACGGGAGCGTAGACGACCTTTGTTCTCTGCTGCGCTCTGAGTTTGATACCACAGTCGTGCCTGGCAGCTTTTTTGAGTCGGCCGACAGGTTCCGCCTCGGCGTGGGCCTGGCCACAGAATCCGTCAGCGAATCTCTTGCCCAGTTGGGACGGGGTCTGGATGCCTACAAGCTGAAATTGCCGAAAATGTCTCACAGCTAGCCCTTGCGTCAGCATAAATTGTTCTTGTCTGACCTCAAATAATTTGATTTGACTAATCAAACTATTTGTATTAAAACAACGTCATGCAAGATCTGGTCCGCCAATTGATGACGTATTACCCGCAGGTTTACTTTGCCTGCCATACCCGGCATGTGCGCGATCTGCGAAGCAACATTACGTTGAGCGCACATCAGGCCAGCGTGCTCGACCATCTGGATGAAATTGAACCGACCAACCTGCGTACCCTGGCGGCACACATGGGCGTGACCCCGTCGACCATGTCTCTCACTATCAACCGTCTAGTGCGGCAGCGGTACGTGGCCCGCAAAAAAGATGACCGCGACGCCCGTCAGATCAAGCTGCTTCTGACGCCGGCCGGGGTTCGCATCAAGTCACAAAAGTCCGTATTGGATCCGGCCCGGGTCAAGACCGTGCTGGACCAGCTTTTGCCGGCGGAGCGTCGGCGAGCGCTCGAAGGGCTGGGCCTTCTGGCCCAGGCTTCTCACCGGGCAATGAAGCAGCAGACTTTACATCGCCGGCAGACAAGGAGTCGCGCATGAAGTGCACCCTGATTCCAACCTGGACTCTGACCAGCATCGTGCCGTTCGTGCTGGCGATCGCAATGCTCCAGCCTACGGACCAGACAGTGGCCCGAGCAGTTTCTCCTCATTCGTCTGCGCAGACAGTGGCCAGCATATTTGCGGACACGCCGCAATTTCATTCCAAAGTTCACAGCCCCAGAGAGGAGTTACGTATGAGATGGATCTTGATTCCGGCATTTGTAATCGCAGGCCTGGCGCTGGTAATCATTGTGGTCGGCATGCTCTTGCCGAAGGGCCACGCAGTTTCCCGCACCGTCTCGCTGCAACAGCCAGCGGAGACGGTGTGGAAGCTGATTGCGGGCCCGCCCAACTGGCGGCCTGACATTCGCAACTATGACCCACTACCGGCGCGTGACGGCCACCGCATGTGGCGGGAAACCGGCAAAGACGGGCAGACCATTACGTACGAAGAGATGGAGTCCTCGCCGCCAAACCGGCTGGTGGTGCGGATTGCTGATCCCAAGCTACCCTTCGGCGGCACGTGGACGTATGACATCAAGCCCGATGGCCAGCGCTGTTCGCTGACCGTCACGGAAAACGGAGAAGTCTACAACCCAATCTTTCGTTTTGTCTCACGCTTTGTGATGGGACACACCGCAACGATCGACGCATATCTGAAAGCGCTGGAGGCCAAATTGGTCTGAGATGCGTGGCCTAGATCTGCTTGAGCTCTGTGTTGGGATAATAGTGCCGTAAGATTGCCGCAAACGACGCGCCGCGCCGGGCCATGTCCGCACCGCCGCGCTGGCAGAGGCCGAGTCCGTGGCCGGCTCCGGTGCCTTCCACCAGCACAGAGCTCTCGTCTTTATGCGTGGAGTAAGAGTTGCTAGGCAAGGCCTTCCATCCGAGCTTGCGCGCCAGGTTCAAGCGGGACTGTTCCGTAGGGGCCAGGCTCGAAGCGTCGGTCTCGCTGATTCGCGTGACCCATTTTTCCGGATGGCGGCGGCAGTAGGGGCACTCAACCGCAAAATAAGGATAGTCGCGCACGCGCAAGCCCAGTTCTTCGAGCGAATGTGTGCGGCCTCCGCAACTGGCGCTGTACATCGCCGCAAATGCGTGGTCCTGATAGGCCAGCACCAGCCCGCGAGTTGCGTTCGTAGCCTGCACCGCCGGTGACGTGGCGCTAGGCGGCGCTCGCAAGAATTGACAATGTGTGGTGTCGCAGAAAGCAAAGTCGTGGTGCCGCTGCCCTCCAGCCGCCAGGAATGATCTTGCCGCCACCGCCTGCGCCTTGAGAGCTTCCATGGGCGCGTTGGGAGGACTCTCGGCAGCAACCACTGAAGCCACCGCGGTCTCCAGGTCCATGGTCACAATCATCAGCAGCTCGCCATGCGCAGGTTTGATTTCCAGCTTGCCGCGATAGTGGCGGGAGATTCTGCCGGGAACCGTCACGCGGAACTCGGCATCACCGCCGTGGCCGTCATCACAGGCCATGGAATCGGCGACAAGGGCACGACCTTCGCTTGTGATCTTCATTTGCGAACGCACAAGCTGAAGCTGCCATTGATGTCCCGCGGTATGTCCGCATTCCAGCGGTCTTCCCTGCTCTGCTGATACGTGGACTTCTTTCGGATGAAAGAGCCCCAACACTCCTACCTGCACATCTTTGGCGAAAGCAGAAACTGCAGCGAGTATCAGAAATGCAGCGACTCGCTTCATGGATGGCGACCATTCTTGCCGCTTTGTTCAACAGCGGCAATCATCTTTCCAGCGACGGCAGCAGCAGCCGAGCCCGGTTGTCCGTGGAGACGCACCAGCAGCACCGTGCGAGGATGATCAGCCGGCGCCATGATCAGCGCAAGGCCATCCCCTGGCGCA
Source organism: Acidobacteriaceae bacterium (assembly GCA_003140235.1). Lineage (GTDB taxonomy): Bacteria > Acidobacteriota > Terriglobia > Terriglobales > Acidobacteriaceae > Angelobacter. The sequence continues at coordinate 7,890 of PLJN01000031.1, forward strand.
TGTTTCTTGTGGATACAGGGTGCCGTTCCGGTTTTGGCGAGCACAGGCCAGCCGTGCAACTCGACGGACACCGCGCTCGCTGTGCCTGTGCGCGCCGAGAATTCCATTCCTTCCAAGACCGGGATCCACGCCTTCTCGCGGGCATGACCTTCCAATTGCAGATAAGCGCGCGCCAGCGCCAGTGGCGACGCCCGCCAGCCATGCCCTTGTTCGAACCAATCGACCTGGTCATGGCCGAAGTTGTCTTGCGGATTCAACCCAAAGCTCTGCAAGGTCGGCGTGGCAAATCCAGGTTCGGCTCCGGCCAGGAGTTGGTGGAAATAGGAATTGCAGGAAACCGCAATCGCCTGACTGATTCCAATCACGCCATGCCCGCGCGGTAGCCAGCACGTCTTTTTCCCGAGGCAGTGAAATGTCGGAAATGATTCATGAGTTTGTCCGTACGCCGCGGCCAGGAATGGCTTGATCAAAGAGCCGACCGGAGCTTCCTTCTCGACCATCGGCCAGCGTTGCGCGATGACCTGGCCTTTGTCATTCAAGAGCAGAAAAGATAAATCCGGACTGGCAAAGTCCCGCGCCAGCGTCGCAGCAGCGGATTGCGAGTGGAGATCAACTTCAGGAGCTTGCGCGCGCGCACCCGGCCACAGACAAAACGCGGCCAGCGCCGCTTTTGCCAGACGGGTTGGCGTTATCGCGACCAACGATAAGTTACCGTCTGCTGGATTCTGTCTTTCGTCTCCCGCGTCACGATCTCTTCGGAATCAAGCCAGGCAAAAGTGCGGCTGAAACTTCCGATGTTCTCTGAGAAAAACTGCGGCTCGCGGGCACCGGAAGTTCCCGCAGTTGTAGAACTCCGGTCAGCAAGGGAAGAAAACGCATAGAAATTCTGTCGCTCGCGCGTGTGGCTGAATCCCGCCGCATAGCTTACCGGCTGCGCAGGCGCGACGCCCGCCTTGGTCAGCAGGACTGCGCTGAGAGCATCGGCATTATTTGCAACGTACAGAAGCTTGCCGCGTGCGGCCATCTGCACCTGATAGAGTCCCTCCAATTCGAAGTAGCCGCCTCCATCTTTCACTTCACGCCATTGCAGCCCCAGGTGCGAAGCCGTCAAGCCGGGAGCAATGGCATCTTGAATTGTCTTTTGCATGGCAGTCACGTCCCAATTTGCGTTGGCAGCGATCACCATCACCGTGGGAATGCTGAGCAAGACGCCGTCTTTGTTCTTGCGCGCGCCCTGAACCACCAGCAGTGCTTGCGGACTTGCCGACTCAAGCTGTTTTTGCAGACCGGCGGTGGTGCTTTCATTGGTAACGCGCGGTGTCTGTTCGACGTCGATGCGCGTTTCCAGGTCAGATCCTGAACCGGTCTCGCCGCTGGTGAGTTGGACTTGCGGAGCAAGTTTTTCCGTAGCAGCTGCGCCAAAGTGTGGCGCGAGAATTTTTTCCTGCAGCACTGCCAAGCTGCCTTTAGCGTCTGTGGAGCGTGCCTGGTAAAACCCAAAGTCTTGGGGGACGAGTGGCAGCAAAGCCGTCACGGCTTGCGCGGACTGCGTGATCGCGGCTTCATCATCGTTCTGTTTCTTGGGCAGCAGTACTCGCTCTTCACGATATACAGCGCCTTCGCGATACAAGTCCGACACGGCTGCGGAATAGCCCTGCATTTGCGTGATGTTCTGCGGCAGCCAATAGGTGCGGAAGTGCGGAGTGACCGCCACCTTTTCCATATGCAAGACCATGCGCAGGTCGCCAGACGCTGGCGGCGCCGCAGCCATCGCCTGCGTGTACCAGCCTTCCTGCGTCAGATTGTGGCCCTTGCTTCCGGAGTAAAGTTCCAGAGCACCGGCCACCAGGTCTTCACGCGTGCCCAGAATCAGATAGTCACCGGCCACGGCAAAGGCCACTACGCGGCTCGACTCCGGATCGCTGCGGGTAAAAAACTGCGCGCCGGCGACCGTGCGGGATTGAAACTTGTTGCGCGACTGCCACAGCATGGATTGCAAAAAACTTTCTGACGACAAGTGCGTGACATAGAGAAACTGCAGCTCGCCGATGTCATAGATGGCAATAGCGCTTTCCTTGCCCGCCGCCCGGTTCATGAAGCCCATGTCCGCCGGAACTCCTGCTGCTGCGGCAAACTCGTCGGACGCTTTGCTCAGCCGCAGAAACAGCCGCGAGTTGGAAAAGACAGAATAGTTGTCGCTCTTGATCCATTGTGCTTTTTCCGGAGAGCTGTTCCAGTCCTGCAACAACCCGGCGAAATCTTTGGATTCAATGTAGACCAGCGCGCCTTCCGGGACCATCTGTCCGAGCGGACGCGCCGGCGACGTTTGCCGCTGGTACAAGCCCCATCCCAGCACAGCGAAGGCGCACAAACCCAGAACGACGATTGCAGATAATTTGCGGCGTGTGTTCATCGGCTGACTCCTTTGCCGGCAGTTGGGCCGGGCTTGGGCACGGTAGGCGGACTGGCGAGAGCACGCTCCGCCAGACGCGGGCGCACCGTTCGGTTCTGATCAAGATCGCTGTGAATTAGCGGCTGTCGTGCAAGATTGGACGCGCGCCGGCTAAGCACCGCCCGTATCTGCTGCATTTCTTTATTGATCGTGGTTTTTTGCGCGGGATCAGGTTCGAGCTTGTAAGCGCTCCGCCAATAAACCAACGCCTGGTCCAGGGAACCGGTCTTCTCGAGCGCCAACCCGAGATCACGACTAATCTCAGCGCGTTCTTTCGCCGGTAACTTGGACAGCACAACGACCGTTTCGTCGAATGAGACATCCATGTCCAGTAATTCCTGGTCGTCCGCACCTTGCGCGTCACTCGAAGCCCCAAAGCTGGCGTCCCCGAGATACGGCTTCATGACGGCGATCGCCAGATGATAGTCTCCCGCCACCATCGCCGCTTTGAGTAAAGGCACGCGAGCAGCGTCACCACCGGGGCGGTCTTCCAGAGCGGCACGCAGCAGGTTCGCACTGGCCGCGCCTTGCAGATTCTCCGCTGCCTTGAGCCGTGCAGCAAAAAAGAATGGCTGATTGGCTTCCAGCGCCGTGATCGCTTGGCCACCGGCGATCAGGTTCAGTTCCCTGCTGCCGAGGTCAGCGGTTTGACCGGGTCCAGTCAGCGACTTGGCGGCCAAGACTCTGGTTTCATACGGCGCCAGTTTGTCGGAGGCCGCAGCAGCAAGTTCTTTGCGCGATGCATCCGCATTCTGATTGGCAGCGATACGGGCCTGCGCCAGACGAATGCGATAATCGGCGTTCCATGGTACAGCTTTCACCAGTTCTTCGAGGAAGCTCAGGGCTTCGGCCGGATGTCCCGTTTTCACCAGCAAGGCGGCCGCAGGGTCCTGCGTTTCAAACGGATTGCCAACCACCAGCGTCATGCGGCGCAACAGAGCCACGCCGCCTTCGAGGTCTCCGGATTGAATGCGGATGTCGGCAAGGCCGAGCATGTTGGACGCTGTCAGGTTATGGCTTTGAATCTCGCGGGCAAAAACAAATTCCAGTATCTTGCGCGCGGACTGCTTGTCTCCTGCCTGCGCCAACTGGATTGCCGCTTTGCGGAGAATTTCGGTGGCCGGAGCATGGTCAGCATCGGTGCGATAGTCATTGAGCGTTCTCTCGAGCGTGTTGAACTGGGCAGCCAACTGGAGTTGAATTGGCAGCAGCGATGCCTGCTGCGTATCCCAAATGGACTTGGGCAGCGCGTTCATTTCCTCGAGTGCACGGTCATAGCGCTTGGCATCTAGCAGATACTGCACCCAACGGACCTGTAGCGCTTCCAGATCCTGCTGGGCATATTCTTTAGCCGCGCCTTCCGCCTTCCCCACTTTGTCTTGGGCTAACTCGATGACCCGGCGATAAATCGGTTCTGGATCATACTTCAGAGTGTTGTCCACTTTGGCAAACATACGCAGGAAGTCGAGCTTCTCATGAGCGTCTGCGGACAAATCCAGAAGCAGTGCCGTGGCCGCGCTGGGATCCAAGCGTGGCAGCGTGGGGGTGAGCAGCGCCTGCACACGGTAGTTTCCGTTGCGCTTTACGTACGCATGCAGAATCTCATTGATGGCCGGCTGAAATTGCGCTGTCAACTTGCGGCTCGCCAGATTGTTGAGCGTGGCGGCGTAGTCTCCCCAGAAAGTGTCCTGGATTTTTCCCGTAGTGGTTTGGGCCTTGAGCAATTCCAGAATGCGCTTCCATTCGTCGAGCACCGCATCGTTGCGCTTCTGCTTCCAATAGATTCCAGCCAGACGATTATGAACGTCGATCCGGCTGGAGTCGAGTTCCAGCACGTGACCATAATCGGCGAGAGCGTGCGGCAGGTCGCCGGATTCTTCATAGTAGAGTGCGGCACTGAAATAAGCGCCGGCGCACGACGGGGTGTGCTCTATCTCCGCCGGAACGAAATCTTCAGGATCGCCTTTGTGGGTAGTCCCTAGATATTCACCATAACGCGATCCGAGGTAAAACCAGTTGTCGCCGGCGAGCGATGTCTTGCGGTCTCCGGGCTTAGCCAGCCGTTCCCCGATGGTCCCATCGCCCAGCGCGGTAACAAACGCAGTCTGCACTTGCGGCGTAGGTTCGTTAAAGTACACCCCGGCCAACGCGGTGTAGGAAGACAGCCAAACCGGGTCCTCTCCAGTGCCGCGCGCGCTGATGGCTGCGTGCGCCTGCCTGGCATCTCCGTGGGACACGACGAAGTTAGCCGCCTCATCACCCCAGGTCTTGGTCTGCCCGGCAAACTGCACTAGTCGTAGCGGGTTCTTCGCCAGCAACAATTCAAAGTAGCGAGGCCGGTATTGCGCACTCACACCGGTTCGCGACATGCGCATTCTCTCCAGCACACGAAGTTCGTCGTCTGGCCTGCCCGCCAGTTTATAAGCATCTTCGGCGCGTGCGAGGTAGTCAAAGTTCTCGTCTGGCTTCGTGATATCCAGGTGCTCGAACTGCTGGCCTAGCTCCACGAGTTTCAGCCGCCGTGTCTGCAGGTCCTGGAATTTCTCAGCCGATCTGCCGGTGAGCTTCGCTTGCAGCTGTTGGTTCATCAGCTTGATTTGCAGATCGGGAAGGCCTGCTGTTTCGACCGCCGGGAGCAGAAAGTCGAAGGCATCAGTCCTCGTCAGAGCAATGTTTCTGGTGTTCAGCGCGTTCGAGAAGACCAACTTTTCTTCTGGAGTGAAATATTTGTTCACCGCGGAGCCCATTTCGCGCATGCACGCTGTCATTCCACTGCGCCCGTTGCTGGTACGCGTGGCCAGCAGGTTCTTGCGCCATTCAGCATTAGTAACCGCGTCCGCGCCACCCTTGGCTACTTGTTCAGTGAGCGGCGGAAGCTGCCCGGCAGCCGTCAGCGCGGCCTGGAGTTTCTGGTAAGCCGTGTCCTGCTGCCGTTGGCGGGTCATGATGCGCACGTAGAGCCGCGCCCCGGAATGATTTTCAGGACTGGCCAACAGATCATTCCCGGCCACGGTGAGGCCTTTTTCCGCAAACGTCCGCGCTTGCGCCAGCAGGCTCCAGGTTTCGAGATGTTCAGCGACCGTGAAGTACTTTGACGCCGTCTCCGGCCGCCCTTCAATGAAAGCCGTTTGCAAAGCCTGCACTACGAGATCAGGTTTGTTCTGGCGCGCGCGGGTCTCCGCCACTTTCTCCATCCACTGCGGATCATGGTAAGCAAGCGGATACAGCGCGGCGTAGTCCGCCGCTGATTCGTCAAAGCGCATGAGCCGCTCTTCGAGCGCGGCGCGCGCCGTCAGCAGATCAACCCGATCGGGACGAATCTTGATGGCCTGTGAGTATGTACTGATCGCGGCGTCAAAATCTTCATAGTTGGTTTGCAGTCGCGCCAGGACTATAGACCAACGCGAATCTTTCGGCGAGGCCACAACGGTCTTGGCGTAAAAAGCGAGTAGTTGGTCTTTGCGCTGATAGCGTTGCGCATAAAAGGCCGCTTCCGTGGTGAGACCTGCGTCGTCCGGATAAGCGTTGATGATCTCTATATATTGGTCCACTGCGCCGGGAAAGTCCTTGAGCGTGGTCAGCGCGGGAACAAGTCCGCGGCGCAGAGCAGCAATCCGCGTCTTGCGATCGTCAGCTGGAAGCGTGGATGCCTGGAACAGCTTGACCTTCGTCAAGTAAAAATCGCGCAACCCGGCCTGGTCGCCCGCGCGCGCAAACGTATCGGCGGCGGCGGCCAGATACTCGCCGTTGTAGGGCGATTGATCCAGCAGTCCGATCAGTAACTGGCGCGCCTGCGCGTATTGACCGGTGTCTGTCATTTTGCGGGCGGCTTCATACGTAAACTGACTTTTCAGTGACGGATAGGAACCCGCAGCGGCTTGCAGCAAAACGTCAATCGCGCGTTGTTGCAGCTTGTTGCGCCAATAAAAGTCAACCGTGGACCGCACAACGCCCAAAATCTTTGGGTTCTCCTGGTACAGCGCGTCCACATTCTTCTGCGCGGAAACCAAGTCCTTCTTTTGTTCGTAGAAATGCACCAGCGCGTAACGCAACTCAAGACGCCGCACCGGATCATTGCTCACCGCTGCCTGCCGCTCCAGCGCATGCTGCCGCACGGACTCTAGAGATTTCTCCTTGGCCATGGTCTCAATACTTTCGAGAACTTCCACCGCGTTACTGCGATCCAGCGCCGTGGTGAGCAGCGAGACGACGTCTTGCTTTCTTGTTTGCGCTTCCAACACGGCAACCCGGAGCTCAATGGCGGTCAGATCATAGTTGCTGGCGGTAACGGCCTTGTCCGTTGCCGCGTCAACCAAATCTTTGGTGGAAGGTCGCTTGGCCAACTGCAGAAGACGCCCTTGCGATTCAGAGTCTGCACCGTCGGCCAGCGCGCCCTTTACATATTCCTGGACAGCACGCGGATAATCGCGTTTGTTTTCGTAGATCGCGCCGATCTCATAGCAATACAGCGCATCATCCTTGAGTTTGGTCCGCCCCTGGTTCAGCAGGCGTAACGCGTCGTCGAAAAAGTAATAGTCCCAGAAAACGGTGGCGGCTTCCTGATAGCTTTCGGCCTTGCCGGGCTCCGTCTCGGCCATCTTGTTCCAATACGGTGCGGCTTTGTCGAATTGCTCGCGATCGGAATAAATATCACCAATGCGGGCCAGCGTGTCGCGGCTGGCAGGGTTCGCTTGCAGAAGACTGCTCTCGATCTGCACCGCAACGTCGGTGTCTTTGGGATCAAAGTATGCCAGCGACCGGTAGACGGACGATGCGCGCTCTCCCAAATCAGCATCGGCGGGATACTGCAGGGACACCGCCGCAATAACCGGCGCTCCCGCCTCGAAATGAGAGCGCCACAGTTCGGCCTCAGCAACAAATCGCACCGCCGCCGGATTCGCTTTCGCCTGGGCGGACCAGTCTGTCTGCGGGGCAGTCGTTGTGCTCTTGATTGCCTGGAGCTCCGCCTCTAGCTTGCCGGTGCGCGAGAGAAATTCAAAGAACTGACCGCGCAGTCCGTCGTCTTCAAACCAGTGCTGGCGGACCAGGGCTTCCCATGCCGGCGGGTTCAAAAAGGCCTTGCTCTGATACAGGCCCATCAGATTTCGTACAAAGGTCAGATTGTGCGGGAACCGCTCGTGGGCAAATTGATTAAACTGTAAACTCAACTGCTGCGGCATGCCGGACGAACTGGTCAGATAAGCTTCCAGATCGCTGCCGGAGAATATCTTCTGAACCTGCGCGGTCAGCGCCGCAAAGTCATCGTTGCGTTTCTTGCCGAGATACCACCGCGCCAACTTGTCATTCCAGCTCAGCCCGGGAAATTGCTGGATCGCGCGCTTGTATACCGCCTCTTCCTCCGTGCCCAGCTTGTTCCCTTCAAGGAAGCCGGCGAATTTTTCGTAGAGTCCGGGGTCGTTGGGATTCCGGTCGAGCTCCTGCCGCCAGACCACCAGCGCTGCCGGAATCTGCTTTTGTGAAACCAGCCGGGAAATGTAGCGGTCCAAGACCTGCGAATACTCCGGCGACCGCGGGCCGCCTCGCGCTACGGACGGCCCGGCATCCACGGTAAATGCGGCTTTCGACTCTTTTTGCTTGTGAGACTTGCGTGGGGCCGAATCATCGCCTTCTGCGTCGCCATCGCGGTCACCGCCTGTTGCAGGATTAGCCTCCGAGCTTTGCTTCGGCTCCTGCGGAGTTTCATTGAAGTGCTCGCCCAGCGGAATGCCGTCGGCCTTGCGCGCCAGCTCCTGCAGCATGGAGTCGTAGATCGCAAACTCTTCTTTGGTGTTGTTGGTACGGGCGAAGGAATCAGCCATCAGGAGCGCAACCTGGTGGCGCTGTGCCGCGTTGGGAAATGCGGCCAGGTACTCGCGCCCCGAGCGGACCACGGCTTCATCCTGTCCATACCCGGAGTAGGCCTCAATCAGACGGGCGTGGAGTTCAGCGCGCGCCGGCGAGTTCGGAATTTTCTGGCCCAGAAAGGCAATCAGTTCCGCGGCATGTGCGCGATGGAAATAGGGCACGGCGCGCTGCTCTTCTTCGGTGTAGTGCGCGGCCGGATCATTGTTGTTCAGCAGCAATGACAGGATGCCGTTGAGATATCCCGGCCCGCTGTCCATGGTGGCGATGTCTTTGTACATCGAGATATCGCCGGAACCGAACCGGACCTGCTGCTCCGGCGCCGCCAGCAGAATATTGGCCAGCCCGGCCAAAGCTTTCTCCTGCATGGACGCATCGTTTCCAGGGCTGTTATATAGTGCGAAATAATAGCGCGCGGCTTCAGGATAAAAATGTACGGCCTCCAGCAGCCTCGCGAAGGTGTACAATTCCTGCGAAGTCCACGGAGCTTTTCTCGCGTCTTTCTTCAGACGGTATTCGGTGATGGCCTGCTGCGCGGCATCGAGGTTGCCCTGCTGCTGGTAGTAATAGAAGATACGCGCTGCCGAATTCAGGTCGTCGGGATTGCGGGCCAGCGCGCCGCGTGTCTGGTCAAGAAACTTGCGCAGGCTGCGCGTTTCTTTCAGCAAATCAAAATAGTTCTTGACCAACTCGGCCGGCCAGAGCGGCTGGAAGTTCTTGTCATATACCGCCAAGCCCTGCTCGACTGAGCCTTGTTCATAAGCCAGTAGCGCGTGAGCACGCGTGGGAAAGATTTCGTCATTCGGGAATTTGCTGTGGTAGCGCGTGATTAAGTCGCCAGCCAGCTTGAAATCTTTTTGATCGAGCAGATACTGGAAATAGCGCCCGTAAAGGCCCTGCTCTTGCGGATAACGATCAAGCCAGACGTTGTACTGTTCAACGGCCACGCTCTTCCCGAGTGCTTGCGCGTCAACCACCTCAAAGGTGCGCTCAAAGGCCATCCATGAACGCTGCTCGCCTGTAGTCGTAAATCTTTCCGATGAAGGAGCGGGCAGACGTCCGGCCGCTGAGAGTGCGTTGACTTCGTCCAGCGGGCGATTGCGCCGATGATAGAAATCCGCCAGTGCAATATTCGCCGCGCCCTTGTCCGAGCCATTCTGGACATAGAGTTTCCAGTCAGCCTCGGCTGCGGTGAAATCCAGCTTCTCCTCTTCTTCCAAAGCCTTCAACGAATAAAGTTCGCCTTGCCTGGGTTGCTGTTTGATCAAGTCGCCTAGCGCGGGCACAGTCTCACTGGGCGGACGGCGAATTGCAGTCGGCCCGCCGGGCAAAGTCACGGTACGAAAGATTGCAGCTTCCAGCAGCGAGCGCGCTTCAATGTTCTGTATCCAAGCGGGCATGGCGGCGCGTGCAACCAGCGCTCCGGCGATCACACCCGAAACGACGAGGGAGGTTTTGACGATTGCATTACGGGATAACTTCAATTTGCACCTCCTGAGCGCCGATATTGTGCGCCACATCCTCCGCCGTTACGGTCAGCCGATACTTACCGGGCGGCAGTTCCTCCGGCACGGTGACGGCCCCTATGCTGGCCCCGGCGTCCGGGTTCCAGCGCAGATGGACCGGCGCTGCGCCTTCCAATTGCGCGATCAATGTTCGCGTGCTGGCAGACGCCTGGATTTTCAAGTGGATGTCGTCGCCACGGTGGTACTGCTTGCGGTCGAGCACAATCTTGAGCGTCGGCGGCTTGCTGGCGATCACAAACGTCTTGGACTCGCGGTACACGTTGCCGTTGCGGTCGCGCATCACGAGCCGTACGCTGTGTGTGCCGTCTTCCATGTCGCTCGGCGCGAGAAAGCGCGTCTGCCAGATGTCTTCTTTAATCAGGTAGCGCAGCGGCTTGGTCAAACCGAAAGGAAACAGCGCTACTACCGATACGATAGATACATCCGTGCGAACGCGCAGCACCGGATCACCGGGCCGGATCACGCGCGGCCGAAGCAGCGCGCGCGGTACAGCCAGAAAAGACGTGTAAGGGGTGACGAACTTGTATTTCCGCGCGAGACGAATGATCTCGTCGATGCTGGCCTGGTCTTCGCCGTCACGCTCGATTTTTTCAAGCAGCGCGTCCACGCGGGCCTTGGCCCAAAGCCGCGGTAGCTGGTCATGCTCCAACGCCTTTGGCGGCAAGTTCGCGATCCCGTGGATGGAAAACGCATCGCCTTCGCGTATGCCACGAACGTCAAAGCTGACGTTGTTCTGCGCGGCCTTGTACNNCGTACTGGCCTACCCACGTCGCCATGGACCCGGCAAAAGAAGTATCTTGCAGCGGATAAACAAGGTCGAGCGCCGACTGCGGCGCAACGTTCATGCCGAGTTGGCCGATGGGGTTGAGACTCATCTTGTTGACAAAAGAATTCAGCTTGAACTCGGCAGGCTCGGTGGAGAGAACGCTTTCGAGCACTCCATCGGTGTGCGTGAGCATGCGTAATAAGCGCAGATTAGCGTCGTCTCCCACGGCAAAAATAAATAGTTTAGGACGCTTGGCATCCGGCAGCGTTTTCCACTTCTCCGTGTACCAGGCAGCCAGCTTGCCGCTTTGGATAGCGCCGCGGGTGGCCGATCCGTCGGTGAGCAACACCAGATAATTATTCCCCGCAGTTTGCGAAGACTGCGTCAACCCTGCATCCAGGGCCGCTTGCAGATCAGTGCCGCCGCGCAGGCGGCTGTTGCGGACGAAATCTGTTGCTTGCTGCAAGCTCGCCGGCGTTACGCCGCTGAGCGCAGGTTGAAACGCAGCAACCTTGCTGTTGAACATGAGCAAATTGAAATGGTCTTGCGGAGTGAGCGAGTGCAGGACCTTTTCCATGGCTTCATAACTACGTTCCAGCTTTTCCCATTGCATGGAGAGCGAATTATCAAAAAGCACGATCACGTTGTGGGGAGGCCTGCTCGCCATTTGTCCGGCGGCGGGCTTCTTGTTGGCGATGAGTGCCTCAACCTCGGCAAATCCCGGCTCGTTGTTGCTGCGCTGCGGAGACGTCTCGGTTGGCCCAGGCTGGCCGGAATCGGGATTGCGATAGGTCAGCACGTGCAGCGTGTCGCCCGCTGCCTGGTCCATTTCGTATTGCACGCTGAAGTCTTCGGTGAGGCTGATGTTGTCGCCTTCAAAGCTGCCAGCGACAACGTTCGCGGTCTGTTGCGCGATCTTGAGCGGATAAATCTTACTGCCAAGCTTGAACTCGCGGATGGGATGCTCCGAACGCAGTTCGAAGTGAATAATCAGATGCTTCGCGATCTGCGAGTGATAGGCCTCGGGCCGCAGCGGGACGCCGAAGTAGGATTTGGAACTATCGACCGGGATATTTTCGTGATACTCAAACTCCAGCCGCTTCGTCCCATAAGCAGGAATCGGCGTAATCTTAGCGCTGAACACGGATGTCCGGCGCGCTTCATCGGCGGTGCGTTCGCCCATTTCCAGTAGCCCCGGATCAATGGCTTGCTGCTTCAACGAGTTGTAAATCTCTTCCGCGCGTTTCCGTTCCAGGATCACGGCAGGAATACGCACCGGGCCATCCCACGTGGCGAAGTCGGAAACCACAGCGTGGCTGTTCAGAGCAAAAATGTAATTGCCTTCCTGAATTCCGGCCGTGTGATTGGCGAAGATCTGCTTCACGAAGATGCGCGCATCCGAGTTATCAATGCGAATGGTGATCTCCATCTCCTCCAGCGAAAGGATTGCCGGGTCCGGCTGATTTTTGTCACGCGGGAGTAGCACGCCGGCGTCGCCCCACGTCAAAGAGGTCAGCACCAGAAGGACAATCAGTAATTTGAGCGGACGTTTCATGGAAGGTTTTGCTCCGAAATGCGGACCAGACCATTGTCTGTGCCCACGTAAATGTAACCGTTGCCAGCAGCCAGGGCCGTCACTGTCAAAGACGGCAGGCCCTCGCTAATGATGCTCCAGCGATTGGTGTCGCGATTGAAACTGTACAGGCCTTTTCCCAACGTTCCCGCCAGCACATGACGGTCCGTAGCCACCATGGCGTTGGGATAAACTTCAAACTTTCCGGTAGCGATGTCGAACGCCTCAAACCGGCCGTTGGCCAGTAAGCGGACGATGCCGCCGCCATAGGTACCGATGATCCAGTCATTCCCTGTTCGCACTATGCCGGATATCCAGTTGTGCGTGAGTCCGTGCGTGGCAACGGTGTAGTTGGCAGCAACGTTTTCATTTTCGAGAACGGAAATGCCGCCGAGCGTACCGGCTACGACTTCTTTCCCCGACGCGGCCACTGTGTAAACGTGATTGTTGACCAGCCCGTGAAAGGCATAAAGACTGTGCGGGCCAGATGCGTCCAGAAAAGTGAGCCCTGCGGGAGTGGCCAACACCATGCCGTCGCCATAGAGAGCGGCGTCCGTTATGTGATCGGCGAGCAAACCTTCGGCTTTCCCCAGCACCTGCTGCTTCTTTCCCAGTTGATCAAACAAAACCAGACCGTTGGCCGTAGCCACGGCAACTGTTCCAGTGGTGCCGTTGGGCAGAATGCGGTTGACGCAAAAGACATTCTCATCTTCTATATGTGTTGCAGACTGAAGCCGCGGCTCAAACAGGTCGAGTCCCCGATCGAAGTAGCCGACCCAGAGGCGGCTGGAGCTATCGAGCGCGAGCGCGGAAATATTGTGGTCGGCGAGCAGAGTGTTGTCCGGTGAAAGGACGCGCCGCCAGCCTCCGCGCTGGTCTTCTTTCATGTAGAGCGCGCTGGGCGTCACAGCATAAAGGGAGTTGCCGTCACCGAATATCTGTTGCACGTCGGCAATCGTTGCTGGCGAGGCGGGGCGCATCAGCCCATTCAGACGTTTCGGCTCGGGATGGATTTCCGCAAGACCTTCTCCGCTGCCGCCGGCCAGTAGCGTTTGTCCATTCGCAAAGAGTGTGCGCGCGAACAGGCCGGGAGCGATCACCCGAGCAAACTTGCCGTCATCAAATTCGGCGATGCCGACCGCCGTTCCCACATAAGCTTTGTCATTCAGCAAAGCAATGGAAAACACTTGCGGGTCAGGCATGCCCTGGGCTTCGGCGAAGCTTTCTGTACGTCCGGCGGTGAAGTGGGTCACGCCCTGGTCCTGCGTTCCTATCCAAAGATCGCTCTCGTTGCCGGCCAGTTCGGTAACGTGCAGGCCAGCCAGTGTGGGATGAAAAGCATGGAGCTTTTGGCCGTCATACACCAGCACTCCGCGCTTGCGTGTGCCGATCAGTAACTGGCCGGAGCCCAGCGGAAGAATGGATGTCACCGAACGCGCATCGGCGTCCGCAGGAAGAATCTGCCGGAACGACGAGCCGTTGAATGCCAGCACGCCTGCGTTGAGAGTTACGATCAGCAGCTCGCGGTCCCGGGCGTCTTTGAGGACGCCGGTGGTCATCCGCAGCAGAGGCGTGGGAGGAAGTTCCTGGCCGGGACGGTAATGCTTCACCAGAGCGCCGCGGCTGTCATATTCAAACAGGCCGGAGGCTCCGCACAGGAAGAATTCACCCTTGAACGCCGCAGCGCCGGTGAAGGCCGCAGGAGAACTGATCCAGGAGAAATTGCTGCTGACCGGCTGAAGCGGTCGGACGGTGAAACGCAGGTTCTCCGACGATTGCAGTTCCCGGCTGGCTGTCCGCAGGGCCTGCGTGGCACGCCAATAGACCAAACCGGCGCCCGCAAGCGCCAGAAGGAAGACACTTGCCGTCAAATAACGCCACTTTATGCGCGCCTTGAGTTTCATCGAAGGAAGTGGGAGAAATATACAACCAGCGGCAATGCGTCTGGAAATTATTTTAATAAATTCTTTAGCTCGGCCTGACATCTTCTTGTATTTGTCCCCCGGAAAGCAAATATGCATGCCGGGGGCCATTGATGAAGCCATGGAATTTCCGCTGAATTCAAGGTATTGGCGCCGTTCGGGAGAAAGACTGACGTGTCAGGCCTTAGACGTTGTGTCGCCCAGAACACGAGCGCTGGACCGCTCAGACCGGCTGAAACCGGACTATTTCGCTTGCTAACCAGCGCAGGGTGTGAGTAGAGTATGTTTCCAAACAAGAACGATCAATCTCTTAAGTGAATTCTTGGAAGCAGGCCCTTTGGCGGCGCATGGTCACTGGAGACAGGATCAATGTCAAAAACTCACAAGTTTCTGGTGGTACTCTCAACCCTGATGGTCAGCCAGCTTTTGCTGGCCCAGAACAACAACAATGACCCCGCCGCAGGATGCGCGGCATGCGGCGGATGCGCTCCGGCCTGCGGCGGATGCGGGTGTTATATCGTCTTCATCATCGCCTTGATCGCGCTCCACGTAGCTTTGCTGGTTTGGGTGGCTCGTGATGCGAAAGCCCGCGGACTGGACGATACCTTGCTCTGGGGGATTCTGGTGATGTTCACCGGGCTCATCGGCCTGCTCATTTATATGGTTGGGCGCCCGCGGGGCAATCTCATTCAATGCCCCAGTTGTCAAGGCAAGCGTCTGGAAGCGAGTGCGAAATGTCCGCAGTGTGGCAACGCCTAAAGAATCCTCGGACCCACTTTTTTCTGGCGCTGTTAGGAACGTTTGGTGTTTCCCAGGAATGTGTTTCTGGGACTGGGAAAGGGGAAAGAGGAAGCGCAGGATGGGAATCAAGATGTTCTTAACAATACGATATTGGGACACTACCGAGTATTTCCCTTGCTAAGCTGCGCCGGTGTGAGTAGAGTATGGTTCCGAATAAGAACGACTAATCTAACAAGTGAATTCGTGGATCCGGCCTTCCTGGCGGTGCATGGTCACTGGAGACGACATCAATGTCAAAAACGTATAGGTTCCTGGCGGTACTCTTAATTCTGATGGTCAGCCAGATCTTGATGGCCCAGAACAACGACAACCCAGCCGCAGGATGGCTGGCATGTGGCGGATGCGGTTTCGCTATTGTCATGATCGTCGTCGGGCTCGGGATCGCCATCTTCTTGGCGATTTGGGTATCGCGTGATGCAAAAGCCCGGGGAATGGACAACGCCACGCTCTGGGTGGTTCTGGTGATTTTCCTCGGCCTGATCGGCCTGGTCATTTACCTCATCGTTCGCCCCAAGGGCAACATCATTAAATGCCCCAGTTGCCAAGGCAAGCGTCTGGAGGGGAGTCCGAAATGCCCGCAGTGCGGCAACGCCTAAGGCAGCCGCGCACCTGGATTTATCTGGTGCTGATATTGCTGGTTGTGGCGGCCGGAGCAGATTCGTTCCGGTCGCCCAATCGCCAGATCACGGCGAAGATTTACATCGGCGCCGTCCATGGATACCAGCGCTGGGGAAGGCCTGTCACCAACAAATTCATCCGCTGCCGCTATCGTCCCACTTGCTCTGTGTACTCCATTGAGGCGGTCGAGAAATATGGAATCCGCAAAGGGTTGGTGCTGACGACCAAACGCCTGATTTCCTGCCAGCCGAGCGTACCCGACGGGACTCCTGATCCCGTACCCTAACCGCGGTGCCCAAAGCTACACCACAAAATATTTTGCTTGCGGATGATGCACCACAATCGCAGACGTCGATTGCTCCGGCTCCATGTGCCAGCCCGTGGTCAGCCGGACGCCGATGGTTTCTTCCGGCTTGAGCAAAGCAAAAAGCTTGGTCTGGTCTTCCAGGTTCGGACACGCGGGATAGCCGAACGAATACCGCGAACCGCGGTACTTCTGATGAAAAAGATCGTTCGTGCGCGGCCCGTCGTCGCCGTCAATGCCCAGTTCTGCTCTCATGTTCTTGTGAAACAGTTCAGCAAGGGCCTCAGCGGTTTCCACGCTCAAGCCGTGGACGTAGAGATACCGGGTGAACTCATTGGCGTCAAACAACTCTTTCGTCACTTCGGAAGCACGCGCGCCAACCGTCACCACGGACAAAGCAATCACGTCAAACTGACCAGACTCTTTGGGCAGGAAGAAATCGGCAATCGATAGCTTGCGCCCTTCATGTTGGCGCGGGAACGTAAAACGCTGCACAGCGTTGCCGCCGGGAGCGTCATAGAGCACCACGTCATTGCCTTCCGTTTGGCAGGCAAAATATCCGTAGACCACTTTGGGCTCGAACCAGTTCTTCTCCAGAACTTCCTTTTGCAATTCGAGCAGGACGGGAAAATACTTCTCTTCCACCAGTCGCGCGTAATCAGTCTGGGACGCCGTCTTGAGCTGCCACTGGTTCTTGAACAGCGCTGTGTGATTGATGTATTGAAACAGCTCATTCAAATCAAAATCTTTGCGCACACGCACGCCATAGAACGGAGGCACCGGAATGTTCGGCGCAGGCTGCACCACCGCCGAGCGCTCGGTGCTGGCGGAGCCTTGCCCGCCGGATGCCGCGGTGGCTTTGAGAAATTCTTTAACCGTTCGGCCTTCAAGCAGGCGTTTTTCGCGCGCGCCATTGGGGGACGTGAGGTCGTCCATGAGGTGGAGCCCGGCAAAAGCATCGTCAGCATAAAAGACGGAGTTTGAGTATTCGCGGCGCAGATCGTCTTCCACGTACTTACGCGTGAGCGCGGCGCCGCCGCAGATCACCGGAAACTCCAGCTTCTGGGCTTGCAGGTCCTGAATCACGTATTTCATTTCCAGCGTGGACTTCACCAGCAACCCGCTCAGGCCAATGGCATGGGCGTTGTGCTTCTGCGCGGCGGCAATAATTACGTCGGACGGCTGCTTGATCCCCAGGTTGACGACCTTATACCCGTTGTTGCTGAGAATAATGTCCACCAGGTTCTTGCCGATATCGTGGACGTCGCCTTTCACCGTCGCCAGAACGAGAGTTCCCTTCTGGTTGCCGTCGGTCTTCTCCATCTTCGGTT
Organism: Acidobacteriaceae bacterium; assembly: GCA_003140235.1. Lineage (GTDB taxonomy): Bacteria > Acidobacteriota > Terriglobia > Terriglobales > Acidobacteriaceae > Angelobacter. The sequence continues at coordinate 25,045 of PLJN01000031.1, forward strand.
CAAGATAAGCAACGGCTTGTTTCATCACGCCGGCAGAATCGAGCACTGACGGCAGCTGCATTTTGCGCGCGCCAAAGAGTTCGCCCACAGTCTTCATGCCGTCGAGGAGAACAGTATTAATGATGTCCAGCGGCGAATATTTCGCCAGCGCGTCTTCGAGTATCTGCTCCAGAGTCTGGCGGCTCGCGCCTTCGCCCAGCGCTTTTTCCCCATTGATGATGCAGCGCTTCAACTTGTCTTCGACGGACAACGATTCCACCGGCGCAACGTCGGCCTCAGGCTGCTTATCGAGCCCGGTGAAGTGGCGCATATAAACCTGCAGCGGATCGCCGCCGGATTTGTCGTGGTAGATCAGCTTCTTCGCGAGTTCCACTTCGATCTCGGGAATCTTGTACAGCGGATAAATCTTGGCGTAATTCACAATAGCCATGTCCAAACCATGGTCCACGGCTTCTTTCATGAACACGCTGTTGAGCACGCGCCGGGCATAAGTGTTCAGCCCAAACGAAATATTGCTCACGCCAAGAATCGTTTTGACCTCCGGCAGTTCCTGCTTGATCTGCCGGATGGCATTCAGCGTCTCAATACCGGCGGAGCGATAGTCGTCTTGGCCAGTCGAGATGGGCAGAGTCAGCGCATCGAAAATCAAGTCCACCGGACGAATGCCGTACTTCTCCGTCGCCAGGTTATAGATCCGCTTGGCGACTGCAGTTTTCTTTTCTGCTGTGAGCGCCATGCCGTCTTCGTCGATGGTCAGCGCAATCACCGCTGCGCCGTAGCGCTTGGCCATGGGCAGAACTTTGGACGTCCGCTTTTCGCCATCTTCCAGGTTGATCGAATTGATGATGGCCTTGCCCGGAATGCGTTTCAGCGCTTCTTCAATGACGTCCGCTTCGGTCGAGTCAACGAGTATTGGCGCAGGCACACGCGTAGCGACTTTTTCCAGAATCGACGTGATGTAGCCCTTCTCGTCTTCACCCACGATGGCACAGCAAATATCCAGCATGTGCGAGCCTTCGCTGACGAGCTTTTTGGCCAGCGCCAGAATGTCGTCATACTTGCCGTTACGCACCATGTTCTTGAATGCTTCCACGCGCGTGGTAGTGTTCATCTCTTCCGCCACGATCAGCGGCTTAGGATCAAGATCCAGCGGCACCATGCTGTACGCGCTGGACGCCGCCGCAGTCACAGTCACTTCGCGCTTAGCGGGCTCCAGGTTGGCACAAGTGTCGGCCAGCATCTTGATGTGCGCCGGCGTGGTGCCGCAGCATCCGCCAATAATGCGCACGCCGTATTCTGTGATGAATTTCTTCTGATACTCCGCCAGCTCCGGCGGCGTCAGCCGGTAATGCGCAACTCCGCCCACGTTTTCCGGAAGCCCGGCGTTCGGCAACACGGAAATTTCCTTCGGCGCGTTGTGCGAAAGATACCGGACGGTGTCGTTCATCTCCTTAGGCCCGGTCGAGCAGTTCAGTCCGATGATCTCGCAGTCAAAAGGTTCGAGCGCCGTTTCTGCCGCGCCAATTTCCGTGCCCAGCAACATGGTCCCGGTTTCCAGAAGCGTAACTTGCATCTGCACCGGCAAGCGTTTACCGGCGGTCTTCATGGCATCAAACACCGCGGCCAGCGCAATCTTGCCCTGGAGAATGTCCTGGCAAGTTTCAATCAACAGAATGTCCGCGCCGCCTTCAATCAGTCCGAGCACCTGGTCAACGTAGGTTTGCCACATGGCGTCATACCCGATGTGTCCCAGCGACGGCAGTTTGGTGGTTGGGCCAATGGACCCGGCAACAAACCGAGGCCGGTCCGCTGTCGAAAAATCGTTGGCGACTTCGCGGGCAATCGCCGCTGCAACTTTGTTGATCTCGTGGACTTTGTTTTGCAATCCGTATTCGCCCAGCACAATGCTGGTAGCGCCAAAGGTGTTGGTTTCCACAACGTCGGCGCCGGCCTTGAAGTAGGTGGCGTGAATGTCCTTGATAATGTCCGGGCGGCTCAGGACCAGGATTTCATTGCAGCCCTCGTTGCCCCAGAAGTCGTCGGCCGAGGGATTGCGCTCCTGGATCTGCGTACCCATGGCGCCGTCATAGATGACGACACGTTCGCGAACTGTTTCCAGAAAGGATTTCATGTGTTTGAGTCGAGACCCCGTGCAGCCAGGGTTCCCGCTGCGTCTTCTATTCTAAATGCGTGTTCCATCATGTCCCGAGCCAATCAGCCTGAGCAGCGCAATTCGCGTGCTAAGTGGTAATGTTTTGAGGTTGTTCCGGGTCGCGGTCAAAACCCTTTAAATCGCCGACATCGCCGTCATCGGGGGAAGAACGATTGACCAAGCGGCGGCAACCCGCCCGCCTCCTCTGCGTCCCTCAGCGTCCTCTGTGGTTAAGTTCCGGGGGTTCCGGATCACGGCGATGACGGCGATCACCCGATCACGGCGATCTGGAGGGGGGTAGGTGCTGGAATTCGCGTTGCGAACGGAGCGGACGAAGGGCCATCCCGCAAGTTGAATATAGCGAACAAAAGACGAATATGTTAAACTCCAAACATTCCCAGGGTAAGCGCGTCAGTGCGGCGTCAAAATTAGCGCACCACCGCAAGAAGTTGATACTCGTTGGCCTGCAAAGGCGTAACATCAACATTGTTTCACGCTCCCAGGGATGAGCACCAAGGCGTGAGTGTGCATTATGGGATGGATAATTTTTTACGCAATTCTGCTAGCAGCATACGTCTTAAGCCTAGGCTATTCTTTCTATCATCCGAGTAAAGTTCCGGAAGCAATCACAAGAATTGCGGCACTCGCGGCGCTTCTTACGGGGTTTGCGAATGCGCTACAGAAGTCAAACCTGAAGGTCTACTTCCTCTTTCAAAGAATCGCAATAAGGTTTTTCCCGGACACGACCTCTCGATGGCGGTTTTCAGCAAGATACGATGGGCACTTTGATGACTCTGTCATTCACTCTTTGAGCCAATATTTTCAGAGCAAGGACTTCCGTTTCATCAGCAAGGTGGAAAAAGAGGATGCTGTCAGCGCCCAAGTTGAAATAGACCAGACCTTGTCCTTAAACATTCAGTTTGAACCCAGCCATCTCTCAGGAGATGACCACGATCATGTGACTGTAATTTCGCGGGTCATGGAGGTTTCTTACGGGCACGCGAAAACGAAGCTTGAGCGGCAAATCGTCCCCGTCTTACAAGCCATCGGTGACGCGCTCAGGCCCGATAATAGCTCCTTTGAGCTGGACGTGCAGTTCTTGAAGCGGAACCCTTTCTTCGCGGTTTACATCGCCCATCTTCGTCCAGAGCAGGTCCAAGATTACAGAGTCGTGTTGCACGTGGACGGTAGCCACCCGAGCGGAAGAGCGGAAAAAGTCGAGATCACGAAGCAAAATGTGCATGTTACTGCGAAAACGACAAATAGCTTTAAGAGCATGGCCGAGCAGTTTGTTCTTTTATCTCCTGATTTGAAGATGCTCAAGGGGGACCGTTAGCGATGCCGAAGTCCTACAAGATTTGCCCTGTTCGGAACTTTCAGGCAAACGCATTTTCCGAGCAATCCACGTGTTTGAACCAGCAGCCTCCTTTGGGCGATATGAGCGAAGTGCCTGTAACGAAGATTCGCGCGAGCGCGTCTCGCCCCGGTTTTGAGGATTTTGCCCAGTACGTAATTGAGCATGACCGAGTTGTGAAGATGCCCGGGCGATACGGCAATGTTATTTTTCCTGAGTTCACTTATACGGGTGTAATTGCTGGATTTTTTGGTAAGCAACGGTCTCTTCTTCTGCTGTCTGGAAAGAAAGCGGACGTGCTCAGCTTTTGCTCGACTACCGGCAGAGTTTCAGAAGTCCAGATTGATACGCTTCAAATCGACATGAATGCTTTGCAGGAGGCTTTGCCCTCTGTGAACTTGGTATGGTTCAAGTTCAGGGCGGGGATGATTCGAGCGTCGGCTCTGATGGGAGCGAATGTTGAGAAGACACCCGCTTTCGTTCAGTCAAAGTCAGAAGGAGAAATATCAACCCTATCCTTCTATTTTGAGGACGCGCAAGGCGAGAAACACCCAATCATGATAGTGGACGACGGAACGGTCGTTTTGCAAGCTACCTACCCAGACCTCGCGGCCGAACTGGGCTTGGTAACATCGCTGAATGACAAGCTGCTCGTGCCCGTTTCCAGCCGCGTGCCACCGAAAACCGCAGGCAAACCGTTCAGTGTAATACAAGCACCGCCTTAGGCAAGTTGCAACGAGGCGGGCCAGGATTTTGTTTTTTCACCTCTCCTTCCCGCGACACTCGAAACTAGCAATTAGCAAAAGCAAGAACAAAAGCAAAATCTTCCCGCTGATTACGCTGATGACGCAGATTGGNNGAAAAATACAAAAGCGTCAGACTGAAAATCCGCGGTTAGTCCGCTCCTGCCTTGCCGGCCCACAGCTTGATGCCTCCCAGAAGGCCGTCGATATTGCTGACCACCCGGACATTCGCCGGCAGTTTCACCCGGATGAACTTGGTGTTTCCACCTCCGATGAAGATACGATCGCAGTTGAAAGTGGCTTGCAACAACTTCACTGCTTCCACCAGATGACGGTTCCATTTCGCCGCGCCCTTCCGTTTGAGAGCGGCATGGCTGAGTTCATCTTCGTAGGTGTGGCCTTTGCGAAATGGGTGGTGCGCCAGTTCCAGGTGCGCGTTGCGGCCATCCACGAACAGAGACGATCCGAAGCCTGTTCCCAGGGTGATCACCAGTTCCACGCCGTGGCCGGTTACGCAGCCCAGGCCTTGCACGTCGGCGTCATTGGCGATCCGCACCGGGCGGCGCAGCCGCCGCTTCAACTCAGCGGCAAGGTTGAAGCCGGCCCATCCCGGACCCAGGTTGGGCGCCGTCNNACCACGCCCGGAAACGCCAGGGAAACGCGACCGAAAGTGCCCAGTGACGCCGCTAGTTCTTCAATGATTGCCAGCACCATTTTCGGCGTGGCGTGAGAAGGTGTGGGAATGCGGGCCCGCTCCGTCACCGGCTTGCCGCCGGCATTGAGAACAATGGCCTTGATGCCTGTCCCTCCCACATCCACCGCGAGCGTACGTTGCAAAACGGACTTCTTCCGGGAGCGATTGGTTGCGGTGCTGGTCATGGATTGTCCCAGGGCAGTCGTTCCTGGCCGAGATTTTGTTTTTGATTTCGAAAACTTGCAGAGATTCTACACCCGCGTGGCCCTCCCGGCACGTTGGGTCTCGTGGTGTACGCCTCGTAACAACGCGACGGACTGCGGCGTCGTGCCGCCAGCGGTGCAAAGAAATCCTTGCTCGCTGCCGCAGGCCGGAGAGCGGAGCGACATGAAAGAGGCGGGATCGTAGAACTCACTACTTAGCAGCGCTGGTTTCCAGCACAGGTTCAGGAAAAGAAGCGGGAAGGCTGGGACCCAACTTTGATGGCACCAGCCGTTCCAACAGCGCGAACAACTCCGTGGTTTGAATTGGCTTGGAGA
>PLJN01000094.1 GCA_003140235.1 Acidobacteriaceae bacterium
CGTAATCCTGAATTTGCGCGATCAAGGACGGAACAAGATTAAATGTCTGATGAAAGCCGGGAAATTCGTCCAGCAGCTTGACCATGCCGTAGTAATCCTTGAGCGCGTGCAGACGCACCCAGGGCAGCCGGTACTGGCCTGTGACCAGGTCCTTGTAGTACGGCTGATGCATGTGCCACAGAAAAAGCAGGCGAATCGCGGGCATATGGGCTTGTTCCATTAATACCACACCTCCGGCCATCTGCTAGACTCAAGAACCGTGCGCATATTCACGCGCTACATACTGAAGGAAGTCCTGTCCCACGGCCTGATCGGGGCGTCCGTGTTCACGTTCGTGTTTTTTATGCAGAATGTGAGCCGGATTCTCGAGCTGGTGGTGCGCAATAGTGCGCCTGTTCCCAGTGTGGCTGAACTCTTCTTTCTCACGCTGCCTACTTCCCTGACGTTCAGCATTCCCATGGGCGTGCTGGTAGGAATCCTCATCGGGCTAAGCCGCATGGCGGCCGACAGCGAAATCACTGCCATGCGCGCCTCCGGCGTGGGTGTGATGCGCTTTGTGAAGATCGTTTCCATTTACGGTCTTGCGGCATGGTTGCTGGCGCTGGTGAATAGTACGGTTGTTGCTCCCCGGTCCGCCGCCGCGCTGGCACGTTTAACGACCCGTATGGAAGCTTCGCAAGTCTCCTTTGAAATCCAGCCGCGAGTTTTTTACGAAGATTCCAAGGACCACGTGCTCTATGTACAGGACGCCACTGCCGCCAGTGGCGCAGCGATTTGGAAAAACGTTTTCCTGGCCGATGTCAGCGTTCCGGATGCTCCCAAAATCATCCTGGCCCAGGAGGCGGTGGCCACCAGCGGTGGAGAGAACGCAATTCGCCTGCATCTGGTAAAAGGCGAGCAGCACGAAACCAACGTCCGCACTCCCGACCAGTACACGATCTCAACCTTCAATGAAACGGACATGCTGCTGCCTGTACCGCCTCGTGCCAAGCCAGCCCATGAAGCTGTTCCGGTATCGCAGTTGAGCACTGCGGACCTTTGGCAAATGTCCTCGGGACCGAACAAAGAACTGGCCCGCTGGTACCGGATTGAATTCAACCGCCGCCTTGCCCTTCCTACGGCCTGCTTGGTGCTGGTGCTGGTCGGAATCCCTCTGGGACTTTCCGCGCGCAAAGGCGGCAAAGGCGCCGGGTTTATTCTGACCATCGTGCTGGTCTTCATCTATTACTTCGTTTCGATCACCGGCGTTTCTCTGGCGCGCAATGGCAAAGTGGCGCCAGTGATCGGCGTGTGGATGGCGAACTTTGTATTTGCCATCATCGGCGTGGTGCTGCTGTGGCGCGTGGACAAAATGCCGATTGAGATCGGGCTGGGACCCGCGCTCTATGGCCGGATCAAGAGCTGGATACAGAACCTCGGCGCCGGACGTGAACCGGAACGCAGCAATGGCGGAAGCGGCAGACGCAGGCCGCGTTTGTTCAGCACGCGGTTCCCATCGCTGCTGGATGACTACGTGGTACGAAATTTCATTGGCTATCTGGCGCTGGTCTTGACAAGTTTCATCGCGCTGGTCCTGATCTTCACTTTTTTCGAGCTGCTGTCCGACATGGTTAGAAACAAGATCTCCCTGCTGACGATAGGCGAGTACCTGCTGAATTATTTGCCCTCTGTGTTTTATACGATCATGCCGCTCAGCGTGTTGCTGGCAGTACTGATCACCTTCGGCCTGTTACAGAAATGGAACGAGATCACGGCGATGAAGGCCACGGGCATCAGCATTTACCGCACGACTGTGCCCATTATGGTGATTGCCGCCGCCATTGCCGGCAGTCTCTTTCTGCTGGAGCAATCGTACGTGCCTTACACCAACAAACGCGCTGAGACGTTGCGCAACACCATCAAAGGCCGGCCTGCGCAAACGTATCAGCGCGCCGACCGCAAGTGGATTTTCGGCCAGGAAAAGAAGGGCGCGGGCAAGCAGGACGTGCAAACCATTTACTACTACGAGGTGTACGATCCTGACCACGATCAGTTCGGCAGCATCTCGGTGTTTGAAATGGATTCCCGCAACTTCCAGATCACCAAGCGCGTTTACTCGGCCCGCGCGGAGTGGCGACCCAGTCTGCAAAAATGGGCATTTGAGAACGGCTGGGAGCGGTCTTTCAACGGCGACCTGATCACCGACTACCGCCCCTTTGATATTTCCCTTCTGGCCGAAGCCAGCGAGCCTCCCAGCTACTTCAAGAAGGAAACGCGTCAGTCTTCCGAAATGAACTATCAGGAGCTCTCCAGTTATATCCACGACTTGCAGCAGAGTGGGTTCGACGTGGTGCGCCTGCGCGTTCAACTCCAGAAAAAGCTCGCGTATCCGGTGATCACGTTCGTCATGGCGGTGCTCGCCGTTCCCTTCGCGCTCTCCGCCGGCCGCCGCGGTGCGGTCACGGGCGTGGCGGTGGCACTGATCATCGCCGTCGCGTATTGGGTCACCGCCGGACTCTTCGAAGCCATGGGCAACGTGAGCCAGCTTCCGCCCATTCTGGCGGCGTGGGCGCCGGACGTGATATTTGGCCTGGCAGCGGGCTACATGATCCTGAAAACTCCGTCCTGAGGAAAATCTGAGTAAATCCGGCTGATAGAATCATCTAGTTAGCTTCATGTTTAAGAACCTTCAGCCGCTCCGTCCTTACTTCTGGAAACACAAGCGCACCTTGTTCTGGAGCGCGCTGAGTGTGCTGCTGATGAACGGCATCTGGGTGCTGTTTCCGCAGGTCCTGCGGCGCGCGATTGACGACCTGAACACTCACGGCGTTACCCGTCATAAAGTCATGGTCTATGCATTGGTGCTGGTGGCCATTGGATCCAGCAAGGGCATATTCCAATTCCTCACGCGCTGGCTGGTCATCGGCATATCGCGCGAGATTGAATACGATCTTCGAAACGATTTGTTTGCCCATCTGGAATCGCTCTCGCTCCCCTACTACCAGAGGACGCGCACCGGCGACATCATGGCCCGTGCCACCAACGATCTGAATGCCGTTCGCATGCTGCTGGGGCCGGCCATTATGTATACGGCCAACACTCTGGTGTTCACCGTGGCCGCGCTCGCTTTCATGTGGAGGCTGAGTCCCAAGCTCACGCTATACGCGTTTGTGCCTCTACCCCTGGCCAGCATTCTGATCCAACACTTTGGACGACGCATCCACGAGCGCTTTGAAAAGATCCAGGCGCAGTTTTCTGAAATTTCCGCGCGTGCCCAGGAAAACTTCTCCGGGGCACGGGTCGTGCGCGCTTATGCGCAGGAAAACGCTGAGGTCGCACTGTTTGAAACATCCAATCAGGAGTATGTGACGCGCAGCCTCCCTTTGGCCCGCCTGATGGGAATGCTGTGGCCTGCATTAGAACTGCTCCTGGGACTGGCGATTGCGCTGGTGCTGTGGCTGGGGCCGCGTGAAGTGCTGTCCGGGCGCATGACCGCGGGCGCGTTCTTCGGATTTCTCACGTACATCACAATGCTCACGTGGCCGGTGATCGCCGTGGGATGGGTCATCAACATCTTTCAGCGAGGCATGGCCTCCATGGGACGCATCAATGAAATTCTCGTCGAGAAGCCGGAGATTACTGACGCCATGGCGAAACCAGGCGCCGGACCGATTCGCGGCGAAATAGAATTTCGCAATTTGAATTTCAGTTACAACGGCGTGCCGGTGCTCAAGGACGTGAGTCTGGTTGTTCCCGCAGGCAGCAGTCTGGCCATTGTCGGACCAACGGGTTCAGGAAAGACGACACTGGTGAGTCTGGTCCCGCGCATCTATGACGCTCCGCATGGGTCGCTGCTGCTGGATGGCCGGTCGATCCGCGAATATCCGCTGGCAATGCTGCGGGAAAGCATTGGTTTTATTCCCCAGGAGACTTTCCTCTTCAGCGACACAATTCGCGACAACATCGCTTTCGGCGCGGAACAGGCCACTGACGAAAAAATCCACGCCGCCGCCGAGGCCGCGAACATCGCCACGGACATTGAAGCCTTTCCGCTCCAGTACCAGACCATCGTGGGCGAACGCGGCATTACTCTCTCTGGAGGACAAAAACAGCGCACCGCGATTGCGCGGGCCATCATCCGCGATCCCAGTATCATGATTTTGGATGACGCTCTTTCCAGCGTGGACACGTATACGGAAGAAAAGATCCTGAATCATCTACGCCAGATCATGCACGGACGCACCACGATTTTTATTTCACATCGCGTGTCCACGGTCCGCAACGCCGACCGAATCGCCGTGCTGCACGAAGGTCAGATCGTGGAACTGGGCACGCACGAAGAACTTCTATCGCGCGAGGGCTACTACACCGGTCTCTACAACAAGCAGTTGCTCGAAGAAGAACTGGCCAGGGTCTGACGCATGGTGCGCAAACAATGAAGCGTGTAGTCATTCCCGAACTCCTGGACGACGACAGCAATGGCACCCCAAGCGAGATTGCAGGTTCGCTCGCAGACCTACGAATGTTCAATCGCTACTTCGGCGGCGCCAGCGTCACCGGCAAGCTCTTACTGGAAGTTGCGACCCGCCGGCAGCTGACGACGATTTCATTCCTGGATGTCGCCGGGGCTTCCGGCGATGTTGCTACGCTGTCAGGCCAATTTCTTGCTCGTCACGGCGTAACTCTAAACCCGGTCCTGCTAGACCGCGCTGCCAGCCATCTCAACGGCTCTCATCCTGCGGTGTGTGGAGACGCGCTCGCACTGCCGTTTGCTGACAACAGTTTCGATGTTGTGGGCTGCTCGCTTTTTCTTCATCATCTGGAATCCGAGCAGATTGTTGCGTTCACCAATGAAGCGTTGCGGGTGGCGCGCCATGCTTTTGTCATCAATGACCTGGTGCGGAATCCCGTGCACCTGGCTTTTACTGAAGCCGGACGTATCATCTACCGCAGCCGCATAACCAGGCACGACGCGTCCACTTCCGTGCGCCGAGCGTATACAGTAAAAGAGATGCAGTACCTACTAGCTAAAACCGAGGCCCAATCTTTCGATATTGGGACATACTATTTCTTCCGTATGGGAGGCATTGCCTGGAAACACCCACGTACGATCTAGCGGTAATTGGCGCCGGTCCCGCCGGCTCGGCTTGCGCGATCACCGCAGCCAGGGCCGGAGCGAGCGTACTGCTGCTCGAGAAGGACCAGTTCCCGCGTCACAAAGTTTGCGGGGAGTTTGTCTCTCCAGAATCTCTGCGTCTGCTGGAGTGGTTGCTGGGTGGCCAACGGTTTCAGGACAAACCGGAGATCACAGCCTCCAGGGTTTTTTTCGGCAAGAAGACTATTACCCTTCCCATCTCACCCTGCGCCAAGAGCATTCCTCGTTATGAACTTGATCTGGCGCTGCTCGAGGCCGCGCGCGAAGCCGGTGTCCAGGCAGAAGAATCCGTGATCGTGCGCGAAGTTCAGCAACAAAACTCTTTCCATGTCCGGACAACGGACAAATCATTCACAGCCCGTGCCGTAGTCAACGCCACCGGACGCTGGTCGCAATTGACGCCGCATCATGCTCCACAGAAGGAAAAATGGATCGGACTCAAAGCACATTTTCAAGAGGATGCACCACCGATGTCCACCGACCTGTATTTCTTTGACGGTGGCTACTGCGGCGTGCAACCAGTCAGCCCGAATGCGGTGAACGCCTGTGCCATGGTCCGGGCGGATGCCGCACGTACTTTGCAGGAAGTACTCAGCAGGCATCCTGAGCTTCGTGCAAGAAGTCGCGATTGGCAACCCCTCTTCGCTCCGGTCACTACATCATCTTTGTATTTTCGGCAGCCCCAAACAGAGCACCGGGGAATGTTCATGGCCGGCGATGCCGCCGGATTCATCGATCCCTTTGCCGGCGACGGCATTTCTCTGGCGCTGCATAGCGGAAGTCTGGCGGCCGAGTCGTTGGCCAGTTTCTTGCAGGCGAAGGGTTCGTTGGTGGAATCCCATCTGCAGTATCGAAAGACTTATTTCAAGAGATTTACGCCAGGCTTCCGTAACGCGGCACGGCTGCGCATGTTGCTGTCCGCTCCGGCGTGGCTCAACTCAAAGCTGATCGGACTGGCCGGAACGGGACCGGTGGCGAGAATGCTGGTGCGGGGCACAAGGGCGCAGATTTCTTAACGGCATGGTCCCGCCGTACAGGACCATGCCGTGATATTCCTCGCTGGTGATACTGCTTGTGCTCAGCGACGGCGCTGAAATCGTTTCGGTGCGTTCACTTGGTTTGGCTCGTGCCTTCGAGCTTGACGATCAACGCCGGCTTGAAACTACCCGCCACCGTTTTCCCTGCTACGGGCTCGGCTTTCAGTACGTAACCGACCCCCTCCTTCAACTTGAGCTTGACCCCGTAGGTGAACCTCACGCCTTTCTCGACGATGGGTTCTTGCAAGCGTTCGAACCTGCCGACTTCTTTGCCCAGGGAATCAAATACGGTGATCTGCTGGAACTCTTCTCCCGGATCGATATAAATGTTGATGCCGCATTGGGGACACTTCAGCCACCACAAAGGATCGTAAATGGGGTAGCAGACGATCGGTCTGATTTCGCAGATATTACAGAAGATGGACGACCGGCTGCAGACGTTGGTCCCGATCTCGAAGAAGAAAGGATCGATGGACGGCGGCACCTGCACCGTGTGGGCGGCATTCGTGAACAGCTTGTGCGACGTCCAATCGACCTCGCGCTGGTACTGGACGCCGGTCATGAAGTTGGCCTTGTCGGGATAGTTGCTCGCGGAGAACATGCCGACGAAGCTGTTGCCGGCAGCGACGAGCGAGGCATAGTCACCGATGTACGGGAAATAACTCGCTACGGGCGTCGCTGCGTTCTGGCTGGCCAGGAGCGTCGACGTGCCGAAGGTTGTCGCGTCGAGGTTGTTGGAGAGGACAAAGCGTGTCTCCCACTTCCCTGCGGCGACGCTCTGGAAGAGAACGCCGACGATGCCGATGTCGTTGATCGCGACCTCGGGGTTCATGGCGCTGGTCACCGTCAGCAGGTCACCCGACCAGGTCACGCCGCGATTGATCGACCGCAGCACGTGGATGGTCTCGCTGTTGAAGCCGCCGTTGTCGCCGTAGGCCACGTAGACCCGATCGCTGTTATTCGGATCAACCGCGATGCTGACGTTGCTGGCGCCCAGCCGGTTTTGTCCCATGGATCCGGAAGGCAGCGTGAGACCGGTCGTGACAAAGCGGCCGGCAACCGTATCGCTGGGATCAGTGAGCGCGGTAAAGGGAGAGCCGCCGAGGCCCCAGTTGTCGTCGCGGACCACGACGAGCCGCGGCGTTCCACTCCAGTCGTGGATGAATGCGGCGTAAACCGTGCCGTCGCTGTGCGCGGCCGGCACCTGAGCGAACCCATCCTGGCAAGGAGAGTTGCGCGCTTCGATCACATCGAGCGTCAGGACCGGCGCAACTACCTTGGCATCCTGCGAGACGTCGAGCGTTGAGCTTCGGCCATTTGGAGCAACGGGCGGCGGACAGGGGAAATTGCCGTACCCGTTGTTGAAGCCGACATAGAGCTTATCCTGTCCCCCGGCCGAGGTCTTCGATATGGTGTGCGGTTGGTCAACGTGGCCGTTCCGCGTGTCGAGCGTGGTCATCAGCGTCGCGGAAAAGGGGTCCTGCGCTCTAAGAGGCGTCATGGGCCGTGCTGCGGCGGTGGAACTGAGCGTCCCGGCATAGAGCCAGCTCGTCTCGTGCGCTACAGCCCCGCTGAGAGTTGAGCTGAAGCTGAGCGTGATGTCGCCAGTCGGGAAGCCCGAACCGACTTTGCTGGGAACGATGAAGGCCAGGGTCCAGGTGTTGCCGCCATCGTTGGAGACGTAGATCGGAGCGGTAGCTGTGACCATAGGCGACTGAGCGAGGTTGTCCCACGTGAACGCCGAACCGGCGATCCGGTTAAAGTTATTCGGGTCCACGGTGATGGTCGGCTCCGCGTCCTGGTTCGTTTCGCCACTACGGGCGTTCGGCACCATGTTCACGAGACGGTTCTGAGCAAAGCTGGGAAGCACCATGCATGCGAGTACGAGAGCGGCTGAGATGCGGAATCGTGGAGTGATCATTATTTCGTCTCCTTGGGCGTCGCGAGCAGACTGCGAACGCGGTCTCCGTCCGCCGGCGGCAGCACGTCGAACGGCTCGGTCACCAGATAGATAGTTTGTCTTTCCAGAAACTTCTCGAGGCTGGAGCTGCGGTAGATTTCTTCTTCCTCTTTGTTGGGCGAGTGGGCGAGGAAGACCGCGTCCTGGCCCTTTATCAGCTTGGGCGCGTTGAACCATGTGATGTCCCGGCTCGCCGCAAAGACTACGGTAACCACGTCTCCTGCCTTGCCGCCGCGCAACGGCGTGACAATGCGGACCGTGGCCACTTGCCACTCCGGATCGTGCTCGCTCGGCGGCCCAGGAGTGCGCCTGCCCTGCTCCGCGGCAGTCTCCAGTACGAGTGGCCGAACACTCTCAACAGTGCCCCGGAACACAATACTGGCGACGGCAAGCCGGTCGAGAACCGGCTTGTCTTTACGCGCCTGCGCGCCGCGCTGTACGGCACCAAGGGTGAACCCGCCGCCCTGGAGCGCGATCTCGGACTCGTCGGCAATGGTAAGGGACTTGCCGACGAAGCGGGGATTGCCAAAGAACAGCGCCACTTCACCGGACCTCACGATCTCCGGCCGGCTGAGGATGACGGTAGCAGTAAGCCCCGTCTGGTCGCCGGCGATTTCACTGCCGGCAAACATCGCTTCCACAGTGATGATGGCTGTCCTGCTGGAAGGCGCCGNNGTCTTCACGACCCTCCCGCGCACGATGATACTCGAGCCCGCGGCAAGCGCGGTGGCATCCGTCTGGGCGAAAGCGATGCCGGTGGTTATGACAACCAACACGGTGAACAACAAGGGCGCGCGAAGACGGCAGGTTTGCAGGAATTCTCCCATATAGCACCTCCTGTGCCGGCGAAGGCTAATGGCCATGATCCAAGATCAAGATATAGAGGCTGCCTTGCTGCTTATATAGTGATGCCGAAAGACAAAACGTTACAGAGTTTTATAAACAGAGCATCGAATCCTTAGCAGCTTTAGAGTGGAGGATCGGCCTTCACCGGTGAGGCAGCGCTCAATTGCCGAGATACTCGCTCACAAGGAACGCCCTATATCGTCTAAGGTAATCAGATGTCATTCAACCGGTGCGTTTCTTTTCTACTGTTGCTGATGGCGGTTGGGCTCGCGCGGCTTTCTGTGGCCGGCGCGCAACAGCGTGCCCTCACGCTGGCTTATCAGCTCACGCATGTGGACCAGGGCGAACCATTCTTTTCTCCGGACGGCAGCAAAGTAGTTTTCGAGACTACGGTCGCCGGCTTTCAGCAGATATTCATTATGAATGCCGACGGCAGCAACCCAACTCAGATCACGCACGACGCGGTGACTCACGATAGTCCGTCATGGTCACCGGACGGGCGCAAGATCGCATTCGTCTCCGATAAAGGCGGCGATGAATCAATCTACATCATGAATCCGGACGGCACTGGAGAAGAGCGCATGACCGACAACCGGCACCGGTTCATCCATCCTAACTGGTCAGCGGACAGCGCCAAGCTCATCTTCTGTTCCGACGACGATCTGAAGCCGCCGCGAAAGAATGCGTCGGAAATCTACAGCCTCGATATCCAAAGCAAACGCCTTACAACGCTGATCTCCGGCGGCACCAATACTTACCCGTCCTGGTCGCCCGACGGAAAGAAGCTCGTCTTCCGTAGAATGATTGGCGAGCTAAATTCAGAGGTGTTCGTCGCCAATAGTGACGGATCGGACCAGCGCAACCTCACCAACCACCCCGCCTTTGATGGCTGGCCCGCATGGTCTCCCGACGGCACACAGATTGTCTTCGCGTCAAACCGCCGGTCCAACTATCAGATATTCGTAATGAATGCAGATGGAAGCAACGTCCGGCTCGTTGCCAACACGGAAGGCCGGGCGACCGAACCACGCTGGTCGCCGGATGGAAGCCGCATCTACTTCACAAACTGCAAAGCGGTGGATTGGGGATTTGACTGCGAAGTCTTTGCCGCATTGCTCACGCAGACACTGCCCTCTCATCCGTGATCGGGCCCACCGAATTGCCGATCGCTATTTGCTCATTGCTGCTGCGACATATTGGCGAATCCCACCCTCCTCGGCGCTGTGAGGCTTCGGAAAATCAAGCCAACGAGTATGAGACACCTACAGGCTATTTCAAAATCGAAAGCCTGGGGCACGCGGCAATCAACGCCGCAGTGTACGCCGCCATGTTAGGGCAGCAGTCCAAAGCGGAAGAGTACAGGAAGGCCGGGCTCAGACTATCAGGCCATGATCCGCAAGCGCGGCTGCGCTCTGCTCAGGTGCTGGCGCAATTCCATCGGGACCGCTTGGCGCTGGCCGAACTGGATCTGGCGCTCAAAGCGGGTTTATCGCCGACTGAGATCACGAACAATCCAGCGTGGCAAAGATTTGCTGCATATCCGGAATATGCCGCAATGATGGCAAAAGCACAAAAGAAGAAGTAACCCGAAAAAAAGAAAGGACAAGGAGAAGAATATGAGTCAAAAGGGAGTACAAATCACCAGCCACGACGGCCAGGTAGACCAGTCACCATTACGGTCAGCAAGAGCGTGGGAGACGCGGTCACCTGGCATTCACACGACAACAAGGCGGCCACGATCAAATTTGACTCGGGGGACGGTTCGCCATTCCAAAACGTGACGTTCAACGTCCCCCCGGACGGAAGCGTCTCCAGCGGGCCTGCCCTCTCTCACGTCGACCATAAGCCCTACAAGTACACCGTAGTGGGGCCGGACGGCGAGAATGATCCCATAGTGATTGTGGACAACTAAGCAATTGAGGTGAACCCCTACGGTGAGACAGTTTTAGAGTGAAAAGGATGTCCAAAAAGGGTGAACCCAGCCGTGAGACAATCGAAAAATTCATAGGATTTCCTCGATGTTCTTAAGCCGGGGATTGGGGTCTGGGGAAGGGGACGGCGTTTGAGTCCCCGTCCCCAGAATCTCTCGAGTAGCACCTCTCCCGAGGTGGACTATACAGCAGACTTGCCACCTCGGGGTTCAGGACAACCGGGCCGCCGCAACGGATTTGCGTAGCAGACGGCGCGCGAGCGTGAGCAAGTCGGAAACCTCAAACGGCTTTACCAGTCGCCGGGTCATTGTGATATCTCCAATACCGTGACCTGCGGGGTCAGATACATTCGATAGCACCATCGCGGTCCTGGCAGCGAGCTCTGGCTGCTGCTCTTGCAGCCATTGGTAGACATCCGCGCTGCTGAATTTTCCTGGGACCTTGCTGTCCAGGATTACCGCGTCAAACGTCTCGGTCTTGAGTTTCTCCAACGCCTCCGCTCCGGAACGGACCGTCACCACGCTTAAGCCGGCGTTGCGAAGCACCTCGCATTCAAAGGCGAGCACGTCTTCTTCGTCGTCCAGAAGCAGAACGCGTCCTTCAAGCCGGGATTCGCGCCGGGCAACAATTCGTTCCCGCTCGGTCATGGGCTTTTCGCCCAAAGCAACCGGCAGGCGAACCTGGACCACCGCGCCCCCGGTCGGGTGGTTTTGGACAACGATATCTCCTCCGTGCTCCTGAACGATTCCGTAGCAGATGCTCAACCCTAATCCCGTTCCTTTGCCCACGCCTTTCGTGGTATAGAACGGATCAAACACGCGTTTGGGTTCAGAAATGCCGGGACCGGAATCATGGAACTCGGTCACGACCTGGCCTCCCTGAACAAAAATGCGGACCTTCAGCTGGCCTTCGGTGGGACCTTCCAGCATGGCGTCGGCGGCATTATTGATGATGTTCAAACAGACTTGCTCGAGTTGGTGCGGGTCGCCCATGACCGAAGGCAGCTCGGGATCAAAGTTCCGCTCCACGAGAACGTTATTTACTTTGAGGTCGTAGTCGCGCAGCGCGACCGCTTCTTCCACCACGGCGCGGAGGTCGACGTGCAGCTTTTGCGGCTTATGCTGGCGCGCGAAAGACAGAAGGTTCTGTACGATCTTTTGTGTGCGTTGCGTCTGTTTGTGCAGCTTGCGGACGTATTCCTGCACCCGCACCTCGAGCTTTTCGCTTTCCAGCAACTGCGTGTAGCCGATGATGGCCGTAAGCGGATTGTTCAACTCATGCGCGACGCCGGAAATTAACTGGCCCACGGCCGACATCTTTTCGCTTTGCAGGAGTTGCTCCTGAGCGCGCCGCAGGCCTTCATAGGCCCTGCGCGTTTCGTTGTAGAGCTGGATTTTTTCGATGGTCGTCGCCAGTTGCCGGCCCACGGCAATCATCACGCTTTCGTCCGACGGGCTGAAATCACGCGGGGCGCGGCTGCTGGTGCCCAGCAGGCCCAGTATCTTGTCCTTGCGCCACAGGATCATCCACAACCACGCCTGGAGGCCTTCTGATTCCACGAATTTTCGAATGATTTCCGGCAAGCGCGGCAGGTCTTGATGACTGATGATTTCAGCGCGGGTGGACTTGAGAGTATCCAGAAACTCCTGCGGCAAAACAAAGTTCTCGTTCTCGTTGACCCACGAACTGCGGTGCCCGTACGAGGACTTCTTCTGCAACGCGCTGGTGGCTTCATCAAAAAGATAGATCGCCGAGGTGTCCGTGGAAAAAAGCTCCACTATCTGCAGCATGGTCAACTGCAGGATCTCATCCAGATCAAAAGATTGATTGAAGGTGACCGCAATACTGTTCAGGACGTGCAGTTCCCGGTTGCGCCGCCGGACTTCTTCTTCCGCGCGCTTTATTTCCGTCATGTCGAGCAGCACGCCTTGATAACGCTCCATCTTGCCTCCGGGACCGCGCGTGGCAAAACTGCTCTCGCTCACGTTGATCTCGCGTCCATCTTTGCGGCGCAGGCGATATTCACAATTGCGCACAAAGCCCTGACGCGATATTTCAATGAAAAACTTTTCCTGCACGTCCGCGCTCCGGTGAAGGGACTCAGCGGCTTCCAGCTTCAGGACCTCGTCCTTGCTGGCACGCCCCAGCATTCGGACAAAAGCGTCATTGCAGTCGATGACCTTGCCGTCGGGCGTGGTGACAAAAACGCCTTCCTGCATATGACTGAAGAGCGCTTTGTATCTTTGCTCCGCAGCGCGTGCTTCCGTCGTGTCCTTGATAACGTGGATCGTTGCGCCGCGGGTTACGTCCTCGCCGGTGTCCGCCGACGTAGAAACCACGGAATAGCCGCCGAAGCAGGGATCGTATTCTGTTGCCGCGGAAACGCTCGAGTTCCCGCAATACGGACAGGATTGCCAGCGAGTCCCAGCGCCAGGCAAAACAGATTCACACAATTGCTGGATGACTTCCGTTCCACTCAGTTCCAGGCGGTCCAGCAGTGCGCGATTGGCACGAAGGATCCGGTACTCATTATCGTGGACGAGAATATAGTCCGGAATGGAGTTGAAGGTGCTCGCCCATTCATTTCTGGAGCGGAGCAACTGCAGCAACAGGCCGCGGTTCTCGGCCGCCAGACCAAGCTGGTTCGCCGCGGCCTGCAGGAAGTCCTTGTCGCTCTCGGTGTAGACGCGGTAACCCCGCATTCCCAGCACCAGCAAGCCTATGTCTGAACTCTTGCTCTGCACCGGAATCAGGACGAGATAGCGAATGCCTTCTGCTGCCACGTGGTCCCTTATCGCGGATGGCATTTTCGCCATGGGGATGATTCGCACTTTGCCATCCAGTAATGCCTGACCGGATGGAACGGGCACCTCGAACGCCTTGATCTCCTGGGCAAAGGCCGCGGACATGCCCTGTCGTGCGATCAGCACCAGGCGACCGTCTTCCAGTTTTCTGAACCACGTAGATTTGGCCTTGGTGTGCCGCAGAAGCTCACGCAAAGCGACTTTCACCATCGGCTCAAACTCCGTGGTCTCGGAGATCTTATGCGTGATCGTATTCAACACGCGCAAGCGCGAAGCCTGCACACGGGATTCATCCAGAACGACCAGCATGACAGCAACACCCAGCAACAGATCGACCAGAATGTCATACCCGACAATGTTGTGCAGCGTTGGCCGCTCATGCGTGTGCAGCAGCAGCAGACTGAAGGCCAGCACCCAGTGTCCAATGTTGCGCCGGCCCAGGGCAAACCGTACCAGCCAGAACGCAGAGACAGCCAGCACCAGAAACCAACATCCCGTGAAAGCCCAGAAAAGGGCCCGAGAATCAGGAAGACTGAGCGCACGGACTACTCCCATGCTCATCGCGAAAAAGATAGTGAGGCCAGCGGGGACCAATAGACGCGTTCGGCAAACGTGCACAAAAACCGAGCCCGCAAACAATCCGACGGCCGCGGCAAACGTAGCGTTGGACAACGCAACCCACAAGCGCGGGTTGGCGGTAGAAGCACCGAGGGCAACAAGTAGTTTGGATCCGCCGAACAGAATCCAGCCTGCAATCCAGAGCAACAGATACTTTTCGCGGAAACTGCGGTACAAGAGTACTGCTCCCGCCAGCAACACAAGCAGGGTCGATGCTTCAGCCACAAACGCGGATTGCAGCGTCCAATCCATCCTGGTCAGTTCTTCAGCACGGTCGGCTTCTGTATATCACGGATTTCGCTCCGGTCATGTACTTTTGTGCGATGAGGGCATTGTATTTCGGATGGCAGTGGCGTACAGTAAAATTTCTCCCCCGAAAAGGCATACATTCCCCAAATGAACGCTGAGCGCATCCTGGTCGTGGACGACGAAGAATCCATACGCGAGATTATCTCGTCTATGCTGAGCGCGTCCGGTTATCACACCGAGCAGGCTTCTTCCGGACTGGAAGCGCTGGCCGTACTCAATTCCAGCGGCGAATTTGAGCTCATGCTTTCTGACCTGATGATGGCCGAACTCGACGGCATTGCCCTGCTGGAACGCTCCAAGGAAAAATATCCTGACATGCCGGTCATCATGGTGACCGCGGTGCATGATATTTCGGTAGCGCTGGCCGCCATTCGCAACGGGGCCTACGATTATCTGCTGAAGCCGTTCGAGCGCGAACAGCTTCTGGCCATGGTGCGTCGCGCGCTGGAACATCGCAAGCTCAAGCTGGAGAACCGCGCCTATCAATCCAATTTGGAGACCCTGGTCGGCGCCCGCACCGAGCAACTCCGCCAGACCATGACCGATCTGGAGCGCTCGTATGACATCACGCTGGAAGCGCTGGGCGACGCGCTCGACTTAAAAGATGCCGAGACGGAAGGCCACTCCAAACGGGTGACGGCCTTCACCATTGCCATGGCCCGCGCCATGGGTCTTTCCAGCGAACGCATACGCGTGATCGCGCGCGGCGCTTTTCTGCATGACATCGGGAAGATGGCCATCCCGGATGCCATTCTGCGCAAACCGGGCGCTCTGACGCCGGAAGAAACGACGATCATGCGCGAACATTGTTTCCGCGGCTACCAGATGCTGAGGAAAATTCCGTTTCTGGCCGAGGCCTCGGAAATTGTTTACGCCCATCAGGAAAAGTACGACGGCACCGGTTACCCGCGCGGATTGGCAGGCGAAGAAATCCCGCTGGGCGCCAGGATATTTTCCGTCGCGGACACCCTGGATGCCATCACGTCCGATCGCCCCTACCGCGCAGCCCAAACCGTTGGCGCCGCACGTGAGGAAGTATCGCGCTACGCCGGACGGCAGTTTGATCCGAACGTTGTCAAAGTTTTCATGCAGATGCCGGAAACCATCTGGGAAGACCTGCGCAAGGAAATTAATTCGCAAATCTACCGCTTTACTTACCCCATCAAGGAAACGCCGGCCCTCTCCACAACCGGGTCAAGTTAGGCCACGTTGCTTTCAGGGCATTTGCTGCCACTCTGAACGTGCGAGTGTGCAAATGCGGACTGCAAATACTTCCGGGCAGCACTACAATTCATTGGACGAACGAAGGAGTGTGCATCGTGGCTGTACTCACTGACGCCGAAATTCAGCAGGCGCTGACTTCCCTTCCCGGATGGGCGCGCAACGGCATTGCAATTCAACGGCTATTCGAATTTCCTGACTTCAAGGCGGCCATGGTGTTTGTAAACCAGATTGCCGACGCAGCGGAGCAGGCCAACCATCATCCGGACATTGACATTCGCTATAACAAAGTCACCATGGCCCTGGTGTCACATGATTCAGGAGGAGTAACGCAAAGAGACGTCCGTATGGCGGGCCGAATCAACCAGGTCGCCGGCTAAGAGGTTAAGATTTAGCGTTGCTGCGCCGGCGCTTCACCCTCAAGTACTTCAGAAAGACGTTCGAGCGTGCGCTGGATATTGTCCAGCTGGTCTTCCATGGCCTGATTGAACTGGCCCAGTGGGTCAGCGTTGTTGATGTCCTCAAACAAAGTGTGCAGCCGCTTGCGTCCACGCTCGCTGGCAAACAGCAAGCCCAGACCGCTCACGCCCAGCACGGCAATCGGCAAAAACCAGTTCTTCATCCCCTGCTCCCAAACTCTTTTCTACCAATATAATGCGCCTACAATCCATTAAGAATAATAACTTAGTGGGTTACCGAAGTCAGCGCCTTTTGCGGACGCATAAAATCTTTAGACATGGGCAGCCCTTTTGCCGGCTCGCGCCATCACGATTCAGGCTGAACCGAGACTTGACCGTTCCCAAGTGAAACCAATTTGGTAATTTTGTAATTTGATAATTGGGTAATTTAAGAAAAACCGAACCCCGGAATGCTCAATTATCCAATTACCAAGTCACCCAATTACCCAATTTACTTAAAGCACTTCGCCAGAGTAGTGGCGATGGCCGCCAGCCTCTGCAAATCAGCGGGGACAAAGTCCGGGCCGGCCTCAAGAGGATTCGGGGCTTTGCGGCAAATCTGGATCACGCCCACGGATTGACCGGCAGCAACCACCGGAGCGGACATCAGCTTCTGTATGACTTGCTTTTCTCGGCTTGCCTTCTTGCTGACGCCAGGCTTTTCCAGGGCCACCATTTCAAAGAACGTAGTGTGCTTGGTCTGGGCAAAGCTATTGCTGATTTCCCCGCGCTTGGTGTTGAAAGTGCGTACCGCAACTGAGCTGGACGTGTTGAGGGGAATCCGGCCCACGTTTTGCAGCCGCGTCGGATACACAAACATCAGGCTGTCGTGCTCGAGACGAAGAAGGCCAACTTCGTCATGCTGTACGCCGAATAGGGCCGCCAGTTCCACAGCAATCCGTTCAGCATTGGCGGCGGTCAGGCCGTCAGTCTCACATTCCGTCGCCACCTGCGACAGCGGAGCCGGGGTCATCACCATGAGGGTTCCTTTCCGAAGCACATTATATTAGATCGCCGTGATCGCGCGTGATCGGGCGATCACCCGATTTTCTCAGCCCCTTCCAAACGGCTCCTCCAAAGACGGGCTTTGCGGCGTAAAAAGATCGGCGCCTTGCGCCGTGATGTGCATGTCGTCTTCGAGACGCACTCCGAATTCCCCGCGGATGTAGACTCCCGGCTCGTCGCTGAAGCACATTCCAGGCGCCAATATCGTGGTGTTGCTACGAACCAAGTAAGGCCACTCGTGTCCGTCCATGCCGATTCCGTGGCCTACGCGATGGCCGAAGTGTTTGTAGTCGGGGCCGTATCCGGCGTCGACGATCACCTTGCGTGCAGCAGCGTCCACAGCCTGGCATTGAACGCCGGGCTTGGCAGCGGCTAGCGCGGCTGATTGCGCTCGGTGTACGATCTCAAAGACCTTCTTCATTTTGTCAGTTGGTTTGCCCAGGACCACTGTGCGGCTGATGTCGGATTCGTAGTCTTCCACTCGGCAGCCACCGTCCATCAGCAGGATTGTCCCTTCGCGGATGACTTGAGGTTTAGCCGAACCGTGCGGCAATGCAGAATTCTCGCCTACCTGTATGCTGGCGCCACCTTGAAATCCCTGCTGTTGATGCGCAGCATCGACCAGATGGCCAAAGTCATGTTGCGTCATGCCTTCTTTCGTCGAGAGATAAGCAGCTTCATACGCTGCCAGCGTGATTTGGTTGGCCAACGTCATGAGTTGAAGCTCGTGTGCGCTCTTGATCATGCGGCAGCCCGCAGTGACCGGAGTCGCGCTGACGATCTGCAGTGCCGGCGCTGCCTTGGCCACGCCTTCGTTGAACACGTAGCGGACGGTCTCTTCCAGACCCAGGCGTCCGGCGGTGATTCCGCGGTCTTTCAAGCCTTCGGCAATTCGCTGGTAAGGGCTCTCATCTTCCTGCCACAACCGCAACTCAGGGTTGTTGCCGCCGGGCCCGTTGGCAATCTGCTCGCGCGCGCGGTCTTCTTCGAATGCCGGACAAACATAAAACGGTGCGCCCTTGGCCGGCAGCACCATGGCGAACGTCCGCTCGCTCATAAACCAGCGAATGCTGGTGAAGTACACAAGCGACGTGCCGCCCATCACCATGATGGCATCGAGTTTGTTGTCGGCCATCAACCGCCGTGCCTGATCGATTCGCTGCTGGCGCTCTGCCACGGTAATGGGAGACGCTTCCGAACGTCGCGACTTTAATCTGGCAATCGGCGCCGGCAGTGTCTTGGACGGCTCGCCCTGCGCAAACGACACGCTGGGTTGCGCCAGCGCAACGGTCGCTGCGACTCCGGCGCTTTGCAGAAAGTTTCGGCGGGTAACATGCTTCATTGTGCGACTCCTTGAAGGACTGGATAGAGTAACACTTCCGAGCGCCATCCACCGCCGCAGGGTCCTTGTCAGACCTCGGCCTTGACGTACGCAAATTGCGTAATAATTCACGCAATTTGCGTACTAAAGCGTTCTCGGGTTCTCACCTTCAAAAAGTTTGGCAGTAAATCACGGCTTCAGAGGTCCGCTCGGCGCGGCTGGTGTTGCCGGAGCTGGCGTCGCGCCCGGCTCCGCTGGTTTGGGTGGCATGTCGGCTTTGCTGAAGCGTGGCAGCATTTCGTCACGCATGGCGAGTTGGTAGATGGCCGCCGCAACGATGATTGCGTCTCGCTTTACGTCGTCTTCGATGATCCGCTCGTACGTGTCGAGGTTGGTGTGCCATGTGTCGGTGAAGTATTCGATTGGGTCCTGGCCCAGCCCAATACCGGGAAGTCCCGCCTCGTTAAAAGAGCCTGAGTCCGTGCCGGCAGCGCGGCGGCCTTTAGTCGAGATGGCGCCCACAATTCCCAGATCGGCAAACGGCGCCAGTATCGGACGCAGAATGTCAGCATCTTCCGGCGGGCCAAAAACTCCCGCGCCGCGGATGCGTCCGGTGCCGGAGTCAACGTTGAAGTACGCATCGAGTTTGAAGAACTCTGGTTTCGGTTCTTCGGCGGTGCCAAAATGTTCTTTCACGTAGGCTTTGGAGCCGAGCAGTCCTTCTTCTTCGCCACTCCACAGAGCTACGCGGATTGTCCGGCGCGGCTTCACGCCCAGCGCTTTCAAAATGCGCGCGGCTTCCATCATGATGGCGCAGCCGATACCGTTGTCCGTGGCGCCGGTAGCGGAGTGCCACGAATCGAGGTGTCCGCCGAGCATGATGACTTCGTCTTTTTTGTCCGTGCCGGGAATTTCGGCGATGGTGTTGTACGACGTCTTCCCTTCCGGATAGAACTTGTTCACGATGTTGAATTCCAGCGTGACCGGCGTGCCGTCGGCTAGGATACGCGTGATGCGGCCGTAATCTTCATTGCGCAGCACAACCGTGGGGACAGTCTTTGCCGGATCGAAGGTTCGGTTGTTGAAAGCGCGAATGCGGCCGTTGCCCATGCGCGCGTCATTGGCCCGCATGAGTGCGCCGTTCGCCACGAGAAATTGGTCAATCTGTTCGTTGATTTGCGCGCCGGTCAGTGTGCCTGGAGGATCACTGTTCGGCGGCCCGCCGCCACCTGGACGCCCGCCACCACCAGGATTCGGATTCTTAGGATCGTAGCGTGTGGCCGCGGCCTTGTCGTCAAGCCGGCGCGCGGGGACGTCAATCACCACCGGCACGACTTCCGCCTTGCCGACCATCACGATCTTGCCTTTCACCTGCCCCTTGATCGAATCCAGATAAGCGGTAAGCTGTTCTTGCTTCGGCTTATCCGGCGGAATGAGTTGGAAGACCGTGCCGGTCACGGTTCCGTTCGTGCCCGCCGTCCAGGCCAGTACTTTGAAAGTGAGCTGGTCTTTAATCGGCGACAGAATGTAGCCGCTGGCGCGCTCGTTGCCCCATCCCGGATGTCCAAAGTCCCACGGCTCAAGATGCGCGTTTTCAAATCCCCACGCCTGCATCTGCTTAATGGCCCACTCGGCCGCGGCTTTGTGATTGGGCGATCCCGTCAGGCGTGGTCCGTAGATGTCCGCGATAAAATGCATGGAGTGCATGATTTGCGAATGTTCGTTCTCTTCCTGACGAATTTTCTGGTTAATGTCCGGATCAACCGTCGACTGCGCGCGCAACGGAATTGAACCGATAAGAGCGACAAGAAGAACTACGGCAAACGGCCTGGCTTTGTGCATATGGGGCTCCTGGAGTAACAAGTGATGAATGACGAGCTGTCAAGCTAAGACCGGAAATTGTACCGGAGTTTGGCGTGCCGTGGTCTAATTTCATGGCTCTCAGGGCGCGTCAACTCTTCTGCAACGCCTCACAAGCGGCGGCGCACGATGCGATGCCGGCGGGTTTCGTTGCCCCTCACCGTATGGAGGAATCTCTGTAGTGCATCGCGTCCGGTCTTGGCGCGCGGTTACGAACCGGGCTTTGCTGGGGTTTGGTCCGGCTTGCCGGAGAGAACATTGCGAATGGTTTCGGAGCCAAAGCCGAGACTGACTAGTTCCCACCAGCGGCCAGAGTTCCCGTCACTCGTGGTGCTGACGGCGAGGGCGGCAAGAGGAACCAACAGAACCGCCAGAAGTTCTCCGGCTTCGAACAAGGTCCGCTTGATCCGTTCCCTCTTGTCCTTAGAGGCCCTCCCTGAGGTGCGCTGGTTGCGCAGAGGGATACTCATCTTATATTGCAACGGGGGTGCTTTGGGGTCGCTTTCGGAGGAGAGCACGGGTTTACCATCGTAGTAAAAGGAGACTCTAACCGCGGACGAGCCCACCCTACCCTCGAAGTAGTGATAAATCTCCCAACCGTGCTCGCGATACAACTCCGGAACGGCATTCTGGGAGGCCGGGACCTGCCCTTTTCCCGCCGGTCCTTGAGTTGCCGCAGACTGCCACCAATGTTGACCGGCTTGCGCGGACGTGGACTGGAACTCCCATTCGCACGCAATCTCCTGACGGGCGGCGGCGGAATTCCATCGGGGCTGGTGGAAGCGGATGGCCAGTCGCAGCTTTTCGTCGGTCCCTATAAACTGCGGGTCCATTTCGATGGTGGCCTCGTTGCGGCAAAGAGCTTCAATGATCTGTACGGCATCGATGCCTTCGGAGAGTTCCCGGATCAAGCGGCGGGCGTCCGCCAGCGTTCCGAGAGCAGGAGTGGGCAGCCACTGCATCAGGAGCTTCTGTCCGACGTCCCACCGTTTCTGATTCGGGGCATTATTACTGGTTGCGCGCGCCAGAAATTCAAAATCGCGCAGCAGTTCGAGAGCGGAGATTTGAAGGTCTGCCCGCGCGATGCCAATGGACTTGATCCACTGACTGCCATCCGGGTCGTCGGAGACCTTCGGCAAGCTGGATGCAGGCGGAAAACACTCGTCCATTCCCTTCAACACGCCCGGCACCTTCAGCGCTCCGTCTTCGATTCCGAAATGTTCCCTTAATGCCTTCCAGCGCTGAATGAGCGTTGCTTCGAACGCGCTCTTCTCCTCTTCGGACACTTCTCCCAGCAGCTTGTCCGCTGCCTCGATCCGCTGTTGAATGAATACCCAGTCCTGTTCAGCGAATTGGTCCCGTTTCAGAGCCTCGCTCACGGCGATAAGCTGACGTTCGATGGCATTGACGCGGGTCGGCGGCGCCTGGTCATCGACAACCAGAATACGCTTGCGGATGCAGGCGGCATCGAGGCGGCGAGTGTATTCGATGCGGCGCTTCAGCGTGGCCACGCCCTGCTCCACACGGGCGGCGATGTCAGAGAAATTGGGGCCAAAAGAGACAACACTCTTGCGCAGGCTGTCAAGAGCAAGACGTTCGACGCGAAGCTGCACGCGGAGCAAAGACTCGACCTCATCGGAAATAGAGCGAGTGGATTTCGCCAGGTCCGTAAGCTCGTCTTTGATGGCCCGACTGCGGCGGGCGTTGGGAATAGTGGTGCGCAGCACGAGTGAGAGGCCGGCGCCCAGGAAAAGGAGCAGGGCCACTCGCAGCAGGCTACGGCTGAGGCTGGCAGTGCCAGGCTCCAGATCAAGCTCGATCGGAAGGATCTGCTCAGAAATCGCAGGATCTGGTTCGTCTCCATAGAAGCGCAACGTCAGAGTGCCCTTGCGTTTCGCCGAGCGGGCAAAGTCGGTGGTGTGATCGAGAAACCAATCGTGGACCGGCGTGGCCCGCAAAGAAACCCGGGCATACTTGGGCACTCGGAATGTAGACCAGTGATCGGGTTGCTGGCAGTCCGGAGCGGTTGCCTTCTCCTGCGCGGGCTTGAATTCTGTGGTGAAGGCGCACACGTCCACGTCTTGAAAACGGAGTCTGGCGCTGACCGACATATATTCCGAGTCCGACGAGTTCTCAAGCACCAGCAACAGCGGCTCGCCTTCCTTCTGGGAAACGACACCATCGAACCGTGTTTGCAGGAGAAGACCGCCTTTGTGCAGCCGGATCGTTTCTACCTGCACACCTTTGTAAAGGAGCGGAATACTCGAATCCCCGAACGGAATCAAACCTGAAATCTCGACAGTCACAAGCCAGTCTTGCCCTTGGGCCGGTGGGCCGGTCACGTTGGTGGTACTGGTCGCGCTGGTCAGCGACACTTTCGGCACCGTGCGGAGAGAGGTGTACTGTTCGTTCACGAGCAGACCTGCCGTGAGATCGCCCTGGATGGGTTGGGCCGGCAGCTTTTTCAGCGTGAGCGTCTTCACCGCTTTATTTGCCGAAGCAGGCACAATCACCGGTGGCTCAACGGATTGAGCCTCCATAGCCAGAGAAAGACCGAGCATTGCGGTCAGTAAGTAACGAGTTAACACGGAAACCCTCCCAGATTACCTCAACAGAAGATTCGCACTATAGCGCATTCGTGGACATGCCAGTTCGAGCTAAATACGAGGCTGGATTCGAATAACGGTTGTTCCAGTGGTGTATCTTCCCCTATTGGCATTGACCTCCTAAAACCAAACATGGACCGTATGATGGTTTGGCGCTTCCGCCGCGATGAGGAAGCGCATCTTTGACAAAAAACGACCTGCAGATAGGTTTCCCTTTCTCCCAAGTGGCTTTCTCAATGAGTAGTGCAGAAATTCCTTGAAACGTTACAGACAAGAAGGCTTGTGATGGATCAATTGGTCTCCCACACAAGACGTATTGTACGTTGTGGAGAAGTAAGTCCCAGCCTGCGCTATGATCCTTGTGATCGGCGGAATTCATGAGTCAGTACCAATCTGGTTTGAACGCAAGTTTGAGTTTACGTTCCCTATAGAACTGCTTCCGAGTCTGGGGGCAAGACTGCGCGGCAGTCCGGCCAGGTTGGAAGACACGCTTCGTGGTCGCTCCCAAGAGATCCTGAGCAGGAAAGCGAACGAAAAGTGGTCGGCCCAGGAGACAATTGGCGCGATGCTCCAACGTCATGACAGTTGCTGCGGCTCCAGATATCCCGTTCTCTTCCAGACGGCGATGCGGGAAAAGTGATACTGGAAGTAAAACACATTGAAGAAGAACGTCATGACTCCGCTAAGACGCAGGTTGATCGGCTCTACCGTGTTGTAATACTCCTGAATGGCGTCGCGCATCTTGAATATTCCGACAATGAAGAGCACAGCGCCTACCAGCAACGCGCCGAAGAACAGGAAGACAACCACCAGCAAAGGACCCACCGGAGGATTATTACTATTTCCTGCCGCAGCCGCAAAGACCAAAATGGCGATGAAGTAAAGGATCAAGGAACCAATCTGAATAGCGATGCCCGCGATAAGAAATGCCAGAAAGTTGCTCGCAGGACTGATCTTCTTCACAAAGCCGACTTCAATAAAGAGCCAAACCCATTGGAAGATGCCGCAGAGAAAGCCAATCAGTAAAACTAAGCCCCAATGCAAATCAGGCGGCATGGGGCCGCCGGGCAACGGCTGCACTGCGGCAACGGGGTGAGCTGTACCCGCCGGCGCAGCGTTTCCCGCATAGACCGTCCCTCCCGCCGGGAGCGCAGCCGGGACCGGCGGAGCTGCAGGAATGTTACCGATGACCTGCGAGACCGGCACCCATTCAGTCGTGCCTTCGTTGCGCGTGAGATCGGTGAGGAGTATGTTGCCCTGGGCAACGTAACGTTGCAGGTCGGCCAGAGTGTACGGTCCATACTCCGGGAGCTGGCGCTGAATGTAATAATTCATTCTCCCCCTTGGTAAGCTAGCAGCACTGTATATCAGCGGAGTCTTTACCGACAATGCAAATCTCGCTCTTGTCCGCAGGAGTGTTACCCTAAAGTGGTTCAGCGGGAAGCCGAGGGAAAGAAAAATAATTCATTCATGACTCACCACTTCAAGTCTGTATTCATCGTTATTGCGTTGGCCATCGTGTGTGGCACGTTGCCGTCCCGGGGACAGGCCTCCGGGCAAACACCCGCCTCTGGCGGTCAGCAATTGTCCGGAAGCATCAGCGGCACGGTTGTGGATGGCACGGGCGCTGTCGTGTCCGGGGCCCGGGTCAGACTTACGCGGGAAGACCGGTCCCCAGCCCAGGAAGTGCTGTCAGGCGGCGATGGCGAGTTTTCCTTTGCCAACATCGCTCCCGGCCCCTTCAAGATCACAGTTACATCGGCGACCTTCGCGGCGCAATCGTCCTCTGGAATTCTGCATTCGGAGGAGTTCTATATTGCCCCGCCGATCGTTTTGACGGTTGCTGCCACAAACACCGTGGTGGACGTCACGCCCTCCTCACAGGTCCAGGTGGCGGAAGCGCAGATCAAGGAGCAAGAGAAGCAGCGTGTGCTCAGCTTTATTCCGAATTTCTATGTCAGCTACGTTCCCAACGCCGTTCCGCTCAACTCGCGGCAAAAGTTCCAGCTTGCATGGAAGACAACGCTGGATCCAGTCACGTTCGCAGTGAGCGGGATCTTCGCGGGAATTGAGCAGGCGCAAAATACTTTCCCAGGATACGGGCAGGGCGCGCAAGGTTATGGCAAACGTTACGGCGCGTCGTTGGCGGACTCGCTTACAGGTACGTTCATATCAAGCGCCATATTGCCATCGCTCTTCAGGCAGGACCCCCGTTACTTCTACAAAGGAACCGGCAGCGGGCGATCACGGCTTCTGTATGCGATGTCCACTGCAGTGATCTGCAAAGGCGACAACGGACACATGCAGCCAAATTACTCGAATATTTTAGGAAACCTCGCCGCAGGTGGTATCTCAAATCTCTACTATCCCGCGAAAGATCGCAATGGAGCAACATTGACCTTCGAAAACGGGCTCATCGGGATTGGCTCAACGGCCGTCGCCAACGTCTTGCAGGAATTTGTCGTCCGCAAGTTTACCCCGCACGTTCATCACCAGGACCCGGCGAAGCCATAGCAATTGGCAATTGGCCGGAAAGAGGCATTGAGGGCCGACGGCGCCCAAGCGCTTTCATCTGCGAAACCCAAAGAGTCGTGCAGAATCCACAGCCCACGAAGTGGGCGCCATTATTGAGCCTATCCGCGTAAGCGGTGGGAAAGCCATGGACGATCAAGGGTTGGAGCCCCGGAGGGGGGCATACGGCTTTTCTCCGGAGCGTTCGTTTATTTAGAGGTTGAGAGGTATGCCGCCCCCTTCGGGGCTCAGGATCATCCCCTGCTCCCCACCGCTTGCGTGGTGGGCTCAATAATTGCGCCCGCATTGCGGGCTCGGCCTAGGAATGTGACGCACGATGACGGCGATCACAGCGACTCTACCTCCGGTTGTCGGTCTGCGGCTCAGGATGGATCAGGACCTTGAACAACTCCGGCGCTTCCTGCTTAAAGCGGATCTCAAGCGCGGTGGAAATGTCGTGGACACGGGACAACGCCAGATCGTCGGACATGGTGCAGTGGCATGACATGTAGACCTTATCGCGAACGCGTTTGATCTCCACGTCATGCATGTCCAGGATTTCCGGGAACTCGCCCAGTACCGGTCGCAGCTTTTGTTCGAGCACGGCATCGCGTAACATGCGGTTGCCGGGCTCAATCGTGGCCGGCTCGCTCTCAATGTGGGTGAGGATGCTGGAAATCTCCGGGATTTCGTTCCGCATTTGGGCTTCCACCTGGGTCACCTGGTCGTGCGCCTGCTTCAGGCTCAGCGTTTCTTTTAGCTCAAGATGCTGCTCCACGTGCAGGCGTCCGCCGAGGTCTTGCACGCTTACGTCGTGGACACTGAAGTTGTTGCGGAAAGCTACGGCGCGTATGCGGTCAAAGATGTTTTCCTCGCCGGTCTCGCGAGGCACGGAGTGGATGACTACGTCGCAGTCGGGCAGAATCTGTTGGACGGCGGCGGTGATTTCGGCGACTAATTGTTCGGAACGCTGGAACGTGACGTTGCGCGCCAGTCCCACTGCGAGGTCGGCAAAATAGCGATTGCCGGCGCGGCGTATGCGGGCACGCTCGACTTCAACGACGCCGTTGATCTTTCGAGTGGCGTCGATGATGCGCGAACGGTAGCCTGCAGGCGCGGCGTCGAGCAAGGCGTCGATCGTCCGTCGCGCGAGCCGCCAGCTCACGTAGACGATCACGCCGGACACGATCAGAGCAGCAATAGGATCGGCGCGGACCAGCCACACGTTTCCGTTCCTGCGGCCGATCCAGGCGAGCGCGAGGCCAACTGCAACCACGCCGCTGGAGAGAATGTCCGTACTGAAGTGGAGCGCGTCTGCTTCCAGCGCCTGGCTGTCGTACTTCACGGCAACTTTCTTCAGCGCGTGAGACCGCCACCAGTCGGTCAGCATGGAAGCGAACAGCACTCCGAAAGCAGTCCAGCTGGGTGAAATGGTAACGCTGTGATGTCCGGCGAGCCGGCTGATCGCTTCCCACACGATCCAGACGCACGTGAGAAGCAGCAAGCCCGTCTCCACGAACGCAGAAAAGTTTTCCACCTTGCCGTGGCCGTATTGGTGGTCGGCGTCGGCAGGTTTGTCGGACACGCGAACGGAGAGCAGAGTGATGAATGCGGCAATCAGGTCCAGACCGGAATGCGCCGCTTCGGAAAGAATGCCCAGGCTTCGCGTGGAGAGTCCTACCAGTATTTTGAGAAAGGTAATGGCGATGGCCGCAAGCACGGAGTTCAGCGCAACCGCGCGTTTCTCCTGGCGCATGCTCTGGTTGAGCGGATTGGGCTCTGCAGCGGGCATCGCGCCATTGTCTCAGTTTTTGCGCGAGCGTTGCCAGTAAGCAGCTATGTTACGATTGACAGTCCAGCGTATTGACGACCCGAAAGCCGCACTGCCGGTGCACTGCCACACGGGACAACAAAGCGCCTGAATTTGTCCTCTATATTTATATTCCTGAGTGAGGAAGGTATCCAGAAGATGAATCGATTTCTGCTGTCATTGGCGCTGGCCGCAACGGCGGTCGTAGCGCACGCGCAAAGCACAGGCGCTTCGCAACAACTCCCAACGCTTCGGGACCGCACTCAGCAGCCCGTGCCGACCTCCACTCTGCCGGGAAGCGATGCGGTCATCACGGTCCACGGACTTTGCTCCGCTCCGTCCACCGACCCGGGCCAGTGCACCACGGTGATCACCAGGGAGCAATTTGAAAAGTTGCTGGATGCGCTCAATACGACTCACCAGCCCGTGACGCTCGAGCAGCGGAAGAACCTGGCCCAGGGCTATGTGGAGATCATGGCCTCCGCCCAGGCAGCGCAAAGGGCTGGCATGGAAAATGATCCCAAGTTCGTGGAATCCATGCGCGTCTTCCGCATGCGAATGCTTTCGGACTTTTATCTGCTGGCCCTGGCAGACAAATACGGTACGCCTACTCCCGAGGAGATCCAGGATTATTACAACCAGAACCGGTCGAAGTTTGAAGAGATCACCGTCCTCCGCGTTTTGATTCCCACAAAGAACTCCGCGGCGGCAAACGTGCAGGAGTTTGAAAGCAAGGCATCACAGCTGGCCGGCGCGATTCATGATCGCGCAGTCAAGGGCGAAAGTTTCGGAGTACTGCAAAACGAAGTATTTACCACCCTGGGCCTCACGACGCCTCCACCGAACATCGCGATGGGCCCGCGGCGCAAAAGCAATTCGCCTTCAGCCGAGGAGCAGGAAATCTTTGCTCTGCCCGTGGGTGGCGTCTCGAAAGTGGAACCGGAGTCCGGCGGATACATGATCTACAAACTGGAAAGCAAGCAGATCCTGGTGCTGGACCAGGTGAAAGATCAGGTTGCAAGATTAGTGTCCCGCACTAAAATTGACGAGCAGAAAAAGGCAGCCCTGTCTAACGTCCACGCGGATTATAACGGCGAATATTTCGGGCCCGCAGCCGCGCCCACGACCGGTGCTCCGACTCTCCAAAGACCAGCGCCGCCAAAGTAACAATGGCCGAAAAACCGTCAGTGCTCATCACCGGAGTCTCAGGTAGTCTGGGGCTCCGTTTGTTGGAGCAACTCCAGAATTTCAATGTGATTGGCGTGGGCAGGCATGCGCCGGTGACGTACGCCGATCTGATCTTTGAAAGAATAGACTTGGCGGAAGAGCGCTCCTGTGAGCAGTTGGTTGACTTGATGCGTTTGCACCGCCCGGAAGCGGTGGTCCACATGGCGTTTGTGGCCTCTCCACGCGGCCCGGAAACTGCCGAACGGAAACGCATGTGGCTCGTCAATGTTGCCGGAACCGGACGCGTGGCTGAAGCCATTGCCGAATACAACCGCAGCTCAGGCACGATCGAGAAGTTCGTACATCTCAGTAGTGCAGCTCTTCACCGGTCTGACTCTCAAAAGGCGGTCGCCGAAGATGCTCTGCTGGAATCCCAGAAACTTTCCTGGCTGATGGACAAGAGAGAATCCGAACTCGCTATCCAGGCCCAAGTGAAAAGCCTTCGCCAATGCAAGACTTACATTCTTCGTCCCCAGACTTATGCCGGTGTAACCGCGCGAAATTACCTGATCAGCGCGCTGCGCGGCACACCTGAGGGAAAAGGACGGCTCGCGGAACGCTTCCGCCGCAAAGGATCTCGCGTACCAATCCTGCTTCCTCGTGGTCCTCAATATCTTGAACGAAAGCAGCAGGTCGTGCACCTGGACGACATGGCACGGCTGGTCGCGTATATTCTTCGCCGCAAACTTTCCGATCCGCAACTGAGCATCATGAATGTTGCCGGACGCGGCGATCCTCTGACGATCCGGCAGTGCATACAGATTGCACAGACCCGCGTAAAGCGCTTGCCAGGAAAGACATTCTCGCAGCAGGCATTGCGAGCGCTCTGGGGTCTGGGATTATCCAGCGTTCCGCCGGAAGAGCTGGGCTCCCTGCTCGACGCCGGGATCGTAAACACTTCGCGGTTGGGCGTGTTTCTTGGAGAAAACTACCGCAATGTTATCCGATACACCTGTGAAGCGGCGTTGGCAGATACCTTTATGCAGGAGCGGAACCAGTAGACCGTGTGATCCGGTGATCGCGCGTGATCGGCTGATCGGAAAACCAAGTGCCATCGTGCTCAATGCTGAGGGCTAGCGCTTCTTCCCTCGATACAAGCCGGCGATGCCGAAAGTGTACGGAGTCCAATTCGTTTGGTAGAAGCCGATCGCTTCCATTCTGCGCAGCATCTGGTCGGGCGCAGGAAATTTGTGGACCGACGCCGGCAGATACTCGTATGGACCCTTTACGCCGGAGATCAGCGTGCCGATGCGCGGCAGAACGTTACGGAAATAGAAGCCATACAGTTTTCCCAGCAGGCCGCCTGGCTCGCTGAAGTCCAGAATGCCGATTTCGCCTTGCGGTTTCAGCACGCGGAAAATCTCGCGTAACCCAGCGTCATAGTTGGCAAGATTGCGGAAGCCGAAAGCGGACACCACCAGGTCAACGCTGTTGTCACGCAGAGGCAGAGTCAAGGCATCGGCTTCGAGTGGCTGAATCCTGCGGCGGATAAACTTGGTGGTCCCGTGGCGCAACATCGCATGGGAAAAATCGAGCGCGAACATTTTCGCCTCAGGTCCCACTTTGCGCAACGCCACAGACATGTCTCCGGTCCCGGCACAGAGATCAATCACGCAACAATCAGGACGGGAGAGAGTTCCGCGAAAAGCTCTAGCCGTCCGTCGCCACCAGAGCCGGTCAATGTTCATGGAAAGCGCGTGGTTCAGAAAGTCATAGCGCGGAGCAATTTCGTCGAACATCTGCTGCACGGCGCGCGCCGCCGACTGCTCGTCTGCAGCTCCGGTAGGAGTTGCTCCGGTCGCGATGGTCACGGGCTCAGTCATGATTTCTGATCTGCTCCACAGCGCGACGGACAACTTCATCGGGCACGTCACTCACGACTTTCACTTTGCCGATCTTTTGCGGAAGCACAAAATGGGTCTTTCCAGCGACTGTCTTCTTGTCTGCCGTCAGGCGGGACACAATGTGGTTCGTTAGCGTACTCACCGGCGGCAAAGGCCCATACGCGTGGATGGCCGATTGGATTCGCACCGCAGTCGCCAGAGAGCAAGCACCAATGTCGCCAGCGATCCCGGCTGCGGCAATCATGCCCCAGGCAACAGCCTCGCCATGCAACAACTGCGAATAGCCCGTGGCCGCTTCCAGCGCGTGCCCAACGGTATGACCGAAGTTGAGAATACGGCGCAAGCCGGATTCCTTTTCGTCACGGGAAACCACGTGGGCTTTGACCTGCACAGCGGCCAGAATGATTTTCTCCACGGTCTTATGGTCGCGCCCGCAAACCTTGCTGACCTTACGCTCCATAAACTCAAAAAGCTCGCGGTCACTGATGACTCCGCACTTGAGAGCTTCAAACAGTCCGGCACGAAATTCCCGCGCGTCGAGCGTTTCCAGGACTTCAGGATCAACCAACACAGCCAGGGGCTGATGAAATGCGCCAATCAGGTTTTTTCCTGCACCGAGATTGACTCCGGTTTTTCCACCGATACTTGCGTCCACCTGCGCCAGCAACGTCGTGGGAATTTGCACAGCCGGAATTCCACGCATAAAGATGGAAGCAAGGAAACCGGCGCTGTCGCCGACAACGCCTCCGCCGAACGCCACTACAACGGAGCTGCGGTCCGCGCGGGCATGCACCATCTGTTCCGCCAACGCTTCCACGGTTGCAAGCCTTTTCGCGGGCTCGCCATCGTTCATCTCCAGCACATCGTAATTGAGCTTGGCCCGGCGCAAAGACTCCTCCAGCGCGTTACCCCAATGACGCCGCACTGTTGGCGACGTCACAACAAACACTCGCCCCGGTTGCGTCCTCAGCACGCGCCGGACTTCGCTGCCCGCGTGGCGCAGCAATCCGCCGCCGATGATCACGTCATAGCAGCTCTTACCGGGCTTAACTCGGATTTTTCTCATCTTCTCGCGTCCACTGGAATCATAACTGATGACAGAATCAGCGCGCTCAATGCTTCCCACTTTCTCATTGATGCCGCTCTTTGTTACCATTCTCACTCCATGAAGAAGGTTCCAGACCAGGTTGACTTCATCGTCGTCGGCGCGGGCGTAGCCGGTTTGCGCGCCGCGATTGCTCTTGCGGAAGCCGGCAAGGTGCTGGTGCTGGCCAAACAGGAGTTGAGTGAGTCCGCCACGCAATATGCTCAAGGTGGCATTGCCGTCGCACTGAGTGACGAAGACGAAATCAGCCTGCATCTTCAGGACACCATCAACGCCGGCGATGGCATTGTGAATGTCAACGCGGCGCGGGTTCTGGTGGAAGAAGGGCCGGAGCGCATCCAAGAGCTGATCGACTGGGGCACAAAGTTCGACCGCAACGGCATCAAGCTTACTTTTGCGCGCGAGGCTGCTCACAGCCGCAGCCGAGTGCTGCACGCGAATGGCGACTCCACCGGACGTGAAATCGGCCGCGCCCTGTACGCCAAGACCTCCACGCTGAAAAACATTACAGTTTCCGAATTTGAATTTACTACCGGCCTCCAAATGGACTCCAACGGCGTATGCGGGATTGAGCTTATCTCGGCCAAAGGCGGCCCGCATGTGGTCCGGAGTTCCGCAGTGTTGCTCGCCACCGGTGGCGCAGGACAAATCTACAGCAATACCACTAACCCCGCAGTCGCTACTGCGGACGGCATCGCCATGGCCTTCCGCGCGGGCGCTGAGATTAGTGACATGGAGTTCGTGCAGTTTCATCCTACCGCGCTGTATATCAAGAACACGCCGCGCTTTCTTCTTTCAGAAGCTTTGCGTGGCGAGGGCGCGGTCCTGCGCAATTCTGAGTTGCTGCGCTTTATGCCCAAATATCACCAGATGGGCGAGTTGGCTCCGCGGGACGTGGTAGCGCGCGCGATCGCACACGAGCTGGAAGTCAGCCGGATGAAAGACCCGGTCGTCTATCTGGACATGACGCACCTGAAGGAAGACCACATCAAGGCCCGTTTCCCGCGCATCTATGAAACCTGCCTGAAATACAACGTGGACATCACCATTGATCAGGTACCCGTCCGCCCCGCAGCGCATTATCTGATGGGTGGAGTGCGCACGGACCTGCTGGGACACAGCAGTCTTCCCGGTCTTTACGCCGCAGGTGAAGCCGCTTGCACGGGCGTCCACGGCGCTAATCGTCTGGCCAGCAATTCCCTGCTGGAGGGCCTGGTGTTTGGCGCGCGCGCCGGACAAACCATGCGCAAAGAGTTACGCGCTCCGGCCAGTAAGGCCGCTGGCAGCAAAACTTCGCTCACGGAAACCGAAGCGGCGGTGTCAGCTAAAGACAAAGACGCAGAACAACTCATTCAGGAAATCCAGCAGCTCATGTGGACCAAGGCCGGCATCGTTCGCTCAGGGCAGACACTCCGGGAAGCCATCGAGCAATTGCAGGGTGCCGCAGAGCGGATACCGCCGCGAACCTCGCGTCGGGCCTGCGAAACCGGAAATATCCACGCCGCCGCATTGTTGATCGCCCGCAGCGCGCTGGCCCGCGAAGAGAGCCGCGGGGCGCACTATCGCATCGACTATCCCGCTCCCAATGACGTCAAGTTCAAAAAGCACTCTGTCATCAACGAACGCAACGTAGAGTTTGAGTAGAAAAAGGCCCCGGCTGCCGGGGCCCCAACCAAACAGGAGAGTTACGCCCAGTGAAGCCAGATGTCTGCCCCCAGACATCCGGGCCAGGACCACTGGTTACAGCTGTCAATCAAGGAGGAACTGCATATCGCCACCAGATATCGTATGGCGATATATATTTGAGGTAAGCCTACCATGGCGACTGTCCCTCATTCAACAGGAATCGGCCCTTCGCCGGCAGTTCTCAGCCAGGTGAGCACAGAAGGCACGGCTACGGACTGCCTTAGCTCTCTTGTTTCTCAACCTTGGGAAACATCACCGATGCCAGCACGGACACCGTGAGCACCGTGGCAATCACCACGAGCGTACCCCAGGTGGGAACGTTGTACTTGAAGGCCAGCAGCATCTTGGCGCCGATAAATATCAGCACCACAGCCAGGCCGTATTGCAGGTAGTGAAACAGTTTCATCATGCCGGAAAGAGCAAAGTACAACGATCGCAGGCCAAGAATGGCAAACACATTCGAGGTAAAGACGATAAATGAGTCACGAGTGATCGCCAGGACCGCGGGTATCGAGTCAGTGGCGAACAGCAGGTCTGTGGTCTCAACCACCAGCAGCACAATAAAGAGTGGTGTGACCAGCCGCTTGCCATGGATAACGGTGAAGAACTTACTTCCCTCGTAGCTTTCACTCACCGGCAGGAATTTGCGGGCCAACCGCAGTACTAAATTGCGCGAGGGATCCACCGGCTTGTCTTCACCCTGCTGGGCCAACTTGAAGCCGCTGTAAATGAGCAGACCGCCGAAAGCGTACAGAATCCAATGAAAGCGCGTGACCAGCGCCACCCCACCAACGATAAAAGCGCCGCGCATGAGCAACGCCCCCAGAATTCCCCAGAACAGCACTGTTCTCTCTTCTTCCGGTGGAACTTTAAAGAAAAGGAATAAGAGAATGAAAACAAAAAGGTTATCGACGCTAAGTGCCTCTTCAACAAGATAGCCGGTAGCGAACTCAAGCGCCTTGGTGGAACCCATCCAAATCCATACGAGCCCGCCAAAGGCGATCGCCAGAGCGATCCATATGGCACTTGCCAGCAGCGCCTTCTTGAAAGGAAGAACCTGTCCTCCGCGGTTCCAGACTGCAAGGTCCAGAAGCAGCAGAAGCAATATTGCAGCATTGAAAATGATCCAGAACCAGATGCTGACATGCATGGACTAGTGCCCCTCCACGCAACACCAGTGCCGTGGGGCGGACTGCGGTATGGCTCTGTTATTTGGACCGGCCACGCTTGCCACTTTCCCAATCGGACCACATATCAAAATCCTTTAGCTGGTCATCCAGGTGGGTCTCACGAATCAAGGCCTCGATTTCCGCGCGGTTTTGCCGGGGCCCCAGCCTGTCTGGAGCGTCAGCAATCGCGTACGTCAAGTATGCGGCAATAGCGATGTGTTTCCTCAACTGCGGCAGATCAACTTTGTCGTACGTGTCAGACGACGCGTGATAGTTGATGAGGTAATTGGCTTCTTCTTGATTGGCCACCAGAGTCGGCACGCCTTCCAGCAAAAAGTCGACGTGATCTGTGCCCAGTGTAGCGTCCGTGGTCAGAACGCCGGCGTTAAACTGCTTGATCGGATCCAGTAAACGCGTGGGTGGATCGACGATGTCTTTTCTCCCTCCTACGGAGAAGCCAGTGGTGCGTCCGGTGCCGGCGTCCCACGTCAGCATCGCGATAACATTGTCCAATTCACGGCGATGATCGCGGACATACGCCCATGAACCGAGGGTACCTTGTTCTTCGCCAGTGAACAGCGCAAAGCGTATTGATCGTCGGGGTTGCAGGCCGCTGGCTTTGATGGCCCGCAGGGCCTCAATCACCAACGCAGCATTGCAGCCATTGTCGAGCGCACCGGTCCCGAGTTCCCATGAGTCAAGATGCGCGCCCAGAACAACATATTCGTTTGGCTTCTCCCGGCCGCGAATCTCAGCGATCACATTGTGAGAAGAGATAGGGCCACCCATCGCGGGAGTGCCAGGCACGCGCCCGCCAATTTCATCCGTCAGCACGCGCAGATTTTTTTCGAGCGTTGTGGCTTTCTCTGCTTCCTGGACCAGCTTGTCCGCGGCGCTCTGCCCAACCGCAGCGGACACGGCAAGGCATATCGAGAGTGCGAGTCTTCTCATGCAGTGGATTAAAAACGAATCTGGTCAAAAGTGAAAGAGGAAATTACCAACGCTTTGCCTATGGAGTCCTCTTTAGGGGTGTCGTAGCCGGAAGATGATCGGCATTCGCATTCAGCAGTCGGATGGTTTCCAGAATCACATCGCCGGTGATTTGCAGGCTTCGAGGACTGAGTTTGTCCAGGGTATCTTCGGGAGTGTGCCAAAAAGCGTTGTCGTATCCATAATCGAAGTCAATCAAATCGGCCACGGGAACACCGGCGACGGCAAAAAGAACATGGTCATCTTCCATTGGGGACTAGGTGGCAAAGAAGTGTGACTGATGTCCAAGACGTTCCGCGGCTTGAAACACCAGGTCCTCCAGCCAGGGCGTCGAGTGGTCGTCGCGAAGGATGTTCAGGTCTTTGTCGCCAATCATGTCCGACAGCAGAAATGCCTTCATCTTCCGAACAGTGCCGTCCTGCTGCCACTTGGCCAACAGATGTCTGCTGCCATAAACACTGTCCTGTTCGGTCCAATGCTGGACCGCCTCTTCGCCGTCGAAGAACGCCAGCCACACGCTGAAGCCTTCCAGTTTTTTTCCGCGAAGCTGGTCGCCGATGGCCATATATACTGCGGTGCTGGAAGCGCCGTCATTGGCGCCCACATACTTTGTTTTCCGCAAAGGATAGCCGGTGTCAATATGTGAACCCAGCACGATGACTCCATCTTTGGTGCCGGGGAATTTGACGATAATGTTGCGCATCGGGATCTTGCCGGCGGGAGTGTCTGCGACAAAAGCATCCTCTTCCACAACGTCATTCTGGAACCGGCTGTGCAGATAGGCGCCGAGTTTTTCCTGGCCCTTGCTGCCATCCCACCGCGGGCCAATGGCAACGATCTCCTTTGTGTACTGCCATGCACGATCGGGATCAATGTGCATGGCCGGCCCCGTGGGCTCCGCCGTGAGAGCCGCCGGCGCTTGCGCGCTTTGAGTAATCTGCTGGGCGGGCGCATCACTCGACGCCGATGCGCTCTTGCTCTTGTTGCAGGCCAGACCCAGAAAGAACACAAAGATCATCAAAACACTTCGACTAATGACAGTCATGCATACAACTCCTTCCGGGGTACCGGGAATGGCTCACGGCGCTTTCCATTGATTTGTCAGTCGCCTTCATCGCTTCGAATGGCTGACTTCCCTACCGCCGGGACCTATTTTCCTTCGAGCTTCTCTCTGCGCTTCCGCCGCTGCTTAGGATGAACGAACCAGGCAATGCCAATGCTCAGGATGTAAAGAATGATCATCGGCGCGGCGTAGATCATCATATTCAGGATATCGGTCGTCGGCGAGAGAACGGCGGCAAGAATAAAGAAGATCAACACGGCGCCCCGGATATGTTTGATCAGGAACTTGGCATTTACCACGCCCATCATCGCGGCAAAACCGATGACAATGGGCAATTCAAAAATAATTGCGAGCCCCAGGATCATGGTGAGAAACACTTTGGTGTACTCGTCAATCGTAATATTTGCGTGGAGACCCTTGCCATAAGTGCCGATAAGGAAATCCATGGCGATCGGAAAGACAACCCGATATCCGAAGTAG
Source organism: Acidobacteriaceae bacterium (assembly GCA_003140235.1). Lineage (GTDB taxonomy): Bacteria > Acidobacteriota > Terriglobia > Terriglobales > Acidobacteriaceae > Angelobacter. The sequence continues at coordinate 36,996 of PLJN01000094.1, forward strand.
CCTCCAGTTATGAACAACCCGACGGACAGAAAAAGAAAGGGCAACAGAAACCGCTTTTCGCGCCGGTACAGCCCAGGTGAGATGAACATCCATACCTGGTACAAAACGACCGGGCACGCCAGAAAAATGCCGGCCACCAACCCCACTTTTAGATATGTGTTGAACGGAGTGAGTGGACTCAGGAACGTCAGTTGCTCAGGCACTCCGTTTGCAGTCGTAATTTTGTACTTCGCATATACAGCAACCAGGGGCTTTGCCATGAGCGGATAAATCTTGTCCTGGGCATACCACCAGCCAACGCAGGCTCCCGCAGCTACGGCCAGGGCAGAATGAATAAGGCGCTTCCGCAGCTCTTCCAGATGCTGCAGCAGGCCCATGGAGCCCATGCGTGACTCTTCCTGCTGCTCTTCTGGTTCTGCCACGGTCTCAGGCATCGTAATCCTGCGGGAAGTTTTTGATCCGGTCGGTCAAACGGCTTATCGTGGTGGCGATGGAATTGTCAGCCTTGTCCAGCACTTCTCCCACTGGGGCAAGGGCCTTCGAGGCGTCTTCCTCTATATCAATCTTGCGGATTTCTTCGTGAATCTGGTTCTGAAAGTCAGTGCTGGCGCGCCGGAACTCGGCCATGAATTTGCCTATCTGGCGGGCAATCTCCGGCAGCTTCTTTGGCCCAAACATAATCAGGGCCAGCAGCATGATGAACAGAATTTCTCCAAAGTCCAGATTCATAACGTGCCCCTATGATACAGCAGGATTCCGCACCTGGTTACGCAAAACCGACGCAGCAGCGCTTTGTGCTCATTCTGGCGATTCTTTGAGGACCAAAGATTTCGCAGCCCAACATGTGTAAAAGAGCATCTAACAATCAGGGAAGCACTTCGGGGCATGCTTCAAAAGCGGCGGTCCGGGGGCCGCAATACAGCTGATGTTATACTTGCGGAAAGCTTCCAAGAGACTCTAAAGATTAAAGATAAGAGTTCAAGCCAGCGGGTCGAAGGATTAATTCATGCCTAGTGGTACACGTCGTTCACTTTTCTTCGTTCTTTCCGTCATCATAGTGTGCGGGTTTCTTGGCGTTGGTTTCAGCCAGATAAATAGAGGTCCGGCTGCGGCCAAGTCTGCCGACAGCGACGTCAACGACGGACTTCGCCAATTCTCAGCGATCTACGATCTTCTGGAGCAGAATTACGCCGAGCCGGTCAATCCGGACAAGGCCATATACAACGGAGCCATCCCCGGCATGCTCCACGTCCTGGACCCGCATTCAAATTTCTTTGATCCCAAGTCCTATTCCCTGATGCGCGAAGAGCAGCAGGGCAAGTATTACGGCGTAGGCATGACCATTGCTCCCAGGAATAACAAAGTGATCGTGGTCGCTCCCTTTGCCGGCACTCCTGCCTATAAAGCCGGAATCCGACCCGGCGATGCCATCATTGCCGTGGATGGCAAGTCTACCGAAAACATGAATACCGGCGACGTGGTCGATCTTCTCAAAGGACCGAAAGGCACAAACGTACGCATCACCATTCTGCGAGAAGGCACTGAGAAGCCGCTTGATTTCAATCTGGTCCGCGCGGAAATCCCGCGTTACAGTGTTGATCTTAAATTCGAGATCCGCCCTGGAATCGGCTACATGCACATCAGCGCTTTCAATGAGACCACGGAGCATGAAGTCGCAGACGCTCTGGAGCAATTCGGCGATCTCAAAGGCCTGATTCTCGATTTGCGTGGCAATCCCGGCGGTTTGCTGAATGAGGGCGTGGGCGTTGCCGACAAGTTCCTGAAAAGAGGACAGGTCATCGTTTCTCATCACGGACGCAGCTCGTCGGAAAGAACATATACCGCGGCCCACGGCAACGGTGGCAAGGATTATCCGCTGGTAGTCCTGGTCAATCGCGGAACGGCATCCGCAGCTGAGATTGTTTCCGGCGCCATTCAAGATCATGATCGAGGACTGATCGCCGGTGAAGTAACTTTCGGCAAAGGCCTGGTCCAGACCGTCTACCCGCTGTCCGAAAACACGGCTCTGGCGCTGACCACAGCCAAGTATTACACCCCCAGTGGCCGCCTGATCCAGCGCGAATATAACGGCGTTTCTCTATACGATTACTACTTTGCTCGCGAGCAGGAAGAGCCCGGCACCGCACCGTCGAAGGAAGTTAAGCTGACAGACAGCGGACGAACAGTCTACGGCGGCGGCGGCATCAACCCGGACGTCAAAGTTCCTCCAGTCAAAACCACCCGCTTTGACGACTCACTACTGCAAAAATACGCATTCTTCAACTTTGCTCAGCGTTACTTGAATGGACGAACCGTCAACAAGAACTTCGAAGTAACGGAGCCCGTACTGCAGGAGTTCGCAAAGTTCCTTGAGGCTCAAACCATCCCACACACCGAAGCTGAACTTAATGAGAGCAAAGATTGGATCAAGGCCAACATCAAGAGCGAGATTTTTGTAGCACAGTTTGGACAAGAAGAAGGACTGCGTGTACGCGCGGAAACCGATCCCCAGGTACTCTCGGCACTGAACTTGCTACCCAAGGCCAAAGAACTCGCGGATACCGCGAGACAGATCGTAGCCCAACGCGCAGGACCTCAACCACCCACTCGGTAAACCGCAGCCGACGGCAAGTTGGCCGAAAACCAACAGTACCAACGAGCAGCCCATGCCATCCCCGTTTAGCCCAATGCCGGCGCTGCCAAAGCTAAGGCGCCTGGCTCGGAGGGGTCTTCCCTGAAGCCAACGCCATTCGCCTGCGCGCACAAAGTCACGCCAAAAGCAGTTTGAGGATTCAGTTCGTCACTGACCCACATCTGCGTAGCGGCCGGGATCTTCGCCGCGGCCGTCAGGTTGACGATAAAACTGCGGCCGACAACCTGGCCACCACCGGCAGCGATCTCGTAGATGCCCGCCGGCAGCGTGAAAATGATGCTGCCATTTCCCAGCAATGCGCCGGATTCGTCCTGGAAAGCTACGAAGGATTGGATAGTTTTCATGGTAGGTCGTTAGCCTTTGAAGGACCGTGTGGCACAGCGCGGCAAGCCGCAAAACCAAAGGGCTCAACCACAGAGGACACAAAGGAACACGGAGGAGGAAGAAATAAAATCCCGGTTTTCCTCTGTGCTCCTTTGTACTACGATGTG
>PLJN01000132.1 GCA_003140235.1 Acidobacteriaceae bacterium
CGATCAGCCGCAGCACATTCAAATGGGGCATCCCGGTGCCTGATGATCCCAAGCATGTGATGTACGTATGGCTCGACGCGCTCAGCAATTACTGCACTGCTATTGGACTCGGCGCCACGGACGACGCTGGCAAAAAGAAATTCGAGCGCTATTGGCCGGCGGATGTCCACATGATCGGCAAAGAGATCATTCGCTTNNTTCGCTTTCACTGCGTGTACTGGCCTGCGTTCCTGCTGGCTGCGGACCTTCCGCTCCCGAAATCTGTTGTCGCACACGGCTGGCTGCTCTTTGAAGAAAGCAAGATGTCGAAGTCTCGCGGCAACATCGTGCGCGCGGAAACCGTCATTACCACTCTGGGCAACGATGCTCTGCGATATTTCCTGTTGCGAGAAATTGTTTTTGGTCACGACGGTTCGTTCAACTTTGACGCGCTGGTGCAGCGCTACAACGCCGACCTGGCCAACGATCTGGGAAATCTTTCCAGTCGAACCCTGACCATGATCGGTCGCTACTTCGACGGAACGATTCCCGTTCAGCACACAACTGCGGCGAACAACTCAGCGGACGACGCCGTCCGCCAGCAAGCCGAAACGTCTATCGCAGAGTTTACAAAGCTGTTTGATGACTACCAGGTTTCTCGCGCGCTGGAAGCCGCGTGGTCGCTGGTGAGTGCCGTGAACAAGTATCTGGTAGACCAGGAACCGTGGAACGTAGCCGAAAAACAAGGCGAAGAAGGCCGCGCTCGTCTCGGCACCATTCTCTACACCGCCGCGGAAGCGCTGCGCGTTGTTACCGCGCTGGCGCATCCCGTGTTGCCGGAATCCACGGCCGCGATCTGGCAGCAGTTAGGCCTGACCGGCATTTCCAAATTCGATCTTGCCGGACTCAAGTGGGGACAATTACCCACCGGCGGCAAGCTCGGCAAGATCAATCCCGTATTTCCCCGCGCCGATAAGAGCGCCGTTGAAAGGATGATTCAAATGGAGCAAGACCGCACCGCACCACCTTCGTCAGCTGCAACTCAGGCAACATCCGGCGATACTACCGCTCCCGCCGCCGCAGCCTCTGGCGTGCAACCGGCAGTTCCCGCTGTTGCGGCGGCGCCCGCACCCAATGCCAAGATCACCATTGACGACTTCATGAAAGTTGAGCTCCGCGTGGGCCAGGTGAAAGCTGCGGAAAAAGTAAAAGGCACAGACCGCCTGCTGCGGCTCGAAGTAGACATAGGGACAGAAGTGCGGCAAGTCGTCGCGGGAATTGCGCTGGCCTATGAGCCCGAAGCGCTGATCGGACGCAAGGTGATCATCGTCGCCAACTTGCAGCCGCGTAAATTGCGCGGACTGGAGTCCAACGGGATGATCGTGGCCGCTTCCGTCGGAGAAGAAGGCAAGCCGATTCTGGCTGGCTTTCTGGAAGATGTGCCGGTCGGTGCGAAACTTAAATAAACGTCACGATCAGTGTGGTGAAATGTTACTTGCCGCTCCTCTTTCGCGTTGCAGTCATGGAAAATTGATGCTCGCCTTTAGGGTCGGCCAGATCTAACTTTAAGTCGTCACCTGCCACGGTCCCCGTGAAATAGGCCAGATCGTTTGGTGGCCCGGCCTTGAACGTGATCTTGTTGCCGTCTATCTTTCCGTCAGTAATTGGCTGCGACTCGTGACTATCCAATGCAACGGTGCCGGTAAAAGTGTCCCCTTTAACTTCAAAGACAACAGTGAAAGTGCGTGCACCATCCTGGATAGGGGCGACCCAGGTGCCTGCCAGGTCAGCAGTGCTCGCCGATGTAAGAGAGGTCAAAAGCAGGCAAAAGACTGCGGTAAGTCCAAATCTGTGGCTGCGTATCATGTTCAATCCTTCCGTCTGCGTAGTGATTAGTGTGGAAACAGGGATAAAGGCGGCGTGGCGCCTTTCGGCAATGCGGTGCGCGTCGCGTTCAGAAGCATCGCCAGAAATGTGTAATAGCCGTTAACGCCGATCAGGTCAATGATTCCCTGCTCGTTGAACCTGGCCAGCACGCGCGCATAGGTCACATCGCTTACGCATTGGTTCTGATGCAGCTCGATCGAGAATTCGTAAATCATTTCTTCATCCGCCGACATGCCTTGCGGCCTGCGACCTTCGGCAAGCGCCTGCGCAATCTCTGGCTTCAGCCCGGCCTTCATCGCAATGGGATGATGCGTGGCCCATTCGTATCCCTGTCCCCAGTGCCGCGCCGTGATCAGGATGGCAAATTCGTTGAGCGCGGGAGGCAGCACACTCTTGTACCGCAGATAGTCTCCCATGGCCTTGGCGCGCAGCATGACTTCCGGACTGCGCAGCAGCGGAACAAACGGACCAAACACCGGCGTCCCCCGCCCGGCGAGAAATTCGTCGGCAGCTTTCTTCTGCTCCGGCGTCATCTTGTCGGCAGGAATCTCCGGCATGCGATCGGCTACCTGCGCATGCGCCTGGACCGGAGCGGACTGCGCAGTCTGCGCCGCCAGCGCTGTTGATCCCACCGCCAGTGTGCATGCGCTTCCTACGCCTGTTTTGATGAAGTCCCTTCGTGATACCGCCATCGCCGTCCTCCTGTCTGCGCCGGTCAAAAGAACAAGGAATTGTCTCACGATTTTGAATCCAACGACGTGCAAAGCTCTGTGGCATCATTAATATGCTCGGATAAAGGAGAACCCGTGTACATCGATTCCCACGCCCATCTCGACGGCCCCAAGTTTGACTCGGACCGCGCTGAAGTCCTGGCGCGCGCACGTGAAGCCGGACTGGAGCGGATCCTGACCATCGGCAGCGGCACCGGACCGGGAACACTCGATTGCGCCATCAAGATAGCGGAACAGCATGACTGGATCTACGCGACCATCGGGATTCATCCGCATGAGGCGAAGCTGGCTACCGAGGCCGACTACGCGGAAATGCAACAGCTCTCGGCGAATCCCCGAGTGATTGCCTGGGGAGAGATTGGTCTGGATTACTTTTACGACCACTCGCCGCGAGATGTTCAGCAGGAAGTCTTTCGCCGGCAGATGGAACTGGCCCGCGCCGCCAAACTGCCCATCATTATTCATTGCCGTCCCAGTAACAACAGCGAGAATGCCTGGGACGACACGATCCAGATGCTGTGCGACCATTGGGCCCCATCGGGATTGCCGGGAATTCTTCACTGCTTCACGGGAGAATGGAAACACGCGCAAGCAGCGCTCGATATCGGTTTCTTTATTTCTTTTGCCGGCAACGTCAGCTTTCCCAAAGCGGAGAACATTCGCGATGCCGCTAAAAGAGTTCCGTTCGGCTCCATGTTGATCGAGACAGACTGCCCTTTTCTAGCGCCGGTGCCCAATCGCGGCAAGCGTAATGAACCGGCGTTTGTGGTGAACACGGCCGAAGTTATCGGTCAACTGCGGGGAGTGAGCAAAGAAGAGATCGGGGAAAGGACGCAGAAGAATTTTTATACTCTTTTTTCCTCCTGTCACCGCGATCGTTAGCGAGAGCCCACTTCACCGGGGAACTGAAAATCAATCAGCCGCGAAGGGACGCGAATTAGCGAAAAGATTTTCGTATCTTTTCGCGGCTCTTCTCTCCCACTCCCTTGAAGAACGTATAGCAGAAGACGCCGTCCACCTCGGCCGTTCTGTGAAGATCCCGAACCCCTGCATCAAAGGCTTCGGGACTGGTGAGGCCGGCCTCAATCGCAGATTCGCGCACGCCTTCGATCATCGCGGTAAACGTCTTCCTGGTGAAGCCGTCAACGAAGGCGGGTTTGCTCGAATCCACATACACCATGCGTGGAGACACGCGGACTGCTTCCAGACCCGCTTCGACCATCAAGGGATAAAGCTGCCGGCCAATCAACGCGTTGCCTCCCCCCAACCGCTGCAACTCGACTTGACATTGGATCGCCATACGGGCTGCGTTGCTGTCGGGGTGGAAATAGGTCGATCCGTGGTCACCCTCGATGACGGTCATCGTGCCACCGGGTCTGAGCACGCTATTGAGAGTCGCCAACGCCTCAACCGGCCGCGAGAGGTGCTCAAGGACGAAGCAAACAAAGACGTGGTCGAAGGATTCAGGGGCGAAGGGCAACGCGAAGATGTCTGCCTGCTGAAACTGCACATTGGTGAGTCCCGCCGCTTCCACCGTCCTCTTGGCTTGTGCCACAGAGTTCGCTGAGACATCAATCGACGTGAATCGTGCGCCCAGGCTCCGTTGAGCTAGAGTGACTGTCTGAGCCCCAACGCCGCATCCTGCTTCGAGGACCACACTTCCAGACGGATATGAGGTGTCGGAGTGCAGCAGGTCGACCAGCGTTCCGGCCTGGTCCTGCAGGCGTTCGTTCTCACGCGCGTCGTAGCCGTGCACATATGCCTGGCTCACTACACCCTCTCCTATTACGCATCACTCATTCTATTGCTATCGAATAAAACAAAAATACCGGATCGCCCGGAACCTTCTGGCGTATTCACCACCGACCGCGCGCTGAAAGCAGCAACGCCAGTGGCATGAATGCTAATCCCGCGCTCAAGTGTTTGAGCGAGTGTCCGCTGACTACACCGCCCAGATGATAGATTGGCTTGTCCAGAAGCTCAAACACTTTAGCCGCTACGTTTCCCGCAGCAGCGATCACAAATTCCCGTGTACCCAGTGTTCGCGAAGGAAAAAGCAACATCAGCAAAACACCCACCACCATAACCAGCCCTTGGTAGAGGGCATACCAGCGCAGATCGCCGTGTCCGGCCTGTTCGCTCCAATTCCACTCCAGCACGCTGCCAGTTCCCACAGCAACAAACGCCGGAAGGAGCCACAGCATTTTCGGTCCCAAGCGGTCCACAAGCATGGCGCTCATGAAACCGGCCATCGCAAGCGTCATGGGCAGCCGGTCCCACACCAGGCGGTGATTGTCTGGCGACGAATGGTAGTAGCCGGAACCGAGTTCGGTCAGAATCAGCCCGGCAAACATCGTTCCGTAGGCCCAGCGCGGTGTGCTGGTGAGCGCAGATTGCGGACGCAACCCAAAATACAAACCTAATACGCCAACGACAATAAAAGACAGATTGGAGAGAACGTCCAACGCGTTGGGAATGCCGAGGAAGATTCGCGTGTCAGCAAAACTGTGATAGGAAAGGGGCTGCGGAATGGCGGGCAGACTTGCCACGACAACCACGGACGCAACACCAAGTCCCAAAACAATAGACCACCTTGTTGCGGGCTTCCATTGCCAGACGTGAGCGACGATCTTCATGAGACTACGAGTGAGACGTGGCAGTGCCACGTCTCTACCTTCATGCTCTTCGCGGATGCCATCATCTCTGTGCGAACAATCATTTTCCCGTGTTTGCCGAGACTGGTATCTTTTTCTGCCCGGCCAACTCGGCTGCGGTCTGGGCGATGTTGCGTTTGGAGAAGTTCTTGAAAAATCCCCATACGCCGTATTTGGTTTCCAAATCGGGCAATATCGCCGCGGTCAACTCGTCTCCTGACTTCCCTTCTTTCTGCGCTTTAGCAACATCTTCGCGAAGGGTTGCCAGATAATTACGAAAGTCGCGGACATCGCCCACCGTGGCCACGTCGCCGTGCCCGGAAACATAAGTCCCGGACGAGTGCTCCGCCAGCAGTTTGTCCAGGGTCTTGATCCAATCGCTGGTCGTAGCGTCAATCAGATTGGGAAGATGTTTTTGCCAGACAAGATCACCGCCAAAAACCACGTTCGCGTCCGGCACTATCACCACGGAATCTCCGCCTGTGTGGCCGAGCATGTAACGCACCTGCACCAGCCGCGTGCCAAGATAAATATCGACCGCATCGGAGTAGATCAAATCAGGAAGCACCAAAGCTTCCACGCGCGCTTTGTCTTCCGCCTTCGGCTCGGCGCCAAAGAACTTTAAGTTCTCCGTTCGCAGCCAGCCACGCACATTCCGGTGCGCCACGATGGTCGCGCCCGCCTCGGCGAAGACGCCGTTCCCGCCCGTGTGGTCCAGGTGGTAATGTGTGTTGATGACGTAGCGAATGGGGAGATTGGTGATCTTCCGAATTTCAGCCAGCAAATCTTTCGCTGGCTCGGCCGCAACGAACGTATCAACAACCACCACACCGTTACTGCCGATGATGAATCCGGCATTGCTTCCCGCGTGGCTACCGTCAGGACTGACTGCCGCGTACACGCCTTCGCCGATTTTCTTCACCGTGAAATCGGCGGCGTTGCCAGCCAGAGAAAGGAGAAATACCAGGAGCAAACTAAAAACCGTTCTGTTCTTCATGCCGCTGATGGTAGCACGCACAGCTTTTTCCCATGGCTCCAGTACCGTTCTTGCAACTCCGCCCGCATTTTTGGGGACTATGCAGTTGACAAAGTAGCCATGGAAACAAAGGACTTAGATATGTACTTAAAAGTAACCCTGCTTTCGTAAAATTCTGATTTCAAAGGAGTTGCATAATTATGCAGAGTCAAATAGTCAATAAGGCCCGGTGCTTTGCATGTGTTCTCTGTAGAGCTTTAATAATCGCATCGTTCTATACGCTGCGCCGATTAAATTCAAATATCCAGTCTCTCCATCTAGACGGCATTCAGAGAAACGGAAAGGCCCTCCTGCGTATAGAAATACGCAACTCTGGAAATGGCAGTTTACAAATTGAAAATTATCAATTGGAACCTTTTCCCTCTCGAAATTCTTGTCTTGAATCAAAACAAACTGAGGTTTGTAGTCGCCCTCAAGATCAATCGTCTCCAAGAAATTCAAATCTAAACGGGTCGTCATCTGGCAACTCCTGTTGGCTCGCAATCTCTGACTTGAGGAAGGGAATATTGCGTCCGTATTCCAGCCCTCCGCCGAGCATAGCCGAGATTAAGTAGTAGAGTCGTAGACTCGTGAGTTATCATACAGACATGAAAGCCAACCGCAAACCGTTAAACCCGACTCCAAGGCGAGAAGACTTTGACCGAGCGTTAAGGGCAATGCTGAACTCCCCGCCCGTGACGCGGGAAGAGATTCACCGGGAAACGAGTAAGCGGAAAAAGAAGGCGCGCAGAGTCATTGACGGGCCGCTCAGAGACTCAACTTAAACATTTTTTGTCAAAATGAAAATCAACATTCAGATACTTGCGATATGCCTTCTGCTTCCTGTTATCGGGTGGTCTCAGAGCAAGGAATTATTGGAGCGCGCAAAGGCAGGAGACGTAGAGGCTGAAGTACAGGCAGCGCATGCGTACTCCGCAAACCACAACTGGAAGAAAGCTGCTGAGTGGTACGAGAAAGCGGAGAGACAAGGGAACGCCGAAGCAGCCTATCAACTTGGAATTGAGTATTGGCTCGGGATGCTTCCGCAGACGCGGGGGTTATTGAGAATTCCGCAACCGGACGTGAATTACAACGTGGGCATGGCGCGCATCCACATTCTAAAAGCTGCAATGGCCGGATATGGGCCAGCATGCGGGTGGATGGGCTACTACTACGAAAAAGGATACGCGGTCATCCAGCCGGACGCTGTTACGACTTCTTCTGGAGACATGCGCGTGTCTCCCTCCTATGGTGGTGGAGTATCCGCGCATGGTTCCACAAGAGAAGAAACGCGATTTGGATCTGGACCTGATTACGCCGAAGCAATTCTGTGGTATCGTAAAGCCGCAGAGCAGAACGATGCCATTTCCGAGTATTCGTTGGGACGGTTTTACGAGCAAGGTTTAGGGGTTAAGCAAAACCCAACCCTGGCCCTATCCTGGTATAAACGCGCAGCGGGTCACGGAAACGCGGATGCTCGTACACGGTACGAGTTGCTCTCAGAAGAGATGAGCACGCCCAAATAGATAAGCCCGGATGCCAGTCCGGGCCGGTCTGCGTCGAGACACACAGATCATATCATAGGAGTGTGTCTAATGTTTCTCTCTAAGCTGTTGCGTCGCAGACGCAAGGTGGTTATTGAACAGTCCCTTTGTAGGCTCGCAGAAATGATTCGAAGTCTGCCTGCACCTTGGACTTACTTAAACCGTCAAGCGCCTCTCGAAGTTCCCGAAACTCAGGGAGAGCCTCCAGTTTTTCCTTCTCTTGATGGAAAGATTGTTCCGTAAATGAACCAGATCTAACACACATATTGAACATGGTAGTAAACCCAATCTGTAATTCGTAAAGTTTGTCGCCAAACATTTGCATGATGGCCAGCAGAGTCTTTTCGTCCATGTGCGAGATTCCTCTCTCGCCACTAGAATGGCACAACCTCTTTGTTTTTCTCAATCAATTCTGCGTATGTCATTTTGTCCGTTGTGAGCAGGTGTCCGAGCGTCTGAGAAAATAGGTTGTGCTCTTTTCTCCGGTTGAATCTGTATTCGGACTCGGACAGATACCGGCTCAGGTGTTTGGTGCTCACTTGGTGGTACGTGCCGATGAGTCCGCGCTTGAAGAGACTCCAGAAACTTTCAATCCCGTTCGTGTGAACATCTCCGCGCACCCATTCGAGCGTACCGTGATTGACGGACTGGTGCGGAAACATTTTCCCTAAACTCTTGTAGGCTTTCAGTTCATCGGTTGCGACGTACTTCACGTCCTCGGAAACGTAGGCTTGCAGGTTGTCGAGCAGGACTTTCCGGCTGGCCGTGGGAATCATTTTCACTTTGATTCTCCCTTGGCGCTCAAGCATTCCCATGACAGCGGGTTTCTCGTACCGTGCTCTCTTGCGCCGTCTGTCGAACTTCCCGCCGATGTAGGTCTCATCCGATTCCACGATGCCGCCGTCACTTCCGAGCTTGCCAGTGAACAGGTCGCCGCTTTCCATTGCTTTGCGAATCCGATGGCAGAGATACCATGCCGTACGATACTGGCACCCCAAGGCTCGCTTAATCTGATTCGCGCTAATTCCCTTCTTCGATTCGCACATGAGAGCGACCACCAGAAACCACTTAGTTAACGGCAGGTGGGAGTCGTGAAAGATCGTCCCAGCGGTCACAGTGAATTGGTACTCGCAGATTTTGCATTCGATCACTTCCCGCAACTCAGTCCGCTTGTGGCCCTTCCTGCCGATTTTCACTTCGACCGAGAGACGGCGAATGTTAGAGGAACTGCAACGGTTGCAGCGAATCCCGTCCGGCCAGCGGAGAAATTCGAGATACTTTCGACACTCTTCATCTGTCTTGAATTCGCGGATAACTTCGACCAGATTCATGCTGTCCTCCCTAACTGAAACAATCATAGGCCAATAATCGTCCTTTGTCAAGTGCATAATCACCGCATTTTTGTGTTGACACAACTTAGAATGCACTGCATATTTATACATATAGGCGTATAATTATTCATATGACGAAACTGGCCCGACAGCAACTGATCGTTGAACTCGCGCACAACGGCCCTCTGCCTAATCAACACGAGTTGTGCAAGGTCCTTGCGCGGCGGGGTTTCTCCGTCACGCAGGCCACTCTCTCGCGCGACCTCAATGAGCTTCGGCTGGTTAAGACCTCGGACGGCTACGTGCTGCGCAACGGCGACGCTACGGCCGAGCCGGCGCCGGCGGTTTCACGTGTGGTGCGGGAGTTTGTCCGTGAAGTACGCCGGGCGCAGAACCTCCTCATTATTAAGACCGTCCCCGGCAGTGCGCAGCCCGTTGGCGTGGCCATTGATTCTGAAGAATGGGACCACGTTGTCGGCACCATTGCCGGCGACGACACGATCCTGGTCATCGCGGCCAACAACAAGAGCGCCAGGCAACTCCAGACTCATCTCGAGGACATGCGCGCCTGATGCCGCAATCCATCCAACCTGCGGTGGTGGGCGCCACCGGCTATGCCGGCTTTGAATTGGCGCGCTTACTCTTTCGTCATCCGAAAGTAAAGAAGCCTGTGCTCTTTACTCGCGACGGCGAAGGCGGCGGCCCGGTGCGGCTCGACGACATCTATCCGCATATCAGCGGAAACGGAGCTTCGCCTCTGGAACCGTTTCGTTGGGAAGCACTGCGCAATAAAGGTGTGGACGTACTCTTTCTGGCCACGCCGCATGAAGTCTCGCGCGAGTGGGTTCCTGAGGCCATTCGTCAAGGCGTGCGCGTGATTGACTTGAGTGGCGCGTGGCGCCTGATCACGCCTGCCTATCGCGAAGTGTATGGCTTCCATGATCAAGACGCGGCAGCCGCGGACAAACTTTCCGCGCGGGCTGTTTACGGAATTCCCGAGTTGCATCGCACTGATCTGGCCGATGCGGCGCTGGTAGCGAACGCAGGCTGCTATGCGACGTCCATCATTCTGGCGCTGGCGCCGCTGGTCCGCGCTGGACTGGTTGATCTCGCCCATGGTGTGATTTGCGATTCCAAGTCCGGCGTCTCTGGCGCGGGGAAGCAGCCTACGCAGAAGACGCACTTTGTGGAAGTAGCAGAGAATCTGTCGGCATATTCACTCTTCTCGCATCGCCACACGGGAGAGATTCTCGAACAACTCGGCCTTACGCCGGAACAACTTATATTCACCCCGCATCTGCTACCGATTCCGCGCGGCATTCTGTCGACGATTTATGTGCGGCTGAATTCCGCCATGCAGCCGGTACAGATTGAAGATTGTCTCCGCAAGTTTTATGCCGGGTCGCCATGGGTACGGATCTTCGATCGCGGTAAGCTGCCGCAGATTCAATATTCGTTGCACACCAATTACTGCGATATCGGTTTCGCTCTGGCGGCGGACGGAAAACGCCTGGTCATGGTTTCCTGTCTGGACAACCTGATGAAGGGCGCTGCCGGCCAAGCGGTACAAAACATGAATTTGATTTTTGGATGGAACGAAGAGGAGGGCCTGAAGTGAAGATCGTCGTAAAGCTCGGTGGTGGTGTCCTGGAAGACGCTGCCCTGCTGCAACGCGCAGCGCAGGCTGTAAAGCAATTGGCCGAGGAGCACCAGGTCGCGGTGGTCCACGGTGGCGGGGCTGCGCTCACGCGCATGCTCGCCCAGGTCGGCAAGGTCAGCGAATTCGTAGATGGCCTGCGCATAACCGATGCCGAGACGCGAGACTTTGCGGTGATGGTCCTGGCCGGCCATATGAACAAGAAACTCGTCGCCGCTTTGGGTACCGTTGGCCAATCGGCGATGGGCCTGTGCGGCGGCGACGGCCTGGCTTTCCGTGCGCGTAAGAAAACTTCTAACGGACATGACCTCGGCTTCGTAGGCGAAATTTCCTCGGTCGACCCCCGCTGGATTCAGACTATCTGGCAGCAAGGCAGCGTGCCGGTGATCTCCAGTCTGGCCCTCGGTTGTGACGGCCAGTATTACAACGTGAATGCGGACCAAATGGCTTCTGCTTGCGCGGTGGCTTGCCACGCGAACGCCCTCATCTTTCTCACCGATGTTTCCGGCGTAAAAGATGCCGACGGCCTGGTCATCCGCTGGCTTGATCTGGACCGTGCCGCGACGTTGACGCAACAATCCGTAATCGCCGGCGGCATGCTGCCCAAACTCGAAGCCTGCAAAGACGCGCTGCTGCACGGCGTGAACCGTGTGCGCATTCTTCCCGCGGAGGAAGTCGAGACCTTGCCGCAGTTTTATTTCGCCAAGATTGAATCGGGCACGGAGGTCCTGGCGTGACCCTGGCGCAAGTCCAGAAACTCGAATCCAAATTGCTGCTTGCGACCTACGACCGTTACCCGGTCCTGCTGCGCAAGGGGCGCGGCGTCTACGTCTACGACGATCGCGGACGACGTTACCTCGACATGCTCAGCGGCATCGGCGTAAACTCGCTGGGCTACTCGCATCCGGCCATTACTAAGACGATTGCCCGGCAGTCCAAGCTGCTGGTGCATACGTCCAACCTTTTTTATCACGAGTATCAAGGACTGCTCGCAGCGGCGCTGACTAAGCTCTCCGGTATGGACCGCGCTTTTTTCACCAACAGTGGAGCTGAAGCATGGGAAGGCGCATTGAAACTGGCGCGTGCTTACGCCAAAAGTAAAACCAATAACTCGAACGGCAAAGGACCCAAGTTTCGGATTCTCGCGCTCGAAAACGCGTTTCACGGACGAACTTTCGGCGCTCTGGCTACTACGCACAAGGAAAAATATCGGGCACCGTTTGATCCTGGGCTGCCCGGCGTCCACTTTGTGAAGTTTGACGACGTTGCCGATCTGGAACGCAGCTTTGACGATTCTGTCTGCGCGATTGGTTTTGAGTTTGTACAGGGTGAAGGTGGAGTCCGCCCTCTCAGCAAGGCTTTTGTTGAGACCGCGCAACGCCTAGCGCGCAAGCATGATGCCTTGCTGATTGCCGACGAAATCCAAAGTGGCCTCGGACGCACCGGCCGCTGGTTCGCCTATCAGCATTACGGAATTCAACCCGATCTAGTCACCATAGCCAAGCCGATCGCTGGCGGACTGCCTTTGGGCGCGCTACTCGTCAGCGAGAAAGTTGCGCAATGTATTCATCCTGGAATGCATGGCACCACTTTCGGCGGAGGGCCGTTAGGCTGCGCTGTTGCATTGCAGATCCTTAAGACCATGCAACAGGAAAAGATGCTGAGTCATATTCAGAAGACCGGCAGTTATTTTATTGACGCGCTCGATCAATTGCAGGGCCGGCATAGCAGCATCCGCGAAGTGCGCGGGCTCGGGCTGATGATTGGAATGGAACTGGAATCAGCCGATCTGGCCAAGACCGTCCACAAACAAATGCTCGAGCGCGGCATCATACTGAATCGGACAGACGAGACCGTTATCCGCTTCTTGCCGCCGTACATCATCAAGAAGCAACACGTAGACACAGTTGTTCGTGAGCTTGACCGCGTTTTGTCCCATGCTCAAGTTGCAACACCAGCCGTCGTTCAAGGGAGGACCAAATGACGCCAGCCCGTGTATATGACTACGCTGACATCAGCGCGCCTGCGAAACAGTCTGCGAGTTGCCGCGACCTTATCTCAGTCCAGGATTTTTCTCCGGACGAGATCAGCGCCTTGCTGGCTTTGACGCAGTCGGTCAAAGACCGGCCCGCCAGTTATCGCCGCGCCTTGCTCGGCAAGCAGCTTGTGCTCTTTTTTGAAAAAGCATCATTGCGCACGCGGATCACGTTTGAAGCCGGCATGGCGAGCCTGGGCGGAACGTCTATATTCGTGGACCAAACACAATCACGCCTCCACGAGCGGGAACCGCTGTGCGACGTTGCTCACAATGTGGAACGCTGGGTCGACGCTGTCGTCTTGCGCACCTTTGAACATGAAACCATCGTGGAAATGGCTCGCTACTCAGCAATTCCGGTCATCAATGCGCTGAGTGATCTCGAGCATCCCTGCCAGGCGTTTGCGGATTTCTTTACGCTGCAGGAAAAGTTTGGCGATTTGCGGAACATCCACCTTGCTTACATCGGCGATGGCAACAATATGGCCCATTCACTTATGCTCGCGGCCGCCAGCCTGGGCAGCAAAATGACGTTGGCGTGTCCCACCGGGTACCTGCCGCACCCGGAAATCACCGACGCGGCGCTCGCAATTGCCGCGCGCACTGGCGCGGAGATCAGCATCATGCAAGACCCGGTCGCCGCGGTCACGGGAGCTGACGCCGTCTACACCGACGTGTGGGCCAGCATGGGCCAGGAAGACGAAGCCGCCGAGCGCGCCACGATTTTTGCGCCGTATCAGGTGAACCAGCAACTTTTCGCCCACGCGCCCGGCGCGATCTTTATGCACTGCCTGCCCGCGCATCGCGGCATGGAAGTGACGGCGGACGTGCTTGATTCGTCGCGGTCCATCGCGTTCGATCAGGCGGAGAACCGTTTGCACGTACAAAAAGCGATCTTACTCACACTGCTCGGCGGCGACGCCCGCCGCGGACCTTCAAGGAGCCATCATGCGTGAGAAAGTTGTTCTAGCGTATTCCGGAGGACTGGATACCTCCATCATCATTCCCTGGCTGAAAGAAAATTATGACTGCGACGTAATTGCCATGATCGCCGACGTGGGCCAGGGTGACGATATCGAGGCCGTCATTGAAAAAGCCCATAAGACCGGCGCGGTCAAGGTGATCGTCGAAGATTTGCGCCACGAGTTTCTGCATGACTACGTGTTCCCTGCTCTGCGCGCCGGCGCCGTGTATGAGCACAAGTATCTTTTGGGTACGTCGCTCGCGCGTCCGGTGATTGCCAAACATCAGGTCGAAGTGGCATTGCGCGAAGGCGCAACCACGCTGGCCCATGGCTGCACCGGCAAAGGCAACGATCAGGTACGGTTCGAACACGCGTTCCAGGCGCTGGCGCCGGAGTTGAAAGTGATTGCTCCGTGGCGCGAGTGGGACCTGAAGTCGCGTGAGGATTGCCTCGACTACGCGGAGAAGCGCGGCATTCCCGTCGAGGCCAGCAGAACGAAAATCCACAGCCGTGATCGCAACATCTGGCACCTGAGTCACGAAGGTGGCGAATTGGAAGATCCCGCAAACGCGCCCCTCGATTCCACATGGCAGCTCACGCGTTCTCCGCAGGAAGCGCCGGACCGCGAAGAGACAGTTACCATCGGATTTGAAGCGGGCACGCCGGTTTCGGTTGACGGGCAGAAGCTCGACGCGGTGTCTCTGGTCGAACTGCTCAACGAAATTGGCGGACGTAACGCCATTGGCCGCATCGATCTGGTCGAGAACCGCTTTGTCGGCATGAAATCACGCGGCTGTTACGAAACTCCCGGCGGGACCATGCTGCTCGCGGCGCATCGCGAACTGGAAGCGCTTGTTCTTGAGCGTGAGCTGATGCACTTTAAGGAACAGGTCGCGCTGAAATACGCCGAACTGGTTTACTTCGGACTGTGGTTCACGCCGCTGCGTGAAGCGCTCGACGCATTCGTCGCACAGACGCAGCAGGAAATCACCGGCACCGTCACACTCAATCTATACAAAGGCAACGTCACCATTGCCAGCCGCGAATCGGAGTATTCACTCTATCGTACCGATCTCTCGTCATTCACCATGGGCGAGAGTTACGACCAAAAAGACGCCGCTGGATTTATTCGCATTCTCGGTTTGCCGGCACGCTCCCGCGCTCTGCGCAACAAGCGCACGGCCCATCAGGAGATCACCAAGTGAAGATGTGGTCAGGTCGGTTTCGGCAACCGCTCGACCCGCAGTTCGAACACTGGCAGCGGTCGTTTCCTTTTGACCAGAAGCTGCTTCTGCACGAACTTGCGGCGAGCCGCGCCCACGCACAGGCACTGGGCGCTGCAGGCGTGCTCAATGCGGAAGAGTGGGGCCTGATCCTTTCCGGCCTCGACCAGATCGCAAAAAAGAGTGAAGGCGACCCAGAGTTTTTTTACGACCCCGAAGCCGAAGACGTTCACCACTTTGTCGAAAAGCGCCTGGTCGATCTGATCGGCGACACCGGAAAAAAGCTCCATAGCGGACGCAGCCGCAACGAGCAGATTGCCACCGACCTGCGCCTGTTCGTCCGCGGACGCATCGATGAAATCACAGCCTTGCTCGCCGACTTCATGGAAGCGCTGCTCACTCGCGCTGAAGAGGCCAAGCTGGCTGTGATGCCGGCGTACACGCATCTGCAACGGGCCGAGCCGGTTCTGGTAGCGCACTGGCTGCTTGCATATTTTCAGATGGCATCGCGTGACAGCGCGCGCCTCGCCGATTGCCGCCGGCGTCTGAATGAATGTCCGCTGGGCTCAGGCGCAGTAACGGGTGCTACTCTTCCGCTCGACCGCGAGTTGATGAGCGAGCAACTGGAATTTGACCGGCCCACCGCCAACAGCGTAGACGCAACCTCTGACCGCGACTTTGCCATTGAATTCGTCAACGCGCTTTCGCTGATCGGTGTCCACCTGAGCCGCTGGGCGGAAGAACTGATTCTTTTCGCCACGCAGGAGTACAGCTTCATTCGCTTACCGGAAACATATTCCACCGGCAGTAGCGCCATGCCGCAAAAGCAAAATCCGGACGCGCTGGAACTCATCCGCGGCAAGTCCGCCCGGCTGATTGGCGCGCAGGTAACGCTGCTGACCGCGCTGAAGTCCCTGCCACTGGCTTACAACAAAGACATGCAGGAGACGCAGGAGCCGTTGTTTGATGCTGCCGTTACTGTCAGCCAGTGTGTGGAGATTGCCGCCGGATTCATGCGGCAAGTCATCTTTGATTTTGAGCGTATGGGCAACGCTTGCGAAAAAGGATTCATGAATTCCATGGCAGCAGCTACGTATCTGGCGCGGCATGGCGTCCCGTTTCGTCTGGCGCATGAAGCTGTGGCCCATGCTATACAGAAGTGCATGACCAAGAACTGCGAGTTGCAGGAACTCTCACTCGCCGAGTTGCAGGAGTTTAGTCCGGCATTCGAGGCTGACATTTTCGACAATCTCACGCTGGAAGCTGTGCTGGCCTGCCATGATGTCCCTGGCGGAACAGCGCCTAATCGTGTGCAGCAGGCGTTGAAAGACGCACGCCAGAGTCTGGCCGCATTGCAGGGAGTCCATGGTACGTACGCGTAACGCCGTGCTGCCCGACGTGGAGCATATCCACGCCATCATCCAGCCCTACGCCCAAAAGGGAACGCTGCTGCCGCGCACACTGGCTGAGCTCTGCGAGAACGTCCGCGACTTCGTTGTCGCAGAAAATGAAGAGAACGGCAAGATCATCGGCTGCGGCGCGCTCCATCTTTACGGACAGCACCTCGCGGAAATTCGCAGCATCGCCGTTGATCCCGCCGCCAAAGGACTCGGCGCCGGTCGCAAGCTCGTTGAAGCACTGCTCGAAGAAGCCGAGCGTCATCACGTGACCTGCGTTTGCCTGTTCACCCGCATCCCCGACTTTTTTGGACACATGGGATTCTCCACCGCCAGCCGGCAGGAGCTTCCCGACAAGATATATAAAGACTGCGTTCACTGCCCTAACTTGTTCGCGTGCGACGAAGTCGCCATGGTACGTGGCGCCATTCCGCAGCACACCGGCCCGCGCGATCCGCAAATTCTGATTCCTCTGGTGAGGCTCGGGGCGTGAGCTTCTCCCTTCCTGAAGGATTTCTTTTCTCCTCCGGCACCGCAGGCATCAAAGCCAGCGGCAAGCCGGACGTTTCTCTGGCTTTAGCACCCGATGGCGCTTCCGCCGCAGCCATGTTTACACGAAACCAGGTAGTAGCAGCGCCGGTCACGGTGGGCCGCGAGCATTTGCGGCGTTCGCGCGGGAAGATTCAGGCAGTGATCGTGAACGCCGGCAACGCGAACTGCGCTACGGGTGCGCATGGCGTTCGCGCTGCCAAGGTCGTTTGCTCAGCCACTGCTAAAGTGCTCGGCACGGATGCCAGCCATGTATTCCCTTCTTCCACAGGAATCATCGGCGTCCTACTGCCTTTCGAAAAGATCGTGACCGCGCTTCCTGTCCTGATTGCATCGGCCAATGCCGGTCCGGAAGCTTTCGACAAATTCGCCACCGCCATCATGACCACGGACACGCGTAAGAAAATCGCGGCGGCAGAATTTGTATTCAAGAAGAAAACTGTCCGTCTGGTTGGCGCCGCCAAAGGCGCCGGAATGATTCATCCCAATATGGCGACCATGCTCGTGTACTTATTTACTGATGTGATCGCAACGCGGCGCGAATTGCAACTCTGCCTGAAGAATGCCGTGGACCAAAGCTTCAACAACATCTCCATTGACGGCGACACATCAACCAACGACACGGCGTTACTCCTGGCCAGCGGCAAGAGCGGCGTGCAATTCAAATCCGTACGCAAGCAGTTCGCTGCAGCTCTCGCTGACGTTTGCCGTTCACTCGCTGAGCAAATCATCCGTGATGGTGAAGGGGCAAAGCACGTTGTCACGCTCAAGATCCAGCAGGCCCGCAGCACAGCGGAAGCCCGGCAGATCGCAAGCGCGATCGCGAACTCCCCTCTGGTCAAGACCGCATGGGCCGGATGTGATCCCAATTGGGGACGCATGCTCGCGGCCATCGGCTACTCCGGCGTCAAGGTCAAACCGGACCACATCAACATTTATCTAGGTAACCAGCAAATCTGCCGCAATGGCGCTGCTCATCCATTCGACAAAGTTCACGCCCACGAGTACATGAAACAGCCGGCGTATGACATCCGTTTCAATCTGGGTCTGGGCAAGGCCAAGCTCGATTTTCTCTCCTGCGATCTGACTGCAGAATATGTACACATCAACGCGGATTACAGCACGTAGAAAGGCTGCTGGCTCTGAACAGCTTCGCTTAACCGACAGCGTGGATCACATCAATTCCCGCCTGGGATTGTCATCCCGAACCCCGGAGCGTAGCGAAGGGGTGAGGGATCTGCTCTCGCCGGTCTCATGGCAAAGGACCAGGAAAGCAGATTCCTCGCTGTGGCTCGGAATGACAAGGGCACACGGACGTAGTGGACTTAGGCGTCATTGACAATCCCACGTGTTGCGTTACGATGGCTTCTTTGGCATGAACACGCTCCTCCAGGACCTGCGCTACGCCGTTCGCGCATTCGCGAAGAATCCCGGCTTCAATCTCAACGGCGTGCTCACGTTTGAACTCACTATGACCGGCCACAAGTACGACAACCGGCAAGCCGTGCTCGATACATACCACGAACTCTGGGAACGCCTGGAACATTTGCCGGGAGTGAGCGCGTCCGGCGGCGTGACCGCGCTGCCGTTGAGCGGGATGTTTGCCTGGGGACCAATCACGGTGGAGGGCCGCGTGCCGCCGCCGGGTGAGAACTTCATCAACGCAGACCAGCGCATCGCCGGCGGAGACTACTTCCAGGCCATGCAGATTCCGCTCCGCAAAGGCCGCTTCTTCAACGAGCAGGACACGTACACGAACCCGCGTGTGGTCATTGTCGACGAATACATGGCGCAGGAACTCTGGCCGAATCAGGAGCCAATCGGCAAACGCATCCACTACGGCGGCGCAAAAGAAGATGCGCCGTGGCTGACGGTCGTCGGAGTCGTAGGCCGGATCAAGCAGTACGGGCTCGACGCCGATTCGCGCATCGCCTTTTATTTTCCTCAAACCCAGTTCCGTACGCGTGAAATCAACGTGGTGGCCCGCGGCAGCGCTGCCCCGTCAGCGCTCACGGCGGCTGTCACCCGAGAGATTCACAGCCTCGATCCCGATCTTCCAATTTACCGCGTGCGCACCATAGCCCAGCGCGTAGATGAATCGCTGGCCCGCCGTCGCTTTTCCATGGTCCTGCTCGGCCTGTTCTCCGGAGTAGCGCTGGTGCTGGCGACCATTGGGATTTACGGCGTCATCGCCTACCTGGTCAGCTAGGGCACACGTGAGATAGGAATCCGCATCGCGCTGGGCGCCAGCCAAAAGAACATTCTGGGACTGGTTGTCCGCCAAGGCATGACGCTGGCGCTTGTCGGCGTGGCGATCGGTTTGGCGGGATCATTTGTCTTAACCCGCTTCATGAGCAGCTTGCTGTTTGGAATCAACGCGACGGACACGCTCACCTTTACCGCAATTCCACTGCTCCTCACCTTGGTTGCCTTGACCGCAAGCTATGTTCCCGCCCGTCGCGCTGCCGGGATTGATCCGATGATTGCATTGCGGTGTGAGTAAAGGTGGCGGGTTTGCAACAGTCATAGCGGCCGGGGACGAGCAAGGCCAGCAGTCCGTACATCCTCCCGGCCTTGCGTCACGTCGCTCGCGTTTATTGCAACAATGCGCTTATTAATGAGTGGTAAAAAATGTCCAGCGTACCGCATTTGGATTTCCTTCAGGCGCCAATCTTCGCCTGTTATCATCCCTCTGCACAGCAAGGCACCGCAATTGCAGACGTTGTCCATCCTCCAATCGCTGTCTATCTCCCACATCGCATAATCGGCAGTTATCTCATCTCCAGGCTTGATGTTCCTCCTCGCGACAAGAGTCACTTCATCGGTCATCCAGAGATTTGGATCGCACGAGTGATTCAAGAATTGGTCAGGCATATCGGGGTCTCCAATCTCTTGCCCCAGATACAAACCTTCGCAGAAACCGCTCACGCTGTTCGGCTTCGCTTTGCCAGACCTAATTTCATCACGGTTAAACAACCGACCGCCCCACACCATTACTTTTTCGCCTTTAGTGATGGTCCCACATGAGAAAAGGCCGCTCCCTTGGATGCACGAGGCACGAATTTCTACGCGAGAATGGAACCACGAACGACCAGGAATCTTTTTCATAACTAGCGTGTCGGGCCGACCACATGTCGAGTCATCACATGATAGTCAGCAGTGATGCCTTCCTTGGAGATCTCCTCGTCATACGCTCCAAAGCCGGTTGAGTATCCCTCGAAATTGCCGGCAGCTTTCCTCTTCAAGAAATAACATCCATAATCAAGGAAGTCGGTATCTTTAGAATCTTTCGAAGGGAAATAGTACATTTGGAGAAATGTTCCGTCGTATCTACCTTCGACTTTCCACTTCTTGTCCGGTTGTTCGGCCCTCGTGGAAGTCCCTGCAATTGTGAAGCCACGCTGCTGGTGAATTGTCAACGTTTCATACTGTGTAAGCGGTCCACTAGGGAAAGGCCCCCACGACGAATCCCAATCTCCAAGAAGACTGTGCCCTTTTGGCCCGCGTGAAAGCAGTTTTGGTAATACTTCCTTTAGAATAGCGCCAACAACAATGCCAACCAGACCGATTATGGCTGCGATTATTGTGGAGTTCATTGGGCACGCCTCTGGAAATTCAATAGATTGTACTCTAAAGGTTCCAAAACTCAATAAGAGTTTTGCTGTTTTTCAGAGCGGTAATGCTATGGATCCGCGATGTTGTACGTGTAGCCACGCTTATCAACGGACGCTTGATCTTGATGGCTACTCCACCTTCGTATGTAAGAGCGTGCTGAGGAAACCAGCCCCGACAGGTATCGCTAAATCCGACCCCCTTGATCTTCAAAACCGCCTCGGCTGTTGACCGATCATCGTACAAATCTTCCAACACTCGCTGAGTGTATACGTGAGCCATTTCCGCTTCGTCACTCGTAATAGGGCGCCAACAAGAACGGTTTTGACAACTTTTTGTGACAAATTATGTCATTGACAACCGCCCCCCATTTTGTCGTACCAAGCACTTGCAAATGAAGCACTTAGCGATGAACGAAGATCAGAAATTGGCGGTCAAAGACAGGCTTCGACGCTTGGGTTACCCTTGGGGTGGAGGGGAGGGTGGGGATAAAGAAAAAGAGAAAACAGTGGTTCGACGTGTACCAAAAACCAAGTGTCGCGTTTTGCCGTAACCCGGATTTCCCCGTCCCCGGATAGTATTGAATGGCAATCATGAAATCTCTGGCCCAATTCGCCCAGCTTTATTTGGACCTCGGCTCCGAGACAGCTTTCGTCTACCGACGGGGGCCGGAGACTGTCCGGCGGAGCTACGGTCAGGTGGCGGAGATGGCGTTTCGCTTTGCTCGCGAGTTGGAGGCCCGTGAAATTGGCCACGGCGACCGGGTCATGCTTTGGGGAGAAAACTGCGCGGAGTGGGTAGCGGCATTTTTCGGATGCATGTTGCGCGGGGTGGTGGCTGTCCCCATGGACCGGATTGCCGCGCAGGATTTTGCCCAGCGTGTTGCCGACGACGTGGAAGCCATGCTGGTTGTCTGCTCTGCCGCGCTTGCCGGACTTGCGGGAGTTCGTCCGCACCTAGATCTGGAAACTCTGGGCGACTCGCTGGCGCACTTATCTGCTGCGCCGTATGCGCCCCAGGTGCTCGACCGCAACGATGTCGCGCAGATTGTCTTTACGTCCGGAACCACCGCCGAACCGCGCGGTGTGGTGTTATCGCACGGGAACCTGCTGGCCAGCGTTGATCCAATCGAACGGGAAATTCCCAAGTACCGCAAGTACGAGCGCATTTTTCATCCGGTGCGTTTTGCCAACATGTTGCCGCTGAGCCATGTGTTTGGGCAGTTTCTGGGAATGTTTATTCCGCCGCTGATTGGCGGGACCGTTATTTTTCAGGACACCCTTAAGCCGAATGGGATTATCGCGTCCATCAAGCGGGAGCGGATTTCTGTTCTCGTCGCGGTGCCGCGAGTCGTCGAGTCCGTGCGCCGGAAAATTGAACACGACTTCCCATATCTCAACAGGAAACTGACGCTGCCGATCCAGGGGCATTTCCTCAAGCGCTGGTGGCGATTCCGAAAAGTCCATCGCAAGCTGGGATGGAAATTCTGGGCGCTCATCTCCGGCGGCGCGGCGTTGGACCAGGACACGGAAGAATTCTGGCGGCGGCTGGGCTACGTCGTCGTCCAGGGATATGGATTGACGGAGACCAGCTCGCTCATCAGCCTGAATCATCCGTTTAAAGTTGGGCGCAAGTCGATTGGCAAAGTGCTGCCGGGACGCGAAATGAAACTTGATCCCGACACCGGCGAGATCTTGGTGCGCGGTGCCAACGTGGCACTCCAATACTGGCAAGGAAAAGAACGCAAGCCCGTGTCCGGAGAAGAAGGCTGGTTTCGCACCGGTGACCTTGGGGCCATGGATGAGCAGGGCAATCTTTATTTCAAAGGCCGCAGCAAGAACGTGATTGTGACGCCCGCCGGGTTGAAGATTTATCCGGAAGACCTGGAGCAGGCGCTGCGCAGGCAGCCCGGTGTGCGCGACTGCGTGGTGGTCGGGGTGGCCCGCGGTGGAAACGCCGAGGCCTGCGCTGCGCTGATCATGCAAGA
Source organism: Acidobacteriaceae bacterium (assembly GCA_003140235.1). Taxonomy (GTDB): domain Bacteria; phylum Acidobacteriota; class Terriglobia; order Terriglobales; family Acidobacteriaceae; genus Angelobacter. Next base: position 22,566 of record PLJN01000132.1, read on the forward strand.
CGGCGCGTCGCCCAAGACTACCGTGGCCGCTGCCAATACTTTACTGGCTGACTTTCAGCGAGTCCGCTCGTGGTTTGTGTGGCCGGATGAGGATTTTCCGCGAACATCTACACAGAAACCAAAGATCAATTTGATTCGTCTGGCTGCCGAAGCACAGATGAACGGTAAGTCCGAGCAAGCGATCTCAGCGGACTTGGGAACCTCCGCACCATCACAGAACGGCACTGGAAGTAATTCGCAGGAGCAAGCGGCTATGCCTGCGCCGACAGACAGCAAATCGAAATATCCTTATTCGCGCTGGGCCTTGAGTTGGCCTATACGGTGGTTTCGTGTCTTTATTTATCACACGCTGACGTGGCCTTATCTCATGATCATGGCGCACCCGAAAATCACGGGCCGCGAGAAGCTGAAGGACGTTCATGGTCCAGTTGTGATTGCCTGCAATCACATTAGCAAGATTGATATTGGATTCATTCTCGCGGCGCTGCCATTGCGGTTGCGAAACCGGGTCGCGCCTGCCATGTCCGGTGAAATGTTGCGGGCCATGCGTTATCCGCCGCGGAATTTGTTTTTTCTGCGCCGCTGGTGGGAGCAGATGCAGTACGGTTTGATCACCGCGTTGTTCAACGTGTTCTCTCTTCCTCAACGGGCGCGCTACCGCGAGAGTTTCCAATTTGCGGCGAACGTCGCCGCGCGCGGCTACAACGTGCTGATCTTTCCTGAAGGCAAGCGCACGGAGACAGGCGAGATCAACGAATTCCGCAGCGGTGTGGGCATTCTTGCCAACCGGCTGGATGTGCCGGTGCTTCCCATGCGGATTGACGGGCTGTATCCGCTCAAGGTGGCGAAAAAACATTTTGCAAAGCCGGGCGTTGTCCAGGTGCGAATTGGAGAGCCAGTAAGTTNNCACGGACCCGCAGGAAGTTGCGCGGCAGCTGCAGAAAATTGTGGGAGATTTGTAGCTTTTGTTGCACAGGCTTTCCCGATTGCGGAACGGGAGAAAAAGCTATCCAAGATACGCAGGTACAGGTACATTAATAGCTCTATCGTCTTGCGGAGTACTGAGCGGAGTACTGACATGATTCATACAGGCCGCCATTTTCTACAGATTCCCGGCCCCACCAACGT
>PLJN01000066.1 GCA_003140235.1 Acidobacteriaceae bacterium
TCGTAGTACAAAGGAACACGAAGTTAGCGAAACTGCCACGGTTCCAGGCCTACCGCTATTGCGTCCTCACACACCTGCAGCCGAGGGTACCTCCACCCCAGAAAGCCAAAACCGGGCTTGCGGGGGAACCGGCGGCTGCGCTCCACCGTCATCGCCGGGACCAATCCTTCACATCCCCAACTCGGCGGCTTCCTTTTTTAGCTTTGCCATCTTGGCCATCAGGAACAGCAAGTAAGCAAGATAGATGACCCACGTAGCGATATACCCGGCGAGCATGAAAGTTGTTGGATTGAGGTTCTGGCGTTCCTGGAACAGAAAGACAGCCGGTAGAGCGAGGCAGGCCATGGCGCCTCGGGCTGCTTTTTGAATGTGGGCGGCGGAGATTTTGCGGCTTACTTTTTCCAGATCGCTGCGCAGCCAGAGGATGAGTCCGGCAAACAGGAGGAAAGCCAGCATGTTTACCATCAGGACGAATTTCATGCCGGGATCTTCCAGAGTGACGGGTGGCGGATGGTGTCCGCGCAAGCGGTTGGCCATGTAGCTGAAAGGAACATCGAGAAACGCGAAGATGGCGACGGCCGCGGAGAGAATTGCTCCGGCGCCGCCTTCGGCCGAGCGGCGCAGGACCAGATAGCTTACATAGAGGAGCCAGAGGACAAGGAATGTGGTGAGCCGGGGTTCCCAGGCCCACCAGGTGTTCCATGCGATTCTGCCCCAGATGGGTCCGGTGACCAGTACGACTGTGGCAAAGACCAGGCCCACTTCAGCAGACGTGACGGCCCACAGGTCGGCGGTGGCGCTGCGCTTCCACAGGAAAATGATGGACGCCACAAAGTTGACCAGGAAAAGCGTGTACGCGCAAGTGGCTGCGGGAACGTGGTAATAGAAGATGCGCTGCACGTTGCCCATTGTGAACTCGGTGGGCGCGGGCGATTTGAGTTGCTGCGCGAACGGCAGCTTGTCTGCAATGGCGAAGGGGTTCTCATTGTGAACGTGGTCCAGTTTGGCAACTGTGACGTGCGTGGTGTCCGGTATGGCGATGACCATCTCTTTTTCGCGGACACCGGAATCTACGCTATCGATGATTGCGGTGTCTCCGACTTTGAAGATTGCCGATGAGCTTACTGCGAGAACGACCGGCTTGGGACTGGCGTCAACCCGGTCGGGCGATTGGGTGGCCTGGACCGGGCCGTTGCCCAGACCGAGATATGTTCCGTAGCTGAGCAGTGCGAACGTGAGTACAGTTAGAAGAGGATAGAGTTTGGATTTCATTCTGCGTTTAGCACCATGTCGAACAATGCGAAACTGGCCGCTGTGAATACCACGCAATATACGGCCAGCAGTTTCATTTGCGGCAGCGGCGAACCGTCTCCGGTTAGCACTGCGGTTGTGGCGCCCACCATGCTGGTGACCGCCGGAATGGATACAGGTAACAGCAACAGCGGCAGCATGAGTTCGCGGTTGCGTGTGCGGATGGACATGGCGGCGAAAAACGTTCCGTTGATGACCAGGGCCCACGTTCCGAGAAACAGTATGACCGCAAGCTGCCAGATCGAGCCCGCTGAGCTGAGATTGTAGAACAAGATAAACAGAGGAACCATGAGGCATTCGAGCAGCGCGACGAAAATAAAATTGCTTACCACCTTACCCAGCAACAGCGCCTCGGCCGGGGCGGGGGACACGCGGTATGCGTCGAGCACGCCGTTGCGCAGCTCGCGGGCCCAGGACTGGTTGAGTGCCACGATTGTCGAAAATAAAAACGCCACCCAGAACAAGCCGCCGGCTAGACGGCGCGATTCTTCTGTTGTGGGTTCGAATGCGAAGCTGAAGATCACGACTACCAGTAACGCGAAAAACAGCATGGCGTTGAACACATCGCGCGACCGCCATTCCAGACGCAGGTCCTTGGCGAGATTGGCCTTGATCAGCCGGAGCAGAGAATTCGTCATGCGTCCGTCCGCCGTGATGAAGTCTGTGAAACGAGTTCACCGGCTGAGAGGACTAGAAATTCGTCCGCCAACTCCGCCATCAAGCCGAGCTGGTGCGTGACCAGAAGAATGGTATTGCCGGCGGAACGCATGTCCGCAAGAAGCTTTGCGATTTGCGTGGACGATTCAGGATCGACGTTGGAAAAAGGTTCGTCGAGCAACAACAACTGCGGAGAATGAAAGATGGCCCTTGCCAATGACAAACGCTGGCGCATGCCTTGCGAGTATTGGCCAACTCGTCGGGTGAGAGCGGGGTCCAGGCCGACACGTTGCATGGCTTTTTGCAAAACGTCGTCAGACCGAATACCGTAGAGCTCGCCGAAGAAACGAAGGTTCTCCATGCCGGAGAGTTCGTCATAAAGAAGAGGAGCGTGGGCCATGTATCCGACGTGCGCGCGGGTGTCTTTTGTTTTGTGTCCGAAGATTCGGACGTCGCCCTGCGTTGGCTGGTTGAGGCCGGCGATCATCCGCAGAAGAGTGGACTTGCCGGCGCCGTTTTCTCCGCGCAGCACGTAGAAGCGCGCCGGCGCTAGCGTGAACGAAACATCACGCACCGCGGCCGTGCGGCCGTAAATCTTGGAGACGTTTTGGACGGATACCGGAGGAGCTTCAGCGCTCGGTGTGATCTCAGTTTCCTTTTGCGCCGGATGGCGATGGCGCAGCGCCAGCAGTTGCCGGCTGCGCCGCATACTTGGACGCGCACTTGGCCTGGATTTCACGGGCGTGGAATGTGCCGTCTTTACTGAATTCGCCGAGGACCAGCGCTTGTGCGTTGTCCTTGAAAGTGTCGGGCGGCGGCTCGGTGCCTTTGTAATTTACACGGAGAGTCGAGCGCTCGCTGGTCTTGGGGTCGACCTCGACGAGAACAAAGTCCGCAGTCGTTCCGACCTGATGGATCGATCCGGGCTCAACATTTCCGCCAACGCGCAGCCGCTTGGTGTAGGCCGAAGGGTCGGAGTGCAGCTCTTTGATCGTCATGTAGTAGCTCTTGCTCTCCTGAACTCCGGTCCAGGCGAGATAACACAAAGCGAACACAATAACGGTGATGGCTGATCCGAATTTGATGATCTGGCCTTTGGACTGTGACATGACTCTCAAGGTTAGCCTCGCAAGCAGCGCGGGTCAAGTGATGTTTGCCTATGACAGAACACGGCATTCTGAATCGTTGTTATCCGAATCCGAATTCTCTCAGACGGCGCTCACTGAAACGGCGGTTATAATGAAAAGTCCGATACACCAAGTTAGCAAGATAGGTGGCGCTCATGAGTTCAGGCAACGGTCACAACCGTCCGAAAGTCCGCGAAGAATGGATAGCACGGCGGCGCGCGGAAGCCGCGCGCACAGGCGACAACAATGTTTCCCAAATGCACTTCGCCCGCAAAGGCCTGGTCACCGAAGAAATGATGTATGTCGCTGAGCGCGAAAAACTTTCGCCCGAGAGCGTGCGCGACGAAGTGGCCGCCGGCCGCATGATTATTCCGGCGAACATTAATCATCCTGAACTGGAGCCGATGGCCATTGGCGTGGCGTCGTTGTGCAAGATCAACGCCAACATCGGCAATTCAGCGATTACGTCCGACGTGGACGAAGAGTTGCGGAAGCTGCACACTGCTGTCCACTATGGCGCCGACACCGTCATGGACCTTTCCACCGGCGGCGGCATACGGGAGATTCGCGAAGCTATCCTGCGGCATTCGCCCGTGCCCATTGGCACTGTTCCGATTTATGAAGCCGTATCGCGCGTGAAGCGGATTGAAGACCTCAGCGCTGATCTGATGCTTGAAGTCGTCGAAGAACAGGCGCAGCAAGGAGTGGATTATTTCACACTTCATTGCGGAGTTCTGATTCAGTATCTTCCGCTGGTGTCGAGCCGCATTACGGGAATCGTAAGCCGCGGCGGCGCGATCATGGCCCAGTGGATGGCGCATCACCGCAAACAAAATTTTCTCTACGAACGCTTTGACGATTTCACCAAGATCATGAAGAAATATGACGTCTCGTACTCACTGGGCGACGGACTGCGCCCCGGTTGCGTTGCGGACGCCAGCGATGAAGCCCAGTTCGCCGAGCTGCGCACTTTAGGCGAGCTGACGAAGAAAGCCTGGGAGCATGATGTCCAGGTGATGATCGAAGGTCCGGGCCACGTGCCGCTCGACAAGATCAAAGAGCAAGTGGACAAGGAAGTTGAATGGTGTCACGCTGCGCCGTTTTACACACTCGGACCGCTCGTTACGGATTTCGCTCCGGGATACGACCACATTACCTCCGCGATAGGCGCTGCGCTCATCGGGTATCACGGTGCGGCGATGCTTTGCTACGTTACACCTAAAGAGCACCTTGGATTGCCAAACGCGGAAGATGTCAAGCAAGGCATGATCGCGTACCGCATCGCGGCACATGCTGCCGACATTGCCCGTCACCGGCCCGGCGCGCGCGACCGCGATGACGCTCTGAGCTACGCTCGTTATACCTTCGATTGGGAAAAGCAGTTTGAGCTTTCGCTCGACCCGGAGACCGCGCGTTCTATGCACGACGAAACTTTGGCAGACGATTACTACAAAGAAGCCAAGTTCTGTTCCATGTGCGGCCCCAAGTTTTGTTCTATGAACTATTCACAGAAAGTGGATGAGTTCAATAAACTAGTCCACGGGATTGAGAAGAAGGATTACTCGCAACTGGTCGAGAAGCTCGCGGCCAGTAAGTAGTCTGAGCTGCGACTGACTCAGCGATATCCCTCAAGCACGGCCGACGCTCGGTTCAGAGCTTCGGTCAACACCTGCAATTGCTGCGTAGTGAGCGGACCATTTTTGGCGTCGATGGCTTCGTTCACTCCGGGAATTACCACCGCGGCGTATCCAGTATATTGACCCGGTGCGTAGATGGAGTGCTTGAACCATGGACGGTTCGGCAGTCCTTTTTCCATCAACAGTGCGCGCTCGGCTGCGATCAGGACATGGTTGAGCCTGGCCGCGTCTTGCGGCGGATTTCTCTGGATCGCCAACACTCTCGCGCCGGCATCCGAGAAACGTCGCGCCGCTTGTGACGCTGCAGAGAAATCGGGCGCGTTGGCGCCGAGCATCTGCTGCGCTCTATTTTTGGCGGTGTCGATGTACGCGCCAATTTCTCTGCCGTAAAGCGCATAGTCGTACGGCAACACGTCAGCCTGGGCCATGTGCAGGGCTTCCAGTCCAAACACGCGCGCCATCTGCTGTTCGTAGACAAAAGTTGGATCACCGAATTTCTTGAACCATGCAAAGTTGTCGAACGCGGAGTGATAAACGCCGTACGGTCCGCTCGACGTCATGTCCGCCGATGGCACGCCTAAATGCTGGATGAACACACTGTAGTCAGAGCCGCTACCCAGGTCGCCGACCGGGACATCGTTTTCTACTTTCGCATTGGGCACGCGGTTTTGGGTAGGGTCGGGTTCTTGTCGTGCGGTTCTTTCTCTTTGTTCTTTCCAAACTTCGTAGACGGTGCCGCCTTTCGGGCTGGGCACCTGGCGCGTTACTTCGCGAACAAATCCTTTCAAGCTCGGAACAGCCTGTGCGTTGAAGTTTGGACCAGAAACAGCAACGTCCAGATTAAAATACGCCACGGCGTTACTGCTGATTTCGTGATCGTGTTCTTCGCCCCACTCGGTGCTACCGATCAGCCCTTCTTCTTCGGCATCCCAACTTCCAAAGATGATGGTCCGGTCCGGCCGCCAGCCCTGCTTCAGCAATTCGCCCAGCCCGTGGACAGTCTCCAGCATGGCGGCAGTGCCGCTATTCGGATCGACGGCGCCGTAGACCCACGCATCGCGATGGTTGCCCAGCACCACCCATTCGTTCGGATATTTTGCGCCGGGAATTTTCCCGATCACATTCCAGATTGGCCAGTAGCGATAATCCTGTTTCAGATGGACTTTCACTTTCACCGGCCCGGGGCCTACGTGATAAGTAAAGGGAAGAGCGCCCTGCCAGTCGCGCGGCGTTTCCGGTCCACCAAGGTTTTGCAGGATCGGAGCAGCGTCGCCATACGAGATGGGAGTCGTCGGAATCTTTGCCATGTCCGTGGCGAGTTCGGGACTCACGCGTTGCGAATCCGGCAATGACGGTACCGACGCAATGCCGGGCGTGGTCGGGTCGCCGGGATATTTGAACATGTACTGAATCGAGCCACGCTGCACACCGCTTTCCGGACGCCACGGCCCTTTCGGATACGCATCACCTTTGTAGTAACCGTCGTCCCACGGGTCGGAATAAATAATGACGGCCGCCGCGCCGTGCTCTTCCGCCACAAACGACTTCACTCCGCGGAAATTGTTGCCATAGCGGACAATCACAATCTTTCCGCGGACATCCACTTTCATTTCTTCGAGCTTCTTGAAATCTTCCGGACGGCCATAGTTCGCGTAGACAACATCTGCTTCAGCATCGCCCGAAGGAGAAGAGCCATTGAACGGAGGAAGAATGCGCGGATCGTCCTGATAAGGATCGTTGGAAACATGTTCCCGCGAAGGCCCATGCATTTTAACGTTGGCCGGCGCCGTCACAGTCACACTGATTTCCGCCGGACGATTCATCCAGACTTTGTATTCCACAATCTGCGTCTGCAGTCCGGCTTCTTTGAATTTCTGCGCAACGTAGTCGGCGGTTTTCTTGTCTTCGGGCGATCCCGCCACGTGAGGCTCGGCAGTCAAAATGCGCAGGTGTTCCTCGGCGCGCGCCGGGTCCGGCACGGACATAAACTTCTGGTCCCACTGGCGCTGCTGGGTAAAGTCGCGGAACCCAAAAACCTGGCTCGGCGGCGCGGGTTTGTTCGCGTCCTGCTGGGCAAAGCTGGTCAGCACAAAAACCAATAGGGCGGCGGTCCAATGGGTGAGTTTCAACGTATTCTCCTATGCGGCCTGCGACAAACAAAAAAGCTTACACTATCAAGTGGCATTTGTTCGAATCGCCACCACGGTTAATCCGCATTGACTTCGAACTCACAGACAAATGGCGGCGCAGCAATGACTGACGCCGATGCCACCGACACCGCGGAGATCGAAGCCGCCGTCACCACCGCGGTCGGGACGGCGTTCGAGCTGCCAAGAATTGCGCGTGCGCTGCGCTATCCGGACTTCCGGCTCTTCTGGGCCGGGAATTTTCTTTCCAACATCGGCACCTGGATGCAGAACGTCGCCCAGGGCTGGCTGGTGCTCGATCTTACGAATTCTCCGTTCTGGCTCGGAGTGGTGGGATTTGCGTCGTCCTTCCCGATTCTGCTTTTTGCTTTGATCGGTGGCGTGATCGCCGACCACGTGAACGTGCGCAAAATGCTGATCGTCACGCAATCCGCCATGATGTTTGTCGCTTTCATCATGGCCGCGCTTGCTTACCGGAAGATCATCACGGTACGTGAGATCGTCTTGCTCGCCTTGGCGACGGGCCTCGCGGTGTCTTTCAACACGCCGAGCTATCAAGCGTTAGTGCCGCAACTCGTGCCGCGTGAGGACCTGAGCAACGCGATTGCTCTGAACTCTGCGCAATTCAATATGTCCCGTGTCCTGGGACCAACGCTCGGTGGACTGGCCATGGCCGCTTTCGGGGTCGCCGGAAATTTCTTTCTGAACGGGCTGAGTTTTCTCGCGGTAATCCTGGCGCTGGTGCGCATACGCTATCCCGACCGTCAAGTACGTACCGAAGGCCGCTTGTGGGACAAGCTCAAACAGGGCTTCGTCCACGTTTTCTCGCACGCCGAAATGGCGCCCCTGGTGGTGCTCACGGCCATCGCCAGCCTGCTGGCCATTCCGTATCTCATCTTTATTCCTTACTTCGCGCGTGAGGTGCTGCACACCGGCGAATCCGGCTTCGGGGTGCTCATGGCGTGTTCCGGGGCAGGCGCATTTTTTGCGGCAGCAACGGTAGCGCACTTGTCCGGCGAACGCCGGAGCAGGACGTTTGTTGTCCGCGCCGGTGAGGCGTTTTTCCTGGCGATTGTTTTATTTACGTTCTCTCGCTCGTTCTATCTGTCGTGCGCTCTACTCATGATCGCCGGCTACTCCATGGTGATGATGGTCGCCACGATCAATACTCTTCTCCAGCACATGACGGAAGACCACATGCGCGGCCGCGTGATGAGCATCTATTCCGCAGCGTTCCTCGGTCTGCCACCGATTGGCAGCCTGATCGCCGGATTGTTGACCCATCTATTCACCACGCCACATGTGATTGCCGGAATGTCAGTGGTGGCGATGGTCGGGAGTTTGTTCTTGTTGCCGAAGAGCAATGAGAGCAAAAACCTTACCGCTGATGACGCTGATTTCGCTGATTCACGCTGATTAGGCGGGAAGGTTGAGCCTGAAAAATCGTGGACCACAGCCGCCTCGGCTGTGCGGTCGTTACAGAAGGACGCAAAGGCAGGGAAGAGTTTGCCGCTGACTAACGCAGATGCACGCGGATCAGATAAAACGTGGCGTAGAGACGCGGCACTGCGTCTGACTCTCGAATTGTGAAGCCTGGCTGAGGTCAGCAAAAACCTTACCGCTGATGACGCTGATTTCGCTGATTCACGCTGATGGGGGCGGGAAGGCGGAGCCAGAAGAATCGTGTGGCACAGCCGCCCTCGGCTGTGTTTTACTTTGTCATGCGGAGATTAGTCGCTCTCATCCTGGCAGTATTCTTCCTGGCCGCCCCTGCTCCGCCGCAGAATGCTGTTCAATCTTCCACGGTTGACCACATCATTGTTCTTAAGTCCGAACACATCATGCGCCTGTACTCACACGACAAATTAGTCAAGGAATACCACGTGGCCCTGGGCCTGGATCCGAAAGGCCCGAAACGCCGAAAAGGCGACAACAAAACACCCGAAGGCTCATACGCGATTGATCTCAAGAACCCGCACAGCCAGTTCCATTTGTCGATGCGAGTGTCGTATCCGAACGCGCAAGACCGCGAACGCGCGCGCCATCAGGGAGTCGACCCCGGCGGGGCCATCATGATCCACGGCCTGCCGCGAGAATTCGCATGGCTCGGTGCACGTCATCGGGAAAATGATTGGACCTGGGGCTGCATTGCGGTAACGAATCCGGAGATTGAAGAGATTTGGTCGCTGGTGCAGGTAGGAACGAAGATTGAGATTCGTCCGTGAAGGCAGGGAGTTTGCCGCTGATTTGCGCAGATGAACGCGGATCAGAAAGAACCGTGGCGTAGAGACGCGGCACTGCCGCGTCTCACTCTTTCGGTTGTGAAGGCCTGCCGGTTTGGGCACCAGATTGCCTCCATAGCTTGTATGGCACTCGAAGCGACGGCGGCGATTCCCCACGAAAGCCCAACTATTCTTGATTCTGCGGTTTTTTGGGCCAAAGCTGCGGTCCTTCGCCAGATGCGGTTCGTGTCTGATCTGACGCAACCTGTGCGTCGTCTGGGACACGGGACCAAGGCCGCCCATCCCGTGTTGCTGGCGGAAGTCCGGTCGCCGCTGTGGACGGATGAGAGCGCAGTCGAGTCATCGTTGCAATTCGGTAAAGTCCAAAATCTGCGCAAAGCCTGCCTACGGTTGCATTTGGTTGAAGTCCCAGCCGGAGAAGTCTTCAGCTTCTGGAAACAGATTGGACGGGCGAGGAAACCGCAGGGCCATGTCCAGGGCCGGGAGTTGCGGCAGGGTTGTCTCATCCCAACCATTGGCGGAGGGCTGTGCCAACTCTCGAACGTCCTGTATGACGCTGCGCTACGGTCCGGATGCGAGATCGTTGAGCGGCACGCGCACACCGCGATTGTGCCGGGTTCTGCCGCGGAACGCGGGCGCGATGCCACTGTTTTCTGGAACTACGTTGACCTGCGATTCCGGCCAACGCAAAACGTTCTGATGGCTGCCGTGCTATCCAGGCATGAGTTGGTGGTGGGCCTTTGGGGCCGGCAGGCTTTGGTGAATATCTGCGAACCCCAGGCGGACACGCGTCCGGGCATGCGAGTCAAGTCGTGTACTGATTGCGGCGTGGAGAGTTGTTTTCGCCATGTGACGGCCGCTCATCACAGCCGTCCGAGCAAGAGTGCTTTCCTAATCGAAGAATGCTGGCCGGAATTTGATGAGTTCGCGTCGCGAATGAAACTAGACGGAGACGAATTGTTTCTGCCGTTTCATTCCGGCCGGGCGCAGCCGCAAAGATATCAATGGGATGCAAACGGATATTCGAGGACCGTTGCTCCCAACGCGCTAACGCTTCTGGCTGCAATGAAGACCAAGCTTGGCCCAGCCAGGCAAGCGCCACCGATTGCAGGACAGGTTGCGCGCTCGCAGCGCCTGGCAGACCATTACGGCGAACGTCTCTCCATTACGGCCACGCATCTGTATCTCGCGCAGACACTGCTTCCATTCCTGTGGCAGCGCGGCGATTTGGGCGGCAGAGATTTCTCTGTTTTCATGACCCGTTTGCCGCTGCACGTTCTCCACAAGAAACTCGACGATCTGGCGGCAAGGTTCCCGGAGCGCAAGACATTTCAGGAATTTCGCGCGCCGGGCTGGATGGTGGACGCTGAGGCCGAAGCCTTGGAGCGGGCAGAAAGCATTATTACGCCACATGCTCTGCTTGCCGGATTGTTTCCCGGCAAGAGTCAACAACTGGAGTGGAAGCTGCCCACCGTGCCCCGGCGCCAACCTGGTTCGTGCATCGTTTTTCCCGGACCTGCGCTCGCGCGCAAAGGAGCATTTGAGTTGCGCGAAGCGCTACGTGGCACCGGGAAAGACCTATTGTTGTTGGGCGGAGGAGCTTCTGAGATGGAGAGTTTTTGGGAAGGAGTGAATGTTGAAAGCGCTGGCCAAGATTGGTTAGATCGGGCGTCCGTGGTAGTCCAGCCGGCGTTTATCGAATATTCGCCGCGCCCGTTGCTTCGTGCGCTGGCTGCCGGAATTCCTGTGATTGCCACAGCGGAGTGTGGAATTAAAGAGCACAAATACCTGACTACTGTACCTGCAGGGAATGTGCAGGCGTTGCGAGATGCGTTGCATCTCTACGAAGAATAAGAAATCGGACAGCTTTGTCATCAGCAGCCATGATGCATGGCACTGCCGCGCCTGACTCTCGAACTGTGAAAATCCTTTGTAATGAGCGCGCATCAAGCGGGTTTAAACGCACCAGCACCGAAGGGGCGGAATAGTCTAGAGCAAATTCTGGGTTGC
>PLJN01000156.1:0-675 GCA_003140235.1 Acidobacteriaceae bacterium
GGGCGTCCACGATGCGCCCAGAAAACTTCTTCGCGCGTGTACGTAATCTTGACCGGAGCCTGCGCCTTGCGCGCCGCCACCGCGGCAATGATTTCCAGGGGGATCACTTCACTCTTGCCGCCAAACCCGCCACCAACCAGCGGTTTGATCACACGAATCTGCGACATCGGCAACTCCAGCACGATCGACAGCTTGTGNNAGCGTGCAGTGCGGCTCCATGGCCGCATGCGTTACTTCGTTGGCAAGATAGCGGTTCTCCAAAACCAGATCCGCCTCGGCAAAGCCTTTGTCAGGATCACCAAAAACGTGGTGGTAGTCCTTCTCAATGTTATGGGGCCGCTCAGGATGGATCCAGTCCGTCTCCGCTTTCATGGAGTCTTCAGGATCGAACCATGCAGGCAGCGCTTCGTATTCAACATCAACCAGTTCGAGTGCCTGCTCGGCAATCGCTTCGGACGTAGCAACCACGCAGGCTACGTTGTCTCCCACATAGCGGACTTTTTCGACGGCCAGCGCGGTCTCGTCGTGTCCGACCGGAAGAATGCCGTATTTATTCGGCGCGTCGGGCCCGGTGACCACAGTGACGACACCTTCCAGCGCTTCGGCGCGTGAAGTATCAATCTTCTTAATCAGTGCATGCGGATATGGCGAGTGCAGAATCTTGCCGATCAGCAT
>PLJN01000156.1:697-73233 GCA_003140235.1 Acidobacteriaceae bacterium
ATCCCGCAAAGCGGGAGAGGGATCCCTATTCTCTCGAAATAGCAAAGCTTAGCGTTGTACCCACGTCGCTCGTTCGGAATTCCCTGCTCGCCATAGGGCTCCCTCACTTCGTTCGGGACGTAGAGGAGACCTCAGCCGCAATCGCCGCCTTGATCGCTTGATACATCTGCGTATACCCAGTGCAGCGGCAAAGATTTCCACTGAGAGCGCCGCGAATATCTTCGTCAGTCGGCTCCGGATTATTGTCCAGCAGCGCTTTCACCGTGACCATGAATCCCGGAGTGCAATATCCACACTGCGCGCCGCCCCAATCACCGTACGCCTTCTGAATTGCCGCCAGCGCTCCATGCTCGGCAATACCTTCAACGGTGGTGACCTCCGGCGCGCCACGCTCGTCGCTCGCGCAGCTCAGGGCCAGCATGGTGCAGCTCAGTGTCGGGACACCGTCCACCAGCACGGTGCAGGCTCCGCAGGAGGAATCGTCGCATCCGCGCTTCGAGCCGGTAAGCTGCAAATCCTGTCGTAGCACGTCGAGCAGCAACGCGTTCGGCTCAGTCGCCAGTTCGTACTTGCGGCCGTTCACGCGGAGTTCGATAAGTTCTTTTGTCATGATGGGTTGGCTACTAGCTTGGCCGCTTGGCTAGCAATTTACAATCGAGAACAGTTCCCTCTCATTCTAAACAACCGCGGACCTCATCTCAGTTTCTCGGGCGTCTTGCCTTTCATTTGCGTGCTGGTGGCCAAGGAGCCAAGAGCTGCCAGCCTAATATCCATAATCTGTCGCCGCCGCGTACGCGTGGTTCTTTACTCCCAGTTCTTCAACCCGCGCCGAACTGAGTTGCTGCGCGTATGCTGCGCAATCAGTCACGCCATAAATCCAGCGGCCTGCCCACGTTTGAAAATCAGCCGCAGTCTTGCTTTGTTCATGATACTGCTGGAAGAACGCGTCATCACGCTTATAGTAGCCCTGCACCGGTGAAGGATGCGCGCCCAAAGCGCACTCCACCACCGCCGTCACCAGGAAGCCGGGAATCACCGTGCGATTGGGATCGCTGGCGATGACCTCGTCTTCGACAATCTCCTCGGCACAGACGATTACTTTCTTGGCCGCGCGCACACCTTCCAGCAGGACGCCGAAATTTCCCCAGCAGTGGGCGTTGCCGTGTTTGTCGGTACGCTGCACGTGGACAATCGCCACGTCAGGCTGAATGGCGCGGACAGCCATCAGCGTCTCCTTGGGTTCGAAGGGTGAAATGATCTGATAGAAGAAATGATTGCCCTTAGGAACGTCGCTGCCCATGGCCGTGCGCGTCGGCAAAAATGGGACGCCCATGGCCCCCGCCTGCAGCGCCAGAGCCAAGGAGAAGTTGGTCATGTCAAAGACTTTAAGCTTTTCGCCCGGTGTACCCGGGTTCTCCTGCTCGGCGGCGCGACGAAAGTTGTATGCGGAACCCATCATTACGTTACCTACCCAGGCGGCGACAACGTCTTTCACGCATCCGGCTCCGATGAGCTGGTCGAAGAGAATATCCGAAATGGGGCCGATAAGCCGCAGGTTTCTTTTTTTCTGGCGGACCAACTCATGTCCGGCGGCAAATGGGATCATCTGCTCCATCTGCAAGCCGAGCGCGACGCTGCAACCGTCAACGACGTGTTCCGCGATGGCCGCCCGCATGGTGAGGACTTTGGACATAACGTAAATAATCAGTATATAAGGCACGAGTTACAAACGTCCTCTTGCCGCTGATGCACGCAGATAACGCTGATGATATTCTCCAAGCCATGAAGCGTCTTCGCTGGGTGGCCCTGGTGGTGCTGGCTGTTTTGGTTGTGGCGTGGTTTGCTCTGCCCGGAATTGTTGAGCGGCGAAACAATAACGTCCTGAAGCTGCCGCCGTATGCCGCATCGCCGCCGGCCGAAACGCTTCACCGAAAACTGCTCGTCGCCGATCTGCACGCTGACAGTCTGTTCTGGGGCAGGAACCTGTTGCGTCGCAGCTCAACAGGACACGTTGATGTGCCGCGGCTCGCTGAGGGCAACGTCGCCATTCAGGCATTCACCGTTGTCACCACCGCTCCCCGGCATCTCAATATTGTTCGTAACTCAGACTCTTCTGACCTGGTCCGTTATTGGGCCATGGCAGACGGCTGGCCGCCGAGTACGTGGAACAGTCCAAAACAGCGGGCGCTTTACCAGGCACAGCGATTGCACAAGTTCGCTGCCGAGTCCGAGGGCGCGCTGGTGATCATTAAGTCGCGCTCCGATTTGCGGCAATACCTTTTAACCCGTACTGCCGGACACGTAGCCGGGTTCCTGGGTGCCGAAGGATCGCAGCCGCTCGAAGGCAAACTCGAGAATCTGGACGAACTCTACGCCGCCGGCTTTCGCATGATGTCCCCAACTCACTTTACGGATACCGCAATTGGCGGCTCAGCGTCGGGAATGAGCCAAGGCCGGCTTACGGAGTTGGGTGGACAATGGGTCCGCGCAATGGAAGCAAAGAGCATGCTGATTGATCTGGCCCATGCTTCGCCCGGCACGTTACGCGACGTGACGGCAATGGCCACAAAACCAGTGGTGGTCTCGCACACCGGCGTGAAAGCCACCTGCGACAACAACCGAAATCTTTCTGATGATGAGTTGCGCGCCGTGGCCCGCACCGGAGGCGTGATCGGCATTGGCTACTGGACAACCGCAACCTGCGGACGCGACGCCCAAGCCGTGGCCCGGGCCATCCGGCATGCTGTAGACGTCGTTGGCGTGCAACACGTCGCGCTCGGCTCGGACTTTGACGGCGGTACACTCGAACCCTTCGATGCCAGCGGGCTGGTCCTCATCACGGATGCGCTGCTCAAGGAAGGTTTCTCCGAACCGGAGATTCGTGCGATCATGGGCGAAAATGTGGTCCGCGTGCTGTTGCAGACGCTGCCCGAGTAGATGCACGGCAGAAAGGCGCTCAGCATTTCACTTTCTCAACATCACATACACAATGATCACGATGGCAATCAATATTCCAATCCAGGTGAGGCGAGAAACACCAATTCCATTCTTGGGCAGAGCGGCGGAAGCCATGACCAGAATGTAATGATCGCTGCCCTTCAATGTGCGCATGGCATCCCGGTATTTCTGCCGTTCTTCGGGATTATCGCTGTCTTGCTTGTAGGCCGACTTCAGCAGCTTGATAATTTTGACTTCGTAAACCTGACTGACGTCCTCCAGGACTTCAAGCGGAATACCGGTCGCAGATTCCGGCTCGTCAACGCTGAACAGGAGCATCCGGCGGTCAATGTCCGACAAAGGGATACCTTGTATTTGCGCCTGGGAAACGATCTTGTCAACCAGGAACTGCTTGGCGTCGAGTTGGTTAGAAAATGGCATGACAAGAAAAGCTACTTCCCTTTCCACACTGGCTTCCGCTTTTCGGTCCAGGCAGTGATGCCTTCTTTCACGTCTTCAGTTTGCATCAGGTCCTTGAGATAAATCTTTTCTGCGCGGGCCAGGCCTTTATCGAGATGAAAGCTGTCCCAGGCATAAAACGCTTTCTTGGCGACGGCCAGAGCGGCCGGGCTGAGCTTCAATAGATAATCGAGCGTAGCCTGCAACGCTTGCGGCAACTCGGCTTCCGGATTGGCCTCATTGGCCAGTCCCCATTGGGCGGCTTCTTCTCCACTGAAGCCACGACCGGTAAAGATCAAATCGGCGGCGCGCTTCTGGCCCACCAACGCAGCCAGAGCCGCACACGCGACCGGCGGATAGCAGCCCAGCAGAATCTCTGGGAACCCCCACTTGGATTTGTCCGTGGTGAAGACCATGTCGCACACCATGGCCAGCTCGGCCCCGCCACCCAGACAGACGCGATGGACTTCCGCAATGGTGATCTTGGAACACTTGGCCAAAGCCAGGATGACGCCATGGAACTTCTGCAGCATGATCTGGACTTTGTCTGGCGTGTGAATGGCAACATCCACTCCGGCGGAAAAGGCGCGCTCGCCGCCGCTGAGAATGACCGCGGAAATCTCTCTCTGCTGTTCCAGTCGGTGGAGCGCCTCCAGCAGTTCGTCCATCATCTGAACGCCGATCACGTTGAGCGGCGGATGAGTCAAGGTAAGCCGCGCGAGGGCGCCGTTTGTTTCAAGAGCTACGTGTTTGCCGGTTTCTGAGGCTGACCGCATAATGCTTAACTCGTCCAGAACCCTTTTGTGTCGTACTCCCGAATCGCCTGCAACTCCGCCGCGTTCGGCTCCGGCGTAGACTTCATATCTTCAGCAACCCGCAGCTTCCAGCCGGTGTTCGCGAGCACGTCGTCCACGGTCACGCCAGGATGAGTGGTTGCGAGATAAGCTTCGCCGTCGTCACCAAAACGCAGAACGCATTTGCTGGTGATGACCGCCGACGGGCCTCCACGCGGCAATCCAACGCGCTTGCGCCAGCCTGCGCCTTCGCCATTGCCCAGACTGGTAATGTAACTCACGCGCTCGAGCAAACGATGCTTAGCGTGTTCCAGCAATGTAACGAAACGGTGCGCCATGCTGGCAATGTCGCAGGCCCCGCCCGAGCCGGGCAAACGTACCATGCCATTCTTTCCCTGGACTTGAGTGGAATTCAGATTGCCGAATCTGTCCACTTCGGCGGCGCCGAGAAAGCCCATGTGAACGCGTCCGGCTTGCAGGAGGCTCATGACGGCCATCATGTCCAGACACTGCGTGGCGCCTTTGATATTCGGCGGGTCGGCCATGGTGTAAATCAACTCCGGCGAAGGCGTGGAGCGTACGACTCCGTTTTCAAACAGACCGGTGGCGTTGGGAGCATGGGTCTTCTTGGCGACAACAAAAGCAATCAGCGGCAACCGCATACCGACAAAGACGACTTCGCCGTCTTGAATCTCGCGGGCGGCGGCTACGACCATGAGTTCGTTGAGGGTGTACATGTTTAACATCCCGAACGCAGTGAGGGATTCCCTATCGCTATCGAGAATCTTAGCCGCGAATTTACGCGAATGAACACGAATCAAACCAGAAAGATTCGCGGTCATTCGCGTTGATTTGCGACTGGTTTCCCCCGCTGATCCTTCTGGCTATAGGGTTCCCTCACTTCGTTCGGGATGTGACGCCCTACTG
This sequence comes from Acidobacteriaceae bacterium, assembly GCA_003140235.1. Lineage (GTDB taxonomy): Bacteria > Acidobacteriota > Terriglobia > Terriglobales > Acidobacteriaceae > Angelobacter. Next base: position 5,815 of record PLJN01000156.1, read on the forward strand.
CACACTAGCATTCAACGCGTTCTTCCGAACCTCACCGATTGTCAGCAGGGGGTCTTTTGCCCCGACTCGCGTCGTGATCCACTTTTTTTCCGAGCGGATAATATCCATCAGCAGTTTTTTGTCCGCGGCTGTGGGCATCCAGGTGTCGAACTGTGCCTTGTATTCTTTCTCTTCCATGGGCTCACCGGTCTTGGGATGGAAAAATTGGCCCTTCCAGCGGCCAATCATACGGTTGAATTTGATTTCAGGACAATACAGCTCGTCGCTGCCCGGCTTCTGGCCGATGCTGATGCGCCGCACCAGTTGCACGCACTCATCGCGATAGAGATGGCGGTTGTAGTCATTCAGATCGTCAAGGTCCGGTGCGGTTGTGTTCTTGAGTTCGTCATACCGTCCTTTGAGTCCCCACACGTAACCCCAGTGCGCGGACGATGAGTGGTCGGTGCCGAACAGATCGTAGGCGCTCGAAATCCACTTGTTGAGATATTTCTGCATTAGCCAGCCGGGGACAATGCCGGCTTCCGCGATGCGGGCCAGACCGGTGTTGCCACAGCCCATGTGGAAGGCTTCTTCTTTGAGCATGTAACTCATGGAGCGGCCAAGCGGCGCGAACGCGGAATATTTCAGCATCTGGAGTTGAAACTTGCCGTCGCGGTCGATGAAATCGGTGAAAGCGAAGAAGTCGAGCCAGTTGTCACACTCTTCGTTGAACGAGCCAAGCAGTCGTTTGTTTTCGTACGCTTTGCGCTCGAGCATTTTCTGCGCTTCAACTTTGCCGGTGGTCCCGAAGTGCTCAATCAGCAACGCGCACATCTGCCAGCCATGGCGCATTTCTTCGATCATCACGCGAGTGAGGGCTGAGCGGTCCCAGTCGGTGGGAGCGGTCTCAAACAAATAGCGCTGCTGCTCCACGCTGGCAAACTCAGTGTCGCCCTGGTAGACGATCAGGTTCATCAGCGCATCGCGCATGTTCTGCGTGGGAATCTGGCGCAGGTTCTCCCATTTGTTGCGACCCTTGTAATAACCGAAAGATATCTCTTCGGTCTCAATGGAGCCGTACAGGGTTTCAAATTTGAAATTCTTGATGTCGTCGTTGTTGACGCCAATTTCCTCGCGCCATTCCTTGAACAGCCCGACCCAATCACTGAACGTGCCGATCTTCATTGTCTTTCCCGACATTAATAGCTCCTAACTCTCTTCTTCTAAAATCCGAACGCGACGCGTGAGGGATCCCGATCGTCTTTCATGCATTACGGGTCTTACAATGCAGCCGTATCTAAATCCACCAAGCACTGATCCTATGAATAGGGATCCCTCGCTACGCTCGGGATTTCAGATTTACAAATTCATCCACACGGTTTTCAACTCGGTGTAGTGGTGCAGCGCATCCATTCCCAAATCTCGTCCGAAGCCGCTTTGTTTGAATCCGCCAAACGGCAGGGCAGCGTCCATCACGCCGTAGGTGTTGATCCAAACCGTGCCGGCTTTCAAACGCCGTGAAAGTTGATGGGCTTTCTTGATGTCATTGGTCCAGATGGCTGACGCCAAGCCGTAAACATTCTCGTTGGCCAGGGCCGCCACTTCGTCAATGTCATCGAACGTCAGCGTGGCTAGCACCGGGCCGAAGATTTCTTCCTGGGCGATCTTCATGTCGTTCTTGACGCCGCCAAAAATGGTTGGCTCAATGAAGTAACCGTTGTCGCCGTTGACGGCCGCACGCTTACCGCCGGCCAGCAGCGTGGCGCCTTCTTTTTTGCCGGCCTCAATGTAGCCGAGCACGGATTGCATCTGCTTCTCGCTCACGATTGCGCCCAGCCGCGTTTTGGGATCGAGCGGGTCGCCCAGCTTGATCTTCTTGCTGTACTCCACGAGTTTGCTCAGGAACTCGTCTTCCACTTTCTTCTCCACAAACAGACGTGAGCCGGCGCAGCAGACTTCGCCTTTGCCATAAAAAATCCCGTTCAGCGCGCCTTTGACGGCGGAGTCCATTGCGGAATCGGCAAAGACAATGTTCGGCGACTTGCCGCCAAGTTCCAGCGTGACGCGCTTGAGAGTGTCCGCCCCGGCGCGCATGATTTCTTTGCCGACAACAGTCGAGCCGGTGAACGCAATTTTGTCGACGCCAGGATGGCGTACCAACGCGGCGCCTGTTTCCGGGCCACCGGTGATGATGTTCAGCACTCCGGGCGGCAATCCGGCTTCGAGCGCCAGATCACCAAAGCGAAGCACACTGAGAGGAGTCTGCTCCGCGGGCTTCAGGACAACCGTGTTTCCGCAAGCCAGCGCCGGACCTAGTTTCCAACTTGCCAGCAGCAGTGGGAAATTCCACGCAACGATGGCTCCGACCACACCGATCGGTTCGCGCAGAGTGTAGGTAAACGCGTTGCTGAAAGTGTTGACCGTTTCGCCGTGGATCTTGGTGGCCCATCCAGCGAAGTAGCGAAATACGTCGGCCACCATGGGCATGTCAACGTAGCGGGATTCAAAGATCGGCTTACCGTTGTCCAGCGTTTCCAACTCGGCGAGTTCTTCAATGTTCGCTTCAACCAAGTCTGCAATGCGCCACAGCACTTTACCGCGCTCGCTGGCCGACATTTTCCGCCACGGTCCGGCCATATCTTCAAACGCTTTACGGGCTGCGGCGACGGCCTGATCAACATCTTTGGCGCTGGCTTCAGCGATTTGGGTCAGTACGCCGCCGGTGGCCGGGTTGACGGTGTCAAACGATTTCCCGGAACCTTCAACCCACTGCCCGTTGATGAGCAGTTTGCCGGGGGAAATATTTGTTTTTGTTGCGGTAAGCATGAACAAGCTCCTGGCTTTCGGTACTTGGTACTTAGTATTTGGTACTTGGCGAATTCAGGCTGTCATTCTGAGGACGCGCTTTTTGCTCTCTCAGAATGACAACACCCCAAAAGCAACGTGACAATAGGGATCCCTCGCTTCGCTCGGGATGTAAAAGCTATTTCGCCTGGAAAGTTGCCGGACGCTTATCCACGTACGCGGCAAGACCTTCCTTGGCGTCTTCGCTCGCGAACAGGCGCTGTTGCAGTTCGCGCTCGATGGCCAGTGCGGACTCCATGGGGATTTCCCAACCGCTCTGCACGGAACGCTTGATGTTGCCCACGGCCTTGGCTGCTTTGTTTGGCGGCGTGAACTGGCGCGCGTACTCCATTACATTTTGCATGAAACCGTCGCGCTCGTAGATGTCGTTCACGATGCCCATGTCCTTAGCTTCTTCAAAAGTGAAGGTGTTGCCGGTGACCATCAACTCAATGGCCTTGCTCTTGCCGACCATGCGGCTCAGGCGCTGCGTGCCGCCGGTGCCGGGCAGAACGCCCAGATTAATTTCTGGAAGACCGATCTTGCCGGAGTCGCGACGGGCAATGCGCAGGTCAGCCGACATGGCGATTTCCAATCCGCCGCCGACGCAGTGGCCGTTGATGGCCGCAATCACCAGCTTGGGCGTGTGCTCCAGGCGGAGCAGCATTTCATTGGCATGGAGGCAGAAGTAATACTTAAACGTCGGGTCCACGGAAGCCAGCATCTTGATGTTGGCGCCCGCGGAGAAGAATTTGTCTCCGGCGCCGGTGAGCAGCAGCACGTAGACGTCATTGTCCATGCGCGCCTTCAGGATGCATTCATCCAGTTGCCGGTTCATTTCGTAGGTGTAGGTATTCGCCGGGGGATCGTTCAACTCGATCACCGCAATGCCATCTTCAACGCGGTAATTCACCAGCGTTTTGGTTTCAGTTGCTGTAGTTGTGGCCATGTGGAACTCCTTTGAAATTCGTATGCTTTTCTAAACTTGGTATTTCAAAATCTGGTATTTCAAACTCTCGGTCCTGCGCTCTTCCGCTTGCGTTTGCCAGGATGCAGTACACCGTGCAGGAACAAATCGCCCATCTCCCGGGCCAGCGCTTCGGCGCCGGCATCAACGCGCGGATTGTGCCAGGTGTAAATCCAGTTGATCATGCCAAACAGGCTGAGTACGGCGAGCCTTCCAGAAAATTGTAGGCCCTTTGCCCGCCGCAAATCTTCCATTAGCTCAAGACAGATGGTGTAATACTGCCGCTTGATGGCCCGAATCTGTGCGCCTCGACCGTTCCTCAGCGTTTCATCTTCATGAGTGAGGACTTTCATGGCTTCTTTGTTGGAAAGAAAATATTCCAGATGATTACGGATAAAAATGCGCACACGCTCTTCCGGGGCTGCGGATTCCGCCAGCCGCTCGCGCAGTTGCTCCATGATCGTGGTGAACGTGTGCTTCTGGATCAGGAAGAGCAGTTCTTCTTTTGATTCGAAGTAGTAGTAGAGACCGGCCAGCGACATTTCCGTGGCCCGGGCCAGATCGCGCATGGACGCGCCTTCATATCCTTTTTCCCAGAAGATGCGGGCAGCGTGCTCGAGGACTTCGGCCAACCGGCGGTCGTGCGGCGTGCTTCCTGGATCATTCAAAGAAACGTGGCGCGGCTTCCGTCCACCCGAGGGCGAACCGGGAAGCCGTGCAGGAGTAAACCGAGATTCGACAGTTGCCAGAGCCATGAGATTGGACTTACCGAACGTTCGTTCGAATATCTATTATGACGGGCCGGCAATTCATCGTCAAGCTCAGACTCATCTGAAAAAGAAGGCCAGGCTTCAGGGAAGCGTGGCCGAGACATTACTCTCAGAGGCGGTCCGTCTCTAGCGATGGCACCGTTCACGCACCTCTTGCAGGTGGCGTCTGCGCTCTTCCGCTTGCCGGCTGTGCTCGCCGTGACGGCGTTCGGCTTCGTGCAGTTGTCTTTCGGCTTTTTCAATACGCTGCCGGCAATTATCGAACGCCAGTGCCGGCGTCGTCTGGCCGACCAGCACAAAGAACGTGAGTACCAACGCGAAACTACCTGTCTTCAAAAATCTGCTCGTCAACATTAAAGCCTCCCTATCAACAGAATTGTATACCGCGGGCATGATAAATTTTGGAAGCCACCTCGCTGTGTGCACTATTGCTCAGGGTACGAGCAGGACTTTCCCGGCACTCATGTTTGCGGTGTACTGTGCCAGGGCCTGAGCGGCTTGCTCGAGTGGGAAGCGTGCCTGTATTTCCGTCTTCAGTTCGCTGGCCAGGAGTCCCTGTACCTGACGTGCCATGCGCAGCTGGCCGACGAGACCGCGATCGCGCAACCACGCACTGAGCCAGAAGCCTTCCACGTGCTTGCTCTCAAAGATAAGGGACGAAGGATCAGCATGCACCGCGCCCAACGACAATGCGCCATAGACGATCAGCCGCGCTCCTTGGGGTTGCGCGGTCAGTACGCGGGCGGACATCTCACCCGAAACAGCGTCAAATCCAATCGTCGCCCCAAGCCTGTGGCACAGGCTGCGAAGCGCGGCTTCGAAACCAGGATCGCTGCTGTTGACAACGTAATCGGCGCCCATGGCGCGTAGCGCGTCTACCTGAGCGGCACGGCGCACTACGTTGATCACGGGAATCGAATACTTTTTCCCCAGCCGGATAATCATGTGCCCGAGCGCGCTGGCCGCAGCGGTCTGGACCACTGCACGATGACGTCCACGACGGGCTTCATCCATGAGCGCCCAGGCAGTGAGTGGATTGACCAGCAGAGTTGCTCCCTGTTCGATCTCCACGCGTTTGAGCAGCGGCATGCAAAACTTCGCCGACGTGACTACATATTCGGCCCACATGCCGCCCGCGACCTTGGCGTCCGCTGCGGCGCAGGCTACGCGCCGGCCTTTCAGGATCTGAGCCATCATTCCACGTCCGGCTTCCACGACTGTACCGCTACCTTCAAAGCCGGGCACGGTGGGCAGAGATTTTTTGAAGCCGTACATGCCGCGAAGGAACATCAGATCGGAGGGATTCACGGGCGAAGCAAACACGCGGACCAGCACTTCGCCGGGGCCGGGACGGGGTACCGGCACTTCCGCAATGGTGATGCTGTCCGGCTTGCCGTCATAGTCGCGGAGCTGGACCGCGCGCATGGTGGAAGGCAATGCCGCCATGGCGTGCTAGGGCTGGACGCTGAATTCAACTTCGCTCGGATAACTCGTGTCAACTCTCAGTGAGCTTATGCGCGCCGTGTCTCCCGGCAGTTTCATCGCCCAGCGTTGGCCGCTCACGGGGTCCGCCAGCGTGAACATAAGAACTCCGTCCTTGGTGAGAGACCAGAGCGGGTCCTGGGTAAAGTCAGGCAAGTCGATGGTGAATGATCCGTCCGCTTCCACTTTGGCCTTGGTGAGAGCAATCGGTGAAACAGAAATGTTGGGCAGGCTAAACACGTTGCGTGCCCATTCACACACGTACAGGACTTCCACTTTCAGGTCCGGTTTGCCATTGGGCAATGCCACTCTGCCGCGGAACTGGGTGGTGGGAAGTTCTTTGCATTGGAATTCTGCTGCGCGGTTGCTGGCGTTCAGATCGTCAGCGGTAATCGTCGCAAACTGGCAACCGGGCGCATAGACAATCGCCTTAAAGCTCTTGGCAGGCTTTTCGTTGATGGTCGTCTTGACGACCAGGTTGTTGCCCCGACCTTCAACTTCAGTCGTATACCAATCAGGGCCGGAGCCGTCCGCGAGAAAATAGCGCACCTGGAGATCTTTGGGAGCTTTGGGGGACGCCACAGAAATCGTGAAAATATCGTCACTGGTGGCGTTCTGCGCCAGGATAAGTGCTGGACAAAGTAAAAGAAGGACAGCAATAAAACCGGACCGAAGAACCATGATTTTTCACTCCACAACTGCGATTCGAGTAACGACGAACTCGTTACGCCAAATTCAGTGCTCGCTTGAATGATCCACGTTCTTTCTGGATCTTTTCCTGCAGCAGCGTGATGGCGTAGATCAGCTGTTCCGGACGCGGCGGGCAGCCGGGAACATAGATGTCAACCGGAATCACCTGGTTCACCCCCTGGACCAGCGCGTAATTATTAAATACGCCGCCTGACGTGGCGCAAGCGCCCATCGAGATCACCCACTTGGGTTCCGGCATCTGCTCCCAAAGCTGGCGGATGACGGGGGCCATTTTTTGTGAGACGCGCCCCGCAATAATCATGAGATCAGACTGACGCGGCGAAGGCCGAAAGACTTCAGCGCCAAAGCGCGCAATGTCGAAACGCGACGCGCCCATGGCCATCATTTCAATGGCGCAGCAGGCCAGGCCAAACGTCATGGGCCAGATGGAACTCTTGCGCATCCAGTTAACCACGTTGTCGAGCGTGGTCAGCACCACGCCCTGTGGCTGCTCGTTGCCGAACAGCAGGTCGCGCATGTTCGCGCTGTCCGAACCTTCGCCGGCAGTGTTTTCAAAGCGCTTGGTCAACATGGCGCGTTCAGCGTGGGGATCGATTAGATGGTCACTCATGGCTGTCTCTATTCTAATTGGATGCCGGGCAGAAACAAAAGTGTCTGAAAGATCGGTAATGGGTCATTTTGGATTTCCACAGGGTCGCATCCTCTAACGTTTTCTGCCATGATAAGGGTATGCCAAAACTCTCAGGCAAAGACCACGATTTTGTGACCGTCGCCCGCCGTGTTGTCGAGCAGGCAATCGGTGAGCAGTTGGACGGGAAACCGCTGGAACACCCCAATGCTGGCAAGAATCCGGCTGCTGTGGCGCTGGGAAAGCTGGGCGGGGCCAAGGGCGGAAGGGCGAGAGCCAAAAAACTCTCGCCCGCGAGACGGAAAGCTATTGCGAAGAAAGCAGCGAAGGCGCGTTGGTCATGAAGCCACTTCAACAGATTCAAGGGCTTCCATGTCGGCCATATCAGGCTCAAAGTTAAGGCTGATCTGAATCGCTGGGCCGGGGTTACGGTTTTCATTGAAAGAGTCCACATCAACCTTCAATCGGTAACACCAACTGGCGATCTGTTGGCGCTCTGTCTGCGCCGACACGAGCATATGCTCACGGCTCATCGTGTGGTAATCATCCCAGAGATATGTCTGCTCACCGTCAGGCCCAGGCATTCGTGCAACATGCTTGGCGCGAACCCTACGACCCTGATTGTCAGTGATGAATTCTTCACGCATGGCACCCGCGATTTCTTCCGCGCATATCTTCAACAGCAAAGCAGGTTGCGGCTGCCAGCGATTATTGTTCATCGCCCATTGCGCAATCTCCATTTTTGTTGCTGGCCAAGGCTGGCCTGACGCCATATAGTCATTACCAATTTTTATTAACTGCTCTGTATAACTCATTGTTCTCCTTAGCTGACCGCAGGTAATATCGCCCCCATGCCCCATCCGTCAGTGGGTGCTGCATGAGTTAGAATGTCGCGAACTCTGACGACCAAATCTTTATTTTGATTCCAATCAATTTCTCGCCGGTATTGAAGCTGTCCAACAACGATGCCGGGATGTACGCCAACACGTTTCGCAAAACCAGCGATTCGCGGTTTGGAATAGAGCGGGCCGATTCGGACAATAAAATTATCCAGATCGTTAGCAGGAATCAGCGAAGTAGATGCAAAGGCATCCGCCCGCTGTTCAATCGCCGGTTTGTCGTTTTCCGGGACAGCATCTTCTCCTGTAAGGCGCGAGTCCACAATGGGCGGAAGCATGAGGCCATCGCGATTCTTGACATGATCCATCTCATGGAACAGCGAAAACCACACCGAGTCCATGCGGTCGCGAAAGAGAGAGAGTGCGATCACCGGTNNGAAGATTTATCTAGCCACACACAAACGCCGTCAATGCCGGTTTGCGGCAGATTTTCAACAATGACAAATCTGATTCCCGCATCCGCAAGAATCTTAGGAATGTGGCGGACGCTTTCAGGGTGTCCTAACAGCCCCTTGAATTTGGCCATTGCCTCAGCGAACTTCACATCTGTAAATTTGGTCGTAACCGGAGCCGCCGGAGCTAACTGCTTCACTCTTTGCATCCAGAATCGTTCACTCGCCGTTTCTTTCAGATAGGAACTGGATTTCCGAAGCGCATGGGGAATTTGTGCGGCGAGATCATCAATGGAGTCTGCTCCATAGAAACCAAGAACCTGCTTCTCCAGCAAAGCAATGTCGTCGGTGCCTTGAATCCATTTTCTCTTTATCATGTCATTGACTGGTGCGGCCCGGAACAGTTTGGCTCTCCGAGCAAGGTTTTCATCAACTGGGCTGGAGCCGAACAATTGAAAAGCCCGAAATGCGGTTCCCAGATTCCACCAATACTCGGCATCTGTACCGAACACAGAAGCTAGGTCTCGCGCAACCTCCACTGTGATCTGGCGTTTTCCCTTTATCAAGTTGTTGACAGTGGGTGCCTGGACACCAAGGACATCGGCCAAGTCTTTCTGACTCCAGCCGCTCTCTTTCATGTATTGCAAGATCGCCTGTCCGGGTGACATTACGCTTCCGTCCTCTTCTCCGCTTGCCATGAATACACGATACGTGAGATTATCGCTATTGTCAAGTTGGCAAATTAATTATTTTGTTAATTCGCTATTGACAAAGCATACACGTTCAAGCATAATAGTCATTATGAATACGCTGACAAATTCCGAGAGGACTCAGGTTGTAAAGGCGCTGGTAGAGGGAAACTCAATTCGCAGCACATGCCGCATCACTGGCAGATCGAAAGGCGCAGTCCTGAAGTTGCTGGCAGAGTTGGGAACGGCTTGCGCTGAGTATCATGACCGCGCTGTGCGAAATCTGAAAGTGCGGCGGATGCAGGCTGATGAAATCTGGAGTTTCGTTGGTTCCAAAGCGAAGAACACCAAAGCAGAAAAGAAAGCTGAAGGATGGGGCGACACTTGGACGTGGACGGCCCTTGATGCGGATTCAAAGCTCTGCATCAGCTATTTGGTTGGCGGACGCGATTTAGGTTGGGCGCGTGACTTCATGCAGGATTGCGCGGACAGAATTAAAAACCGTGTGCAGATCACAACTGACGGACACAAAGCATATCTTGAAGCGGTAGAAGATGCGTTCGGCGCTGACATTGACTACGCACAACTCCAGAAAATTTACGGTGCGCCTTCAGAGCAAGAGCAGCGCCGCTACTCTCCGGCCCGTTGCATCGGCTGTGACATGAAAGTTGTCAGCGGGAACCCTGACCCCGCGCACGTCAGCACGTCTTATGTCGAACGGCAAAACCTGAGCATGAGAATGGGGATGCGGCGCTTCACTCGCCTGACAAACGGATTCAGCAAGAAAGCAGAGAATCACTGCCATGCCGTTGCGCTCTATTTCCTGTACTACAATTTTGGCCGTGTTCATCAGACTTTGCGCGTGACCCCCGCGATGGAAGCAGGATTGTGCGATCATGTGTGGACGGTAGAGGAAATCTGCAATCTGGTGATGCCCAAAAAAGCAGTGGCGAGCACCGGAGCCGCAGAGAAAGCGATGCTATTGAAGGCACTCGGAGATAAAAATTATGAGACCGCAAACAAGAGATAACTTCCAGCCGCTCTGTGATCGGCATTATCGCCCCATGGTTAGATGCGTGGTGGAAGGGTCAACAAAAACCGGCGACCGTGCGGCTTTATGTGATGCCTTTTGCTGTGACGACGGATGCACTCGGCATTATGCCCCCACACTAGGATACATTGACATCCACATGGGAAGTCCGATTGTAGGGAAGGGCGACCTTGAGCCGACACGCTGTAAAGAACACGAACTCGCCTTATATGTTGAATCCTACGATTCAAAAACAAGGCAGCAAACCGTGCGATGCCCCGCCCCAGGCTGCGATGTGCGGCAGATAGAAGCCGTTTAGCCTGTGGAAATCCAAAATGACCCACTACCGAAAGATCTCGTCTTTGCGGTCATTGGCACGGCTCGAGAACCAGGTCTTTGCCGATGACCTTTTTCCATATCTCGGAAAAGCGCTGCTGGTCGTCCGTGCCCAGGAACCAGCACTCTAATCTGCCGTGGCGGAAAGCCACGTGTCCCAACTGGCCTGCGTATTCGAGTTTGTAATCCCACCGGACTTTCATGCCGGGCAGACCGTGGGTCTCCCAGGAACAGTACGTGGGAAAGTCGGTGGTCTCAACACAACTCACCACAGTGATCTCGGTGCCAAGTTCGCGGTTGCCACGCCATCCGGTGCGGACTTGCTGGACGAAATCTTCGGTCTCGGAGGTGATGACTTCCCCCGGCAGTATGGAGTGCGCCACTTCCTGGAACAGCACGCCAAAGAAGCCCGAAATGCTGGGCGCAGCGCAGATAGCGTCCCAATCGCCGCTATCGGGCTCATCGGGTGCGCCTTCTTTGAGGCAGACTCTGAGCATATGAGGCGGGCAGCTCCTATGGATTCAAAATCACTTTCCCAAATTGCTCGCTCTTCTCCAGGCGCTTATGAGCGGCCACAGCTTCGCGCATGGGGAAACTCCTATCCACCACAGGTTTCAGTTTGCCGGAGAAGATGTGCTTCATCACCTCATGAAACTCGCCCATCGTCCCCATGAACGAGCCCAAAAAAGAAAGCTGCCGGGTGAAGAGGAACCGGATATCAAAACTCGCCTCGAACCCGGTGGTAGCGCCGCAAGTCACGATCGACCCGCCGGGCTTGAGCGATTTCATGCTTTCCGTCCAGGTAGCTTTGCCCACGTGTTCGAAAACAATGTCACACATACCTTTATTGGTGATCTTTTTTACTTCTTCGGAAATCTTCTGCTGATAGTGATTGATCACGTGATCGGCGCCCAGATCGCGCGCCTGGTCCAGCTTGCGCTCGTCACCGGCGGTGGCGATCACGCGAGCACCAAACATTTTCCCGACCTGAATCGCCGCCGAGCCAATACCCGAACCGCCTCCCAGCACCAGCACGGTGTCGCCGGGCTTGATGTTGCAGCGGCCGACCAGCATATGCCATGCGGTGAGAAAAACCAGCGGGACAGCAGCCGCTTCGTCGTACGTGAGAGATTCGGTCTCCGCCGCTTCCGGAATCGGCAGAACGCTGACGCGCGGTACAGCCATGTATTCGGCGTTACCGCCATCATGCAGATATCCCAGCACACTGAATTGCGGACACATGTTCTGCCGCCCCGACGTGCAAGCCGGGCAGATTCCGCAAAACGTCATGGGCGCGAGCAAAACGCGTTGCCCCGGCTTGAGATCGGTGATGTACTCGCCGACCTCGACTATATCGCCAGAAACGTCACTGCCATTGATATGCGGCAGCTTCACGCCAGGCAGTCCTTTGCGGATAAACAAATCCAGATGATTCAAAGCACAGGCCTTCACCTTAATCAGCACCTGGTCTTTGCGGGGCTGAGGATCGGGAACATCCTCATACCTCAATACTTCAGGACCGCCAAATTCGTGGAAATGGATGGCTTTCATGGGCTGGACTCTCCTCGCAAACCAGAGAATTTATCACTTGCCGCGTCCCGAGCGCTAGCGAGGGAGCCCACGACGGATACCGGGCAAATACAATTGCCAGCACAAACAGGAGCGTGAGGGTAGGGACCCCTCGCTTCGCTCGGGGTAAAACAAAATGATCACCGGTCTCCACGCGCTCATCAACGCCAACGACGCAGACAAAGTCCGCGCGTTCTTTCGTGATGTTCTTAAACTTCCTTTTGTCGACGCCGGACACGGCTGGCTGATCTTTGCCGCGCCGCCGGCTGAGCTGGCGGTCCATCCTGCAGACGATGGCGCTGAGCCGTCTCATCAGCTTTACCTGATGTGTGACGATCTCAAAGCCACCATGAAAGATCTGGCGAGCAAAGGCGTGCCCTGCGGAGAAGTGCTTGAAGCCCGCTGGGGTTCGGTGACGTCTATCAAGCTGCCGGACGGCAGCGAACTCGGCTTGTACCAGCCGAAACATCCGACAGCTTTGAATCTGGCCGGTCGCTAATCTTCCACTCTAGTTGATTTCGATTTGGCGTCGAATCTGGTAGCGCACCGGCTCACCGCAACTGGTCAGCGCGGCGTCTGTGCACACGCGTTCCAGGACTTCGACCGGGTTATCGAGCGTAGCGGAGATAATTCTTCCATCGGCCAGACTGATCTTGATCCGGGCGACAAAAGTTTCTTTCCCGACTTGCGCGGAGAATTTGCCGTCCTGCGTCTTGCTCACCTCAACCCAATTGTTGGGTGTATCCGCGACCGACGCGCTCATCCACTCGACTGGAATCTTGATCTGAGGCTTTTCCGGCGGCACGTGCCGGACTACAACGACTGCGACTTTGGATTTCCGGTCCACTTCCTCGAGAATGAAATCAAAATCAATGGAGTCCTGCCCCAGCGTGACGTATGTGCCGTCAGCCCAGGAATTGGGTGTGCCATGTTTGAAATAGAAATGGTCACCAGCGTGGACCACCTTGCCGCCTTGATGCAAAATCAGCATGTCGGCATAAAAGGTGAGCAGGTCCGTGATGGGGCCAATCATCATGGGATGAACTTTGCTGAGGTCCGGAATGACCATATTGGAATTCGGACTCAGAGACAGCACCTGACGGAAGCTCTGGTTGCTGGCAGGCAACGTCACAGGCTTGCCATCAACGAGCAAGCCTGACCAAGCGTATTCTTCGAAGAACCCGGCGGCGTTCTGTTTGACTACACCATCGGCCTGGATTTCATACGTGAGCGTCCGCACGCGGTTCCGATTGCTGGCCTTCATGTGGTAACTGAGCTTCTCTCCTTCCTGATAGTGACGCGCCAGCAAATCTTGTTGCGCTGGCGGCGCAGCGGCTCGAGCTNNAGCGGAGGACCCTTGGATGGCCCAGGAATTGAGGCTCAGAATCGTGATAGTCGCAAGGCCCGCGAGCACAGAATGGATCGGTTTCGTCTTCATCATTGTCTTGTCTCAAGTCCTTCGCAAAAAAGTTTGATCTCTTGTTTCAAGACCCGTTCTGTGCCCGAAAAAGGTGGGCCATCAATGGCCCACAGTCCGGTCAGCCCGAGGTGAATGGTCTTAAAGACGGGTACCAGGTCGGCGATCGCTATGTCTTTGCGCAGGAGTCCGCGTTCCTGCAAACGGCGAAACAAAATCAGCAGATTGTTGTCAATGGACTTCTGCATTTCGACCAGATACGGGAGCAGTTGCTCGGTGCGAAAAAACATCTGCGCCAGAAACACACGAACAAATTTGTGATATGGCCGCTTCATGCGGAATTGAAACTGAAGAAACTCCGTAAGGATCGCGGCCAGCGAACCCTTGGACGCCGAAAGCCGCGCCACCCTGGCCTGGACGTGGCGCTCTTTTTCGACCATGTAGGCAACCACAATATCTTCTTTCGTCTGAAAGTAGTTATAGATGGTGCCTTTGCCCAGGTCGGCGACATCGGCAATGTGTTCGACCGTCACGCCATCCAGGCCGTGGCGGGAAAACAGGTCCATTGCGGTGGCGATAATCTGATCGCGGGCTTCGGCCTTCTTTCTGTTTCGCCGCGAGTCTGACTTTTTTATGACCATGGTCATTTATGACTATAGTCACAACGCGAGACAGCGTCAACTTAAGCACCGAGGCACTTCATGGTTGGATTGTCCACATTCTGACGCCATATGCCATAATCGTGCTCACAATGGAAGTTTTCATCAGTTGGTCTGGCGAACGTAGCCGTGCTGCGGCAGAAGCCCTACGAAGTTGGTTGCCTAAGATCATCAACGCAATCAAGCCTTGGCTTTCTTCCGCCGATATTGACAAGGGTGCGCGATGGAGTGCAGATGTGGCTTCCCGGCTAGAGACTGCCAAAGCAGGCATCATCTGTCTAACACCGAGCAATCTTCATTCGGAGTGGATTCTTTTTGAAGCTGGCGCACTTTCGAAGACTCTCCAAAACACGTTTGTGTGCCCGTTTTTGATTGGTTTGGAACCGTCTGATGTTAAGCCACCCTTATCGCAATTCCAGGCTACAAAGGCACATAAACATGACGTTCTAAAACTGCTCAAGACTCTCAACAGTGCATTAGGCGAGAATGCTTTGGCGGAAAGTCACATTGAAGAAGCGTTTGACCTTTGGTGGCCGAAGCTGGAGTCGCGGTTGAAGGATTTGCCTTCCGAAGATGCAAAAGCGAAGGCCCATAGGCCTGATCGCGAATTGCTAGAGGAGCTCTTGTCCCTGGTTAGAAACCAAGCCCGGATCGGCGACCAAATGCGACCTTCATCGCAGACTCGTACGCTGTCGCTCGCCAAAAGGATTAGGGAAAATGTCATACGACAAGAAGTCGAAAGGGTCGCTGAAACCTCAGGAAAACCAATTGGAGCTTTGTCGTTTGGCCACGGAGAGGATGAGATTACGGTAGTTGCTAATTTCGCCGATGCCGGGAGCCTCGTCATGGGAGTCTCAAACAAGATACCGATCGGTGAACTTCCAAAGAACGTAGGCGCCAGGATGAGAGCAATGCTTGACTTACCGGAATAATTGGGCTCTCACGCTACAATATCCCTGTGGACATCTACGAAGAGATCATCCAACTCCGGCGCGAGGGCCGGAAAGGCGCGCTGGCCACCATCATCAACGTGCGCGGCTCGATTCCCTCGTTTGAGACGGCCAAAATGCTGGTTCGCGATGACGGCACCATTGCCGGCACCATCGGCGGCGGCTGCGTGGAAGCCGAGGTGTGGGAAGCGGCGCGTGAGGTCATGAAAACGGAAAAGCCGCAGACTCTCACGTTTAATCTGAACAATAATCCCAAGTACGATACCGGGCTGGTCTGTGGCGGGACGCTGGAAATCTTTGTCGAGCCGGTGTTGCCCGTCAACACCCTCTATATCTTCGGCGCCGGACACATTGCCTGGAGCCTCTACAAAGTCGCGCGCATTGCCGGGTTCGAAGTCGTCGTCACCGATGATCGTGAGACCTACGCCAACCGCGAGCGATTCCCCGAAGCCCGCGACGTCTATGCCGATGAATACGAGCAAGTCATGCCTCAGCTCGCGCCCACCGAATCTTCTTATATTGTGATCGTCACCCGCGGGCATCGCGACGACATGCGCGTACTGCGCTGGGCGGCGGAGACTCCGGCCAGCTACATCGGAATGATCGGCTCGCAGCGCAAGGTAATTGCCATCTATAAGGAACTGGAGAAAGAAGGCATTTCGCCGGAGAAGCTGGCGCGCGTCTATGCACCGGTGGGAATCAACATTGGCGCCATCACGCCGGAAGAGATTGCGGTGGCAATCGTCGCCGAGTTGATCGCCAAGCGGCGCAAGTCCGACGCCGCCCTGCCTCACATGAAGAGCGTGAAAGCTTCTGAAGTCCTCAAGCAGTTTTAGCTATACTTTCCGTATGGCACTCTCACCTTCGTTCGCAGGCGTAATTCTGGCCGCCGGGGCATCTTCACGCATGGGGCGCGATAAGGCACTTCTGCCCTGGCTAGGAAGCACGTTTCTCCTCTCGGCGATCCAGGCATTGCAGCCTCTCACGGAATTTGTGATCGTGGTCGCAGGTGAGAACGAAAACAATCTGGCCCCGACTGTGAACGCGCAAGCGGCGTTTCTGGTCCGCAACCCTGATCCCAATCAGGGACAATTCAGCTCTCTGGTCTGCGGCCTGGAAAACGTACTCGATCGCGGACGCGACGCCGCCATTCTCACTCTGGTGGACCGTCCGGCGCCTGCGCTCGCGACCATTGAAATGCTCAAGAACACATTCGTGCAGGCCAATGACAACGTATGGGCCGTGGTGCCGGAATTTGGCGGTAAACATGGCCATCCCATTGTGATCGGGCGCGAGATGATGAATGCTTTTCTGCGCGCTCCCGCTTCCAGTTCCGCTCGTGACGTGGAACACGCCAACCAGAGTCATATTCTTTACGTGCCTGTTACTGATCCGCTGGTAACGGCGAACGTTGACACTCCCGAAGACCTGCAAAAACTCACGGCAGGAACCACCGTTTGAACGCAGAGATCAAAATCTCCCCAGCCGCGAGCGAGTTTGTGGAGTCCGTGCTGGCGCTGAAGCCTCGCGTGGCGGTCTTTGATTGTGACGACACGCTATGGCTCGGCGATTCCGGCGCCGACTTCTTTTACTGGGAAATCGAGCGCGGCATCATTCCGGCTGACCTGGGCAAGTGGGCCGTGGCGCGCTACGCCGACTACAAAGCCGGCAAAGTAGACGAAGAAACCATGTGCGGCGAAATGGTCACCATCAACGCCGGGGTCCCGGTGACGATTCTGGAAGAAGCAGCAGAAGAGTTCTTCACGAGCGTGGTTGAACGCCACGGACGCATCTTCTCCGAAATGCAGCAACTCACGCAGGACCTGAACAATGCCGGGTGTGAACTGTGGGCGGTTTCTTCCACCAACGTCTGGTCCATACGCGCCGGCATGTCGCGTTTTGGGATTGCTGCTGATCACGTGCTCGGCGCGAGCGTCGAAATTGAAAACGGGTTGGCCACGAATCGCCTGGTCCGCGTTCCCACGGATGAAGGCAAAGCCAAGGCGATCCAGGAGTGCGTGAACAATCCGGTTGACGTGTGCTGCGGTAATTCAATTCACGATGCAGCCATGCTGGAGTTGGCGCGGCATCCGTTTGCTGTGAATGCCAATCCTGATCTGGAGTTGATCGCGCGGGAAAAAGGATGGAGGATTTACATGCCGATGAGGACTAACAAACATCCCTGACGCTCGTCGCGGCTGTAGGGATCCCTCTCCCGCGTTGCGGGATCGCGATGTTTCAGTCTTATCGAAACATGTCTGAAAGCTTCTCTTTAAACCACTCCCAACCGGTCTGCTGGCGCGGCAGTGGTGCTGGTGCGGGACTGTAGGCCCTCAGTCTTTCCACTTGCCGAAAGTCGGGCGGCACTTCAAACAGCGATGCGTCGAGCGGGCCGGAGCGGAACTCCACGACTTCCGAGCCCCATGTGGATACCAGCATTTTGGGCGCCCCGCGCTCTTTGATTTCGCTTTGCAGGGTGGTGCTGGCTTTGAGCGGAAAGCCTGGCTCATCACCCACGCGGTGCACGTCAATTTTATCTACTTTGTTCAGGCAGTTGCCGTTCGCGTTGTTGGACACGGCGGAGGCCACGACCACGCCGCCCACGCCCTTCTTTAGCGGGCGCCATTGCGGTACTACGGCCGTGTCAACATACCAACCGTCCGTCTGGCTTTCCGAACTGCCGGAACATGCTCCCGGGCTGGCGATGCGCTTTTCGCGCGTGATGATGTGGCGCGCCAGATGTCCGAATATTTCTTTGCGCTCTCCGGTATCGACGTAATCAAGCCAAATCTGTAGAGTGCCGCCGGAATCGCCGGTTGGTTTGGGCCTGACGCCGAGCGCGAGTCCGCGCGCGTCCGTTTCGTAGGTCACAAACTCATGGGCCTGCAAGTCGAGCACAAAAACTTTCTGTCGTTCCCCGCCCAGGATGATGTTGGCCATGGTTGACCCGGGCCGGTCGGGCACGCTTTGCCATTCGCTTCTGAGACGGTCCGCGGTCACGTAGTCGATTCGCGTGTCTGCCATGCCTGCGGTCATTTGCCGCGTGACAATCTTTACACCGTTGACGGTTGGCCCCGGCAACGCAAGTGAAATCACCAAAAATAGCAGCAGCCCCATTTGCATATTCTCTGCTCTTTTCCCCCAAAAGACGAATAGTGTGCATTATTGTACTCGCAGACAATCGCATTGAAAGGAAGTTTTTAGCAGGAAAAAGCACGTGAGTGAATGGCCGTTCATTTCAGCTTATCTAACACTGCCGCGAGGGTATCCAGGGCAAGATGAGTCGCATGGACTGAAGCGTTGGGGAGACCACCCAGGGCGTCCAGCAATTGCTCGCGCTTGAGCGCAGTGGCTTCCGGAA
This sequence comes from Acidobacteriaceae bacterium, assembly GCA_003140235.1. Taxonomy (GTDB): domain Bacteria; phylum Acidobacteriota; class Terriglobia; order Terriglobales; family Acidobacteriaceae; genus Angelobacter. Next base: position 24,498 of record PLJN01000156.1, read on the forward strand.
CAGACTTTCCCAATACCAACTCGGTAAGGCATGAGCCTGCGGCAATCGAGGCCACGCAACCGCGCACGCGGTAGCGGACTTCGGCCACCTTGCCGTCGGAAAGCTTGACGGCCAACGTCATGATGTCTCCGCACACAGGGTGCTCAATGCGGGCTTCGGCATCCGCGTTCGGCAGATCGCCAACGTTGCGCGGATGCTCAAAATGATCGAGAACTGTGTCGGAGTAACTCATGCTGGAATAGAGTTCTGTAATGGCGCTCCTTCTATAATCCCATGATGCCAGAAGACTACCTTCCACGGCGAGTCGCGTCGTTGCAGCCCAGCATCACGATCACCATGCGCGATCTCGGTGTGCTGCACCGGCTCGCGGCCTGTACCAAGTATTGTCTGGAGGCATGTCCTGAGATTGCTGACCTGGGCTGCGCCATCATCGAGGACTCATGGACCGCGGACGCGGCTGAAATTCTGGCTGCCAAGCCCGATCTGGTAATTGCTTCCGTCCCCTACCGGATGGAAGCGCTGGCCGAGATTATGAAATGTGGTGTGCCTTTTCTGGGATTTGCGCCCAAGTCGTTGCGCGACGTTTACACCGACATCGCCACCATCGCCCGAACCCTTGGCGAACCCGAACGCGGCGCGGCGTTGATCGTCCGGATACAAGCTGGGATTGAAGCCGTGCGGGAACGAGTCGCCGGTGCTGATCGTCCATTGGTTTATTGCGAAGAGTGGGGCAATCCTTTGATCTTCTCTCAGCGCTGGGTTGCGGAAATGGTGGAAGCATCTGGCGGACGCTTTCTGGGCGAACCAGGCAAGCAGACTACCGCTGAGGAAATATTGGCCGCCGAACCGGACATCATGATTGCTGCCTGGTGCGGCGCTGGTGATCGCGTGCCGCTGGAAAAAACCATTGCTCGTCGCGGTTGGGAGAACACCAAGGCAGCGAAGGCTGGTCGCGTGTATTGTGTTCAGGATGAATTCTTGAACACTCCGGCCAGTAATTTACTGGACGGACTGCGGGCGCTAGCGGCTGCTATTCATCCGGAGTTGTTTGGCGATGCTGTTGGGTTACGCCGTCTAACATTCCGAGCGTAGTGAGGAATCCCTACCTTCTGCTGAATCTACGAGGCGACGCGCGCTTGGCTGTGAGTCGTAAGGCTATAGGGATCCCTCACCCCGCAAAGAACGCGGAGTTCGGGGTTTCAGAGAAGTTCGGGATTTTAGGAAAAAGCATGAAAGTAGATAAAGGCACAGTTCGCGCACCGGAGATTGGACGCATCTGGTTCAACTCGCCGCCACTCTCCATGCGTCAGCTGCGCGGGCGCGTGGCACTGGTTGATTTCTGGGATTACACGTGCGTGAACTGTATACGTACGCTGCCCTATGTCAAAGAATGGCACGCGCGTTACCAGGACAAAGGCCTCACGGTAATCGGCATACACACGGCGGAGTTTCTGTTTGCCCGCTATGAGAGCAACGTCGAGCGCGGGATTGAAGAGTTTGGAATCGAGTATCCCGTGGTGGTCGACAGCAACAGCGAACTCTGGGACGCGTTCGCCAACCGCTACTGGCCCACGAAATATCTGATTGATGGCGAAGGCTACCTTCGCTACGCCCATTTCGGCGAGGGCGCTTATCGCGAAACGGAAGAGACCATCCAGGAGCTGCTGCGGGAGATCAACCCTGGCGTCCAACTTCCGCCGGTCATGGATCCGCTGCGGGACACTGATGCGGCGGGCGCAGTCTGCTATCAGCCCAGCGCGGAACTATATCTCGGGCACCGCCGCGGACGCATCGGCAACAAGAGCGGATTTGTGGAAGACACCTCGGCCCAGTACTCGCACACCGGCGAAATGAAAGACGGCTTCTTTTATGCCGAAGGCAACTGGACAGCCACGGGCGACCACATTGAATCCCCCGACGAGAAGGAAGCTAAGATCACGATTCGCTATTCCGCCGCGGCCGTGAATCTGGTGATGGCGTCCTTCAATCCTCAGCCACGCGAGGTTGAAATTCTTCAGGACGGCCAATCGATTCCACCGGCCATCGCAACCCGGGATTGGCGCTTCCGCGACGGGCGCAGTTACATTCAGGTGGCTCGTCCGCGCATGTACTCGCTGGTCAACAATAAAACTTTCGGCACGCATACGCTGGAACTGATCACCCGTCAGCCGGAAGTTGCCATGTTTGCTTTTACGTTTACCAGCTGTTTGGACCGCGAATTCTCTGAGGCCCCTAAAGCATGAAACAAGTTGTGGCAGCAATCATCGTGCGCGATGAGCAAATCCTGATATGCCAGCGCACGCGGCACCAGCCCATGCCGCTGAAGTGGGAATTTCCCGGCGGCAAAGTCGAGCCAAAAGAGCAGCCCGTGGACGCGTTGCGCCGCGAACTCGACGAAGAACTGGGCATCCACGCGAAAATCGGTCCGCAAGTGGCTGTAGTGCAGCACGCTTATGGCAATGGTACGTCCGTGGAACTGCGGTTTTATCTGGTCCAGCAGTTTGAGGGTGAAATCCAAAACCGTATTTTCCGCGATGTGCGCTGGGTCAGCCGGAAAGAACTTCCGACTTATGACTTTCTGGAAGCCGACGTCGGACTGGTCAGGGACATTGCCAAAGGGACCATCGAGCTTACTGGCCCACGATCGCCAAAGTAACGGTCAACGCAATCACAATCGCAACTGTGATCCAGGCAATCCAATTAAAAGTCCGGCTGTTCACGTATTTTCCCATCAGGCTGCGCTTGTTGATCAGTAACAGCATATAGATGAGGACCGGTGGCAGCAGAACTCCGTTCAACACTTGGGAAAGGACAGACACTTTCGTCCGCAGGTGGTCTGGAATGAACATTCCAACGGCAGCCCCGGCCCCCACCAGGAGCGTGTAGAGCCAGTAAAAAACCGGGGCTTCGCTGAACTTCTTATCGAGTCCGGATTCAACGCCCAGACCTTCGCACACGGTGTAAGCGGTGGACAGCGGCAGAATCGAGGCAGCGAAGAGTGACGCGTTGAACAGTCCGGCTCCAAACAGCAGGAACGCAAATCTGCCGGCAAGGGGCTCAAGAGCTTGAGCAGCATCGGCCCCAGTATCAACGTTGTGGATCCCATAGACAAACAATGTTGCGCCGCAGGCCACAATAATGAACCAGGCCACCACATCCGTGAAGATACAGCCCAGAATCACGTCCAGCCGGGAAGCTTTGTACTCGCGCGCCGTAACTCCTTTTTCCACGACAGACGCCTGGAGATAAAACTGCATCCAGGGAGCAATCGTCGTACCGACGGTAGCGATCAACATGTAGATGTATTCCTTGCGGAACATGATGTGACGCGAAGGGGGTACGACTGTGGCGTGCAAGGCATCTTTCCAATTGGGGTGGGCCAAAAAGCCGGCGACAATGTAGCAGATATAGAAAAAAGAAGCCGTCAGGAATATTTTCTCGACCGATTTGTAATTGCCTTTGATGACCATCAGCCACACCAGCAAGGCCGCAATCGGGACGCTGATGTACTTGGAGACATAAAACAAATCCACGCTATTGGCTATGCCGATGAACTCGGTTATCACGTTCGTGAAATTGACGGCCACGAGCATGAGCATTACGAGAAAAGTCGCGCGGAACCCGTACTCTTCCCGAATCAGATCGCTGAGTCCTTTGCCGGTGACCGCGCCCATGCGGGCACACATTTCCTGGATCACAATCAGGGCAATGGTGATGGGAACGAGGCTCCACAGAAGCTGGTATTGAAATTGAGCGCCCGCCTGGGAATAGGTGATGATGCCGCCGGCATCATTGTCAACATTGGCGGTGATGAACCCCGGGCCGACGACGGCGAGGATCAGCAGGGTCCGGGCTTTCCAACTCTTGAGCCATTTCATTGGGCACGTTCAGACGGAATTTCATACCGAACTTGCAGAATAAACGAGAGTGGAAGCGAGAACAACCGCCGACGGCAAGAATTCTCGAAAATTTACAATTTGCTGCGCAGGATGCTGATCACGTCGTCTGCCGTGATGATGCCGGTGAGCCGCATTTGCTCGTCCACGACTGCCAAAGTAAGCAGGTTGTACTTATCGAACATCTCTGCGACTTCTTTTTCGCTGGCGCCGGCCGGGCAGTAGATCAGATGGTCGGGAGCCAGCGCGGTAAGCTTTGTGGCCGCCGGTGCCAGCACCAGGGACACCAGCGGTACCGATCCCTTCAGGATTTCGTGGGCGTCCACCAGGTAGATGTTGCTGATCGTCTCGCGGTCTCCTTCAAAGGACCCCAGCCTCTCGATGGCATCGCCCACCGTCGCTTCCGGAGGGAGGGCGATATAGTCGGTGGTCATGTGACCGGCTGCGGTGTGTTCTTCAAATGCCAGTAACTCGGAGACTTCCTGCCGCTCTTCCGGCTCCATCTCTTCCAGGATTTCGTCTGACGTTTCCTGCGGCATGTCGCCCAACAGGTTGGCGGCGGCATCCGGGTCCATCTCTTCGACAATGTCCGCGGCTTTGTCGGAATCGATCGAGCTCATCAGGTCCACTTGCATCCTGGGATTGATCTCTTCCAGAGCTTCCGCGGCCACTCCTTCCTCTAAGGACCCAAAGACAGCTTCGCGCTCGGCGGGAGCCAGGTCTTCCAGAATGTCGGCAATGTCCGCAGGATGGAGCTTCGACAGCCGCGAATACGCCAGCTTGAGCCGCACGCGCCGCGTGGGATCGGTCTCGATCAGATCAACGACTTCCCAAGGAATGCTCTTGTCCGGCATGCGGCTGGCCAGAGCTTCCACTGCCTTCATTGGCGCCAGCCCGCGCAGCAAGCGGCGAACGGCGCCGCGCAGTCCAATGTCCACGCGGCCCAGCTTTAACCTGAGAGTGCCGTTGATCTGCTCGGGATGAATGTCCACGTCATTCACCCGCACCACTTTGCGTCCGGAGACGTCAATAATCTGCTGGTCGAGCAGGTCGCGCTCCAGCAGCAGCAGGCCGTCGGAGCTGACCAGGGGCGGCCACTCGTCCACTTTTCCCTTGACGGTGATTACGCCACGTTCCAGCGAACTCATTTCTTTGGCCAGGAGCAAGCGGTCGCCGTCGGCCGTCTTGATGACCAGTTCAGAAATGTACGAAGAATCGTCTTGCGGAGAGAGCGCCACTTCGCGCACATGTCCGGCCAGCTTCCCTGATCCATCGTGGACGGGAGCGCCGAGAAGGCTCGAGAGTGCGATTTCGCCAGACATATTTACGCCTGACGGCAGAATACCGGATGTGGTTTGCTCGTGCCATAAAGAAATGAAAAACGGCGAGCGAATCCGGCGTCAGTCGCGGTTAATCGATACCGCAGTGTTGGCAAAGAACAATCATTAGACCGAACGTCACTCTGATGTCACCTCTGTGCAGCGGGTCATTCATGGGAAACCGCCGCTGAAACTCCACGAACGGAGATGGCTTGTTGAGACCCATGCGATGGTCCGAGAGCAGAGCAATCATCACTTTCGCACTGCCATAGGCGCCATCGTGCCCTCCCCAGCGATAGCCGCCTCCCGGCTCGGCGTAGATTCTCAGATAGTTTCCTGACTCGTCTTTCCGGGGTCCGGGAAACCTGAAAACGGGCAACATCGCAGAGAATTCTGTTGAGAACCCGTTCCGGGCTTGCTTGCGGTCATATCCGAGATCCAAGGTGACGGGCCCGAGGAACCCAAGCTTGACTCCGGCGAAGACAGTTGGCTGGCGCTTAGGATTGGAATCCCATCCCCCGCTTCCCTCGGCCGCCGCCAGCATGTCAAACCACTTGGAATCGTCCGAAGGGGCTGGAGCGGGTTTGGTCGTGTCGCCTGTTTGTCCACTCACTTGCAAGCACAGCGCGATCAGCAGCACCATGAATGTCCCGATCATTCTTTTCACAAATACCTCCATCAGGAATGTGTCCGCTGTCTGGACGGTAGGCTGCGGTGGTCCTCGCCACAAGCGACAATGCCTGCCATGCTCGCTCCGCCGCACAATGTCGCGTCCCGGCGTGTAGTAGACTTAGCGATGAGTGAGCCCGCTGTCACCTTGCGGGCCGTTGCTGCGTTTGACATTTCCGGTCAGGGCAGGCAAACTACGTTCTTCGCCCAGCCGCGACATGCGCCCCTAGATCATTAAGAAGCCCGGCTATGTGCGGGCAGGAATTGTGAACCAACGCGTGACAAACCGGGTTTCATATTCGCTGGACTCGACGCTGGAAAGCGTCAACACGGCTGAGCAGAAGGCCTTTGAAGTGGCCGCCAAAGCGGGCTTCGGCGAAGACGAGCAGCACCATATCGGGATGGCCGTGCGGGAAGCAGCGGTGAATGCCGTGTTACACGGCAACGCCTATGATCCCAAGAAGAAATTTCTGGTGGCGTATGAGACGACCGCGAAGTCACTGGTCATTACCATTACCGACCAGGGCAGCGGGCTCGATCTCAATACCGTTCCCGACCCGCTCGCGCCGGACAATTTGATGAAGCAAACCGGGCGGGGTATTTTCCTGATTCGTTCGTTTATGGACGAAGTCCGGATCAGAAACACCGACCCGGGCACAGAGATAACATTAATCAAACACGTAGGCGGCAACGCCGCGAATGCCAAGGAGGAAACACAGTGAGCATGAAAGCTAGCAACCGGCAGGTGGATGGGATCACCATCGTAGACCTGAGTGGCCGTATAACCCTTGGGGAAGGCAGCGTAGTGTTGCGCGATACCATCCGCGACTTGGTCAGCAAGGGCAACATTAAGATCCTGCTGAATCTCGGCGACGTGACGTACATTGACAGCTCCGGCATTGGAGAACTGGTCAGCGCCTTCACTACCGTCCGCAACCAGAATGGCGAGTTGAAGCTCCTGAAACTCACCAAGAAGGTCCACGACCTGCTCCAGATCACCAAGCTGTACACCGTCTTTGATATCAAGGACGACGAAGCAGTTGCGATCCAGTCCTTCGCGAAATAGTTTCCTGACTCAGGCGGGAGTATTCCCGCCTGCACGCGTCTTTGTATGCCCAGAATCTCACGCCTTGACCGCTCCCAGGTAACGGATGAAGTGGCGCATATCTACGACCACTTCATGAAAGTGCGCGGCAACATCCCTAACATGTTCCGCACCGTGGCCCATCGCCCGGAGATTCTCACGACAATGATTGCGCATTTCCGCGCGGTCCTGGAGACCGGCACGGTCCCGGTCAAACTGAAAGAACTGGTGATCGTCCGCACCAGCCAGATCAACTCCTGCCAGTATTGACTCGCGTCACACACCGTCTTGGCAAGACGGCTGGGATGGACCGACGACCAACTCCAAAATCTCGCGGACTTTGAAAAGCGCTCCGACTTTACCGATCAGGAAAAAATCGCTCTCCGGCTGGCAGAACACGTCACCCACGACGCCCGCACTGTGGACGACCAGCTATGGATCGAACTGCGCCGGCACTTTGATGAAGGCGAGATCGTCGAGCTGCTCTGCTCCATCGGACTCTTCAACTATTTCAATCGCTTCAATGACGCGCTGACCATGGAGCCGACTGCCTCTCCAGCCCCCGAACGGCAGTGAGGGGCCCCTATAGCCTCAGAAATGTTGGGTCGCGCAAGTTTTATCCAGCCTCTTCATTTACCCATCCGAGATTGCCGTTGCAATAGGGATCCCTCGCTGACGCTCGGGATGTCTAGACGTAGCTTATTGCGTCACAACCTTGTCTCTTATCGCTGCATATTGGTCCGCAGGTAAAACGTGCCTGCTCCGTAAAGAGTCGCGTGTGCGATAGGGACGGCCGGCGATAATGCGGTCCGCCGTGTCCCCATCCACGCCGGGAAGCGTTTCCAGCCTGATCTTGGAAGCGGAATTCACGTTGACCGGCTTATCCGGCGCTTGCCAGCCTTGCTTTACACCTTCGACGGCCGCTTTGGTGTGCTTGGCCGCCTCATTCACGTCTTTCTTCAGTTCGATGCCTGCGGCTTTGCCTTCTGCTTTGACCTTTTCCGTGGCTTGCGCCGCCTTCTCGCGGGTCTGCTCGGGGGTCTGGTTGCAGCTGGTTGCCAGCGCCAGGGCTAAAATCGAGATTCCTGTCAGCACTTTCATAAATCAACATCCTTCGTAAATCTGTGGGGAATCAATTTCCCTTTACTTAGAATTGGAGTCCGAGAAACACCGCAAGGTTGCTAGGGGAATGCCTTCTTACGTCTCAAGCGAGCCCTTCAGCTAATTAGAAACCTTCTTCCGCAGTTCCGCCAGTGGATATTTCGTACCGCGCCAAGTGACGGTTCCGTCTCGCACCGCTACAAACGCCGAGCGCAGCACAGCAAACATAAATAGCAACGCGCCGATGGGGCAGGTAATAAAGAAAAGCGGAGCAACCCTGGTATAGCGCGAAGTCATGGAATAACTGATCGCAATCATGGTGACGGCGAAGGCGAAACCTGCGCGTGCCCAGCCCGGCGCCAGCGCCAGACCCACAAACGGCCACACGCACAGAAAACCCACAACGCAGCAGGCAGCGACCGCCAGACTGACCCGGAACTTGAGAAGCGCAAACAGGTTCTTCTCCAGGTTCCGGACCACTCCAAAAGCGCCGACGGCCCAGCGCAAAGCAACGAGGTCCGGGCCAAAGACGATATCTGAATGCAATCCCGTTTGTTTTACAATCTCTCCCCACCTGAGGTCATCCACAACTTCCAGGCGCAGCTTCTCGTACGTTCCAATCGCTACATAGGCTGAGCGGCGCATCAGATTAAACGCGCCCACGCCGACGTAGTCTCGCGCTTTCGGATCGCGCACCTTCCATGGCCGCAGAATGAAGTTGGCCATCACCTGCGGGAAAGAGATGATGATCCGCTCACCCACGGTCCGAAACAGCATGGTAGGAAAAAGAGCCAGATGGTCAACGCTGGTCTTTGTGGCGTAATGCAGCGCCCGGCGCAGCGAGTCAGGATGAAAAATGCAATCGGCATCAGTAAACAACACCCACTCACTGGTGCTCTGCTGCGCGCCCAGCCACATGGCATGGACTTTGCCCAGCCATCCGGGCGGCAATTCACGGATGTGGACGACCCGCAATCTGCCGGAAGATTCTGGCTCCGCAGCAACCCGGTCCATGATTTCGCCCGTGCGATCTGTGGAGCGGTCATCAACCGCGACGACTTCATAGCCCGGATAATTCAGTTGGAGAAGAGATCGCAACGCCGGTTCAATATCCGCTTCCTCATTGCGCGCCGGCACAACAATGCTGAGTGACGGCAACGCCGCGTTTTCCTCCGGCTCCCATTCCGGTTGGGTGATATCTGCAATTTCATGGAGATGAAGCAGTGCCTGCAACACAGGCACAAACCAGATCAACGCGAGCAGCAATCCGGAAATCCAATAAAACCAGATCATGTTTGAGTCTTGAATCGAGGCGCGAATTTTGCGCCGTAGATGAGAATACCCCCCGACAGCGCCGCGGCAACAAACGCCGCCCAGAACCCTTTTTGCAGAGACCCCGTCTTATTCGAGATTGTGCCGATCAAGGTCGGCGAAAATGCGTCTCCCAGCAAGTGAATGATAAAGATATTCACGGCCAGCGCTGTGGAGCGGATCTTCGGACCCACGGAATTTACCAGCGCGGCATTCGTCGGCGCTGTACCGATGAGTAGAAGAAAGATGGCCGTAAACATCGCGGCATACATCGGCTTCCCGGTCACATAGACCGTCATCACCATCAGCGGAACGGCCACAAACATGGCGATGCCGGGGAAAGTGTAATAAGCGCCGAAGTAGCGTTTGAGCAGACGGTCGCCAATCCAGCCACCGATCAGCGTGGCCACAATGCCGTTGAAGCCGGCCATGCCGCCGAAAATGAGACCCGCCCTGTCCAGGGGAACGTGACGCACGCGCCAAAGAAATGTTGGGATCCATTGCAGCAGTCCGCCCGCGGCAAATGTGTACATGGCCATCCCGAGGGTCGCGGTAAGAAACGCTCCGTTTTTTGCGAGACCAAGGACGGTCGAACGCGCCGGGGAAGAGTCCTCGCCTTCAGACAATCCTCGGGGCGGCTCAGGCAGAAACCAAAGCACGATCGCCAGCACAAAGCCGGGAACGCCGGCGATCATGAAAGGCACGCGCCATCCCCAGTGCTGCCCGGCAACACCTCCCAGGATCAGCCCCAACGCGTTGCCCAGGGGCAGTCCTAAAAAGAAAATGGAAAGCATGCGCCCGCGGCGCTCAATGGGAAACGAGTCCGCAATCAGCGTGGGAGCAATGGCGGCATAACTTGCTTCCCCGATCCCCACGATGGTGTGCCGGAACATCAGCTCGCCAAACGTATGCGTCACCCAGGTGAGCAGAGTAAATCCGCTCCAGATCAGTATGCCGACAGCCATGATCTTCTTGCGGGAAAAGCGGTCTCCCATCCACCCTACACAAGGGGCCGCAACCATGTATGCAATGAAAAACGCAAACGTCAGCAGCCCATAGTCCCTGTCACTGCGGGGAAACTCCTTCTGGATCAGCGGCTGAACACCGAACAAAACGCCGCGATCAACGTAGTTGAGAATGTTCAGTCCGGTCAGCACCGCCAGCAAAAGGCGAGGATAAAGTTTCGGCGGCATGAGGTTGCGCGTAATTATACGTTGACCGGTTCCGGGGTTCAGAGTAAATTGACTCGGTTCAACGAATGCCCTGCAAGTGCGAGCTTGCCGGTTGCGGAAATCACTCTCGGAAGTAGCTTAATGTCTCCATGGACGCGTCGCGTAGGAATCGCATTGGCTTCGGCAGTCTCGGCAGCTTTGGCCGTGTGGCTGGTTCCCGGCATTGCCGCACAGGCGGTCCCCGCGCAGCAGGCGCCTCCAACTCAGCAGACTACGGCGCAGCAACCTGCGCCACCGCCGCAACCCAGGACCGACGTGAAGCTTGTTGTGGAATGCGTTCTGGACGAGCACGATAACTGCAGCACCACGGCCACCATCAAGCTAAGGCACGAGCTCACACTTCGGGTCTCGAACCTTGCAGAGTGGACCGCGCAACACAACTCTCCCTGGGACCTGATTCTGTATCTCAATGGCCAACCCTTTCCGGGACTGCATCCGATTTCCATCGATTCCCAAAAGAACGAACTGACCTTCAGGCTGAAACGGACCAGTGAGACCGCTGCCACCTGGAATGACTTGATGACGCGCCAGAACAATTGGAAGTTGAAAGGAATCTTGCAAGAGGTGCAGCCCAGCGTGGGACTTACTGCGGGTACCGCATCCCAGACCAAAGCGACTTGCGAGCTGGTGTTTTTGTCGTGGGTGTGGGTCTTAGTGTGCTTCGGGTTCGCACTTTGCACCCTGGTTGCATTGCTTGTCCTCTCTCGTAGAACAGCGCTGCTGCGGAACGGCGCCGACGGGCCTTTCAGCCTGGCCCGGACACAAATGGCAATCTGGACGTGGCTTATCATCAACAGCTATTTCGCCCTTTATGTGATGACCTGGGACCCTGGAGTTGATATTCCGGTGTCCGTGCTGGGACTTCTGGGGATCAGTACCGGGACTTCTCTTGCCGCGGGGTTGGTGGACCAGGCTTCTGGTGGAACGCAAGGTCCGGCTTCCAAGGGCTTCTGGAAAGATATTACCGGCGGTGACTCCATCTCCTTGCATCGCATGCAGTTGATTGCCTGGACTGTCGTGCTGGTTTTCGTGTTTGTGGTCCAGGTCGTGACCAAGCTGACCATTCCGGATTTCAACCCCACATTGCTGGGACTGCTCGGATTGAGCGCGGGCACGTATGTCGGATTCAAGTTCCCGGAGAACCAGAAATCGTCGATGGTTCAAACCTTTACCAATCCGCAGCCTCCCACTACGCCACCGCCGTCTCCAACGATTCCAACCGCGCCTCCGGGACCGAGGGTGTAACTCCGTCAACGTCCCTACATTGTTTTTACAAATTCAGCGGAAGTCTCTGACAACCGCTTCCGCAAGAAGCCGCATGATTGCGGCCATGACAACACTTTCTAGTCTCACCTCAACCATCCTGATTGCCCTTTTCAGCGGTATTGCCTCGGCCCAGTCCAAGGGCCCATCGGCCGATCTGGCGGAGCAGTCAATATCGTCCGACCAAAGCATTGCTGTGAAAGCCCAGGACCAACTGCGCCTGACCGGGCCGCAGGGCCTTGAGCTGCTGCAGCAGCTCTTTGCCAAAGAAATCATGCAGCATCGCCGGGGTATGCCTGCCGACGCGCGCTGGAAAAGAATTGGCGCCGCGCTGGACCGCGTAGCCCGACAGTATGACGACTACTCGAGCGGTCTGTACTGGTATACCGATTTGGAAAAAGCAAAAGCTGCGGCGCACGCGTCCGGAAGACCCATCTTGTCGTTGCGGCTGCTCGGTCGTCTGGATGAAGACCTGAGTTGCGCCAACAGCCGGTTCTTTCGCACCACGTTGTATCCCGACGCGGAAATCAGCGGGCTTCTCAAAGACCAATTCATTCTGCATTGGGAATCGGTGCGTCCGGCGCCACGTATCACCATTGACTTTGGCGACGGCCGCAAGCTGGAACGCACGATCACCGGCAACAGTATCCATTACATCCTCGACGCCGACGGCAAAGTCATGGACGTCTTGCCCGGACTCTACAGCGCCGACGTCTTCACCACTGAACTGAAACTGACGCTCAACGCAGCCAAAGAGATTCCGCGAAACGGAAACGGCAGCTACGTGCAGCACATGAGAGCCACACACGTGCGACTGTTGAATGCCTGGGCAGCCGATCTCGCGGAAATCAAATGGCGGCCGATGTCTGGCCCACCCGATCTATTCCCGATTGAACAGGACCTCGAAAAACTTACGGATGATCCCACGTGGCAGCAGATCGCAAGTATGCACACTTCCACGGTCGCGTTCGATGGCCGCGTCCGGGAACTTATGGCCCGGAAATTTCCCGATGCGCGAACGGCCGCCCCGCTGGCAGTGTCGAAGTCCGCAGTCGAGATTCCCATGCTGCGCGCGTTCCCTACCCTGACCAACTCGATTGCGCTGGACACGGTGCGCAATAACTACATGCTGCGCACAAGAATTCTCGCCTACCTGTCCGGCGGGGAAATGCAGTCATTGTCACTCCGCCAGATCAACGACTGGGTCTACACCGTGGTCTTCCTGACTCCGAAAGACGATCCGTGGCTGGGACTGGCGCCGCAGAATGTTTTTGCCGCGCTTGATGGAAACGGGCTAACGCGGTAATCCGCATATCTTAGAAAACGACATTGGAGAAAGCCGTGAAACTAAGTCGATTCGTGAGCGTGCTGCTTTTCCTTGCCAGCATTGCCGTCGCACAAGACAAATTGCCGCCGAGAGTCGTACGGGTTATTGGAGCCGCAGATGTGAGAGCGGTTCCCGACCGCGCGGTAATCGAGATTGGCGTGGAGAAGCAAGACGCCAGCGCGACAGTGGCCAAACGGGCCGCGGATGATGCCGCTCGGCGCATTCTCGCCGACCTTCGCGCCAGCGGAATTGAGGAAAAAGATATTCAGACCACCTTCCTCTCTCTCCAGCCCCAGTTCAATTACCGCAAAGGCATGAAGATGTCCTATTTCGTGGCCTCGCAAACCCTGTCGATCACCCTGCGGGATATTTCCAGGCTCGACGTGATTGTGGGTTCGTTGATTAAGGCCGGCGGCAATCGTATCGACTCGATCGAATACGGAACCAGCGACCTGCGAAAGTATCGCGACCAGGCACGCGATCTTGCCGTAAAGGCCGCTCGCGAAAAAGCTCAGGCCCTGGCGCATGCACTTGGCCAGGAAATTGGAAAAGCGTATTCCATTGACGAAGTGGCGGAGCCTGCCAATTCCTACTCGGCGGGGCTTATGAGCAACTCGAGCATTGAATTGACAAGGGCAAGACAGACGGGACCTACAACGGCTGCTGGAGAAAAAAGATTTCCGCTTCGGTCGTGGTGTCATTCGACTTGAATTGATGGCGCATCAGCCGGCCAGATATGCGAGATTAGCAGCCGCTGGCAGCACAGAATCCGGCATAATAACGTGACTCGCACGCGACAAGGTCATTCTCTCATGCGCCGTTCTGCCTGGATCTTTCTCGCCGCCATCCTTCTGCCCAGCCTGGCGCTGGCCTGGATGGCGGTGCGCTCGGCCCGCGATCAGCAGGTAATTCTCGAGCATCAGCAGGCGATCATCAGCCAGAACATCACGGATACACTGGCCAAAAAAGTACAGGACCAGATGGAGGCGTCGCGGTCCACCTTCGTCCAGACCACGCAACGGCTGCTGAAGCAGAATCCGTCGCCGCGCGTCCTGGCCGACAATTTCGACCATCAACTAAAAGGCGCGTGGGACCTGGCCGAGATTGGTTTTGCGGTTGACCTGAATGGCACCATCTATTCTCCCAAACCGCAGCAGAACACCGTGGCCAAAGTATTCCGTAAGGAAAACGACCGTTTTCTTAGTAACCGCGAAAACGTGCCGGTGTTTGCGCAAAATTCTCAACAGCTTTTTCCCTCAACAGGAACAAAAACAATTCCAATTCCAATGCCGGCCCCGAAGCAACCGCGCAGATACCGCAGACAAACGAGATCAACAACTCCGTAAATCAAACGGCGCAGCCCATGCAGCAGGCAGCACAAATGCCGCAAGTCCAGCGCCAGGTCATCCCGCAGCAGAGTGTCACAAATGATGACGCGCGTTCGCGGGCGCCTTCCAATACCCTGCCCGCCGAATCCGATTTTCGCAAGCTGATTGGTTCCGCAACCAGCGGCGCACTGGCGCGTTTTCTGGAGAACAAGCTGCGTTTGATGGTGTGGTACAGACCGCCCAGCGCGGGACCTCTTGTCTTCGGCGCACAGGTTAGTCAGAAAGATCTTGTTCGTGGTCTTCAGACCCTGCCGCAGTCCCCTGATCTCGCGAGCGACGGCGGTACCGCGTATTGTCTCGCTATTCTCGACGATCGTGGAAAGCCGGTTGCGCTTTCGCGGCCCGGTTTCAGCGCGGACTGGAAACATCCGCTCGTGGCCACGGAAATCGGCGAATCTCTGCCCCACTGGGAGGCCGCTCTCTATCTGGTGGACCCGCAGCAACTCAGCCGCTCGGCTTCCACCCTGCGACTGACGCTCGGACTTATCGTTGTGACGCTAGTAGCGGCCATTCTTCTTGGCGGCTGGTTCATGGCGGCCGACGTCCGACGGCAAATGCGGCTGGCGCAGCAGAAGACGGACTTCGTCAGCAACGTGTCTCATGAACTTAAGACGCCGCTCACTTCCATCCGCATGTTTGCCGATATGCTGGCCGAAGGCCGCGTGACGGAACCTGATCGCCAGGCCAACTATCTGCGCATTATTTCCGCTGAGTCCGCTCGCTTGACGCGGCTCATCAACAACGTACTCGATTTCGCGCGCATGCAGCGCGGCGCGCCGGCCCGTGGCCGTCAGGCCTGCGATCTGGTCGACGTTGTTCAGGAAGTCGTAGACACCTGCCGTCCACATCTGGAGACTATTGCCATTTCGCTGACGCTGGAACGCGACGCCGCAAAGCTTCCTCTCCTTGGCGACCGTGATGCCCTGGCGCAGATCGTGATGAATCTACTTTCCAACGCGGAAAAATATGGTGGGAAGGAGATTCTCGTCCGCGTGCGCCAGCAGGATGGTCATGGTTACGTGGACGTAATGGACCGCGGGCCGGGTATTCCCGCAAAGAAGCTGGAGACAATCTTCCAACCGTTTACGCGCCTCGATGAGTCGCAAGCCAGCGGAGTTTCCGGTTCCGGTCTGGGGCTCACACTCGCGCGCGGCATGGCCCACGCCCATGGCGGAGACGTAACCTATTCGGCCCGCGAAAGCGGCGGCAGTTGCTTCACTTTATCCATTCCGCTAAGCGAGGTCCAATGAAAACATCAGCCACAAAAATCCTGGTGGTTGAAGATGACGCGAACATTCGCTTCGGCCTGGTTGAGCTTCTCACCAGCGAAGGCTTCGCCGTGGAATCGTGCGCGCGGGGTGACGAAGCGCTGGCCGCCGTGGACCAGCACCGCCCCACTCTGATCGTCCTCGATATCATGCTGCCCGGTTTGAGCGGATACGATGTCTGCAAGCAGCTTCGCGCCAAGGCTTACCAGGGACTCATCCTGATGCTCACCGCCAAAGGCCAGGAGATTGACAAGGTCGTAGGCCTGGATCTGGGCGCAGACGACTACGTGACCAAACCATTCGGCTTGCGCGAGCTGACCGCCCGCGTACATGCGCTGCTGCGCCGGAACCGACCGTCGGATTCGTCAGATGACGGCGAAGCGGCATTCGGCGATTGTGTTGTTGATCCACGGAAATTTGAGTTGCGACGCGGGTACAAGTCTCTTCCGCTCTCCGCTCGCGAAGTGAAACTTTTTCAGCTCTTCATCAGGCATCCCGACGAAGTCCTTTCACGCGATCGCATCCTCAATGAAATCTGGGGCTATGAGTATTACGGAACCACGCGCACGCTCGACCAGGCGATTGTTCAATTGAGAAAAAAATTGTCTGATGTGGGCGCCGACCCCATGCAAATCGCTACCGTGCATACGGTCGGGTACCGGTGGACCTGCCGGTAGACTCTGCTGAAAAGACCTTAAGATCGCTGGCTGCCCGCCGATAAATCTAATGGATGGACGTACCTCGTTTAGCGGTGCGCTTCACCCGAGGCTTTTCCATAGATGAGATATTCAGAGATTGCACGAATAGGTTTGCTCGTTGTTTGCGCAACGGCCTCCACGGCAGCGTGGGCACAGGCAGATCCACCCGTATTCGATGATGCACCGCCCCCACAGAAATCCCAGGCGTCTGGTCCCGCTGCAGAAACAAAATTCAAGCTTCCGGTGGATGTGGCCGGCTACTTCGGTGTGCGTTACACCAATGCCGACGACCTGAGTTTGCATAGCTCGTATCTGGAATATTCTGCAAGCCTATTTCTCAGCAAGACGATCGGCCGCTGGCGCTTTCACTCCGAATTGAATGTCACTAGCTCTCCGGAGTTCGCTAGCGAGGGCATTCTTCTGACGCCGCGCCAGGGTAATTGGAGTGCCAAGCTGGATACCCTGTCCCTGAACTACAACCTGCGGGACTGGCTACAAGTACAGGCGGGTTTCGTGTTTGTCCCGACGTACTGGCGCGAGCACCGCTACCAGTCCACTGCGCTGCCCGTGGACGACCCGCTGATCGACGAAACCGTTTTCCCCTCGGCCTTCAAGGGGGTTGCGATTCACGGTGACAAATACTTCAAAGACGGAGGTTTCAGCTACGAGGTTTATGGCGGAGTCGACCAGCAATCTAATTTCGACCGATCGAAGATGACAATCGAGCGATCACGAGCTTTGGGCGGCAAGTTTGTGGCGCATTTGCCCTCCCGGCATTTCTTCGAGGTGCTCGATATTGGCTTCCACCGGCTGCGCAGGGCCGCTCAAGACGGCAGCATCGATCAACTTTATGGCGTGGAGTTTCACCTAGAGAAGGGCCGGATAGGAGTGCTTGCTGAGTTTGCCCACGCGTCCATGGACATCGTGAACGGGCGCCCGCGACCATATCCGCCAGGGGTATTACGTCCAGCCCTCATTCCGAATCAATCGCAAGCTGTTTGCCGTCGCCAATTTTGACCGCCTAGTCCGCGACAACCGCTTGGCCGTTAACACCGCTTTCGCCCGGCAGTCGGTGGGGTTCACGTACCGGCCGATACCAGCGCTTTCGCTGAAGCTCGAAGGCGCTCGCTACGAGCCGCAGGCGGGCCGGCTGCCCGCGTACTATGGTCCCGCCTTCAGCGTTGTCTATTTCTTCCACCTGCCATGAAGCGCTTCTGTTTCACTCTCGCTCTGGTTTTCTTTCTGGCGCTGGGTAGCGCCGATGGGAAACGCGAGGAGAAGTTTGTCGTAATCGTCAACCCATCGAACCACTTTGACGCCCTCAGTCGATCGAAACTCAGCTACCTGTTTCTCCGGAAAGTATCACGATGGCCGTGGGGTGCGGAAGTTGATCCCATTGATTTGAAGGCACAAGAACCCGCCCGTCAACAGTTCACCAAGGAGGTCCTAGGGACCACCGAGGAGCAGTTGGCACAATATTGGATCGACCAGAGAGTGACGCGCGGTGTGGGCCCGCCGGTCGAGGCCCGGGATGTGGCTACAGCCAAGGCCCTGGTGGCGGCGCGCCCCGGAGCCATCGCCTACATTCCGGCGTCGGCGGTAGATGGCACGGTAAAGGTCATCCAGGTGCAACCATGATCTTCCCATCTTTCTTCCGCTCGATCCGGACCAGGTTCCTGGTGGCAGGATTGGCGGCCGTGCTGCTGTCGGGAGGACTGGGCGTTTTTCTCGCCGCCACGGCACAACGCCAGATTCACCGGCAGTTGCGCGCGAACGCAGCGAGTATCGCCCAGCAAACGGCGTTTGTAATGGCGCCACTGGTTGCGTTCGACAGTCGCAATGAGATCAACAAGGCATTGTCACTGCTTCAGGCAAACCCCGATTTTGCCTATGCCCAAGTGTCCGATGAGGAGGGTACTCGATTGGCGTCAGTCGGAAACGTACCTTCAGGACCATGCGGGAAGGACGGCCCCTGGCAAATACTGGAACAAGGGCGCCTGCTGAATCTCAAGACGCCCATCGTAGATGGTGGCAAGACGTGGGGATGTCTTCAGCTTGGCATTTCTCGGGAACGCGCCTACCACGATGCCGCCCAGATTTGGATGACTATGCTCGGGGCTGCGGCATTAGCCATGCTGTTGACGCTGGTAGGCAGCCTGTATCTGTCCCGCTCGATTGCCTATCCCATTGCCCGGCTGGCGGATGCCGTGTCCCGTGCGCGGAACGGTGATTGGGAGGCGCCGATCGACGTCCACAACCGTGACGAAATCGGCCGGCTGGCCGAAAATTTTCAGCACACGCTGAGCGAGCTACGCCGGACCACAGTTTCCAAAACCTATGTAGACGACATCATCCAATCCATGGTTGAGTCGCTGATAGTGATCGATGCCCAGCGGACCATCCGCACCGCCAACCACTCAACCTGTTCCCTTCTTGGATATCAGCAGCACGAAATGATCGGGTTGCCCATCGAGCGGATCACCAGCGACCTGCGGTTCTTTGATGCAGCGGGCCTGAAGAAGTCTTCATGGAACAACGAAGAGGTTGAATACATCACTCGCGAAGGACAGCGAATTCCGGTGGCGATTTCCGTGGCGCCGATGCGGTCTGGGGGAAACGGCATGATCTGTGTGGCGCAGGATATGCGTGAACGCAAGCGCGTGGAACGCGAGCTTCTGCACGCAAAAGAGACCGCCGAGGCCGCGAACCGCGCCAAGAGTGTGTTCCTGGCCAATATGTCGCACGAAATCCGCACGCCGCTAAACGCGATTCTTGGTTACTCCCAACTCATGCTGCGCGATCCGTCCCTGCGGCCGGAAACCAAAGAAAACCTCAACATCATCAACCGCAGTGGCAGCCACCTGCTGACGGTCATCAACGACGTTCTTGATATGTCCAAGATCGAGGCTGGCCGCGTGCAGCTTCATCCTGTCGCCTTCGATCTCGGCGGCCTGCTTGAGGACCTGGCTGCAATGTTCCGCCTGCGTGCTCATGACAAAGGTCTCACCTTCGAGGTGCTTGTAGATGAAGGACATGCGCTTTCCATCGTTGCCGATGAGGGGAAGATTCGGCAGGTATTAATGAATCTTCTGGGCAACGCAGTTAAGTTCACAGAACGGGGCGGGATCAAACTGCAGGCTTCGCTGACCGAACGCGAAGGCTGGATGTGGCTTTCGGTCGCGGTCGAAGACACGGGCGTCGGAGTGGCAGAGGCGGAACAGAGCAAACTTTTCCAGCCGTTCGCGCAGACCCAAAGCGGCCTGGATACGCAAGCGGGAACGGGTCTGGGGCTGGCCATCAGCCGCGAGTTCAGCCGCGCTATGGGCGGGAACGTCACAATGAGGAGTACGGTTGGTGAAGGTTCCGTCTTCCACTTCGAGGTCCCCGTTCAGTGGAGTGATTCGAGCGCATTCTCAAGAAAGACCATCAACCGTCGCGTCACCGGACTGCAGCTTGACAAGCCAGCTCCACGCATTCTGATTGTCGACGATGAACCAAATAATCGTGGCTGGCTCAGCAAGCTGCTGGTCGCACTGGGATTCCTGGTGCGGAACGCAGAGAACGGTGAAGCTGCCGTCCGGCTCTGGCAGGAATGGAAGCCACAGCTCATCCTGATGGATGTCCGCATGCCTGTCATGAACGGACTGGAAGCAACGCGGAAAATCAGGGCGCATCCCGAGGGGACAAAACCAGTGATCATCGCTCTGAGCGCGAGCGCTCTGGACCAGGACAAAAGCAGCGTCATGCAGAGTGGAATGGACGGCTTCCTTTCCAAACCCTGCAGGGAGGACGAGCTGCTCCGGACACTTCAGGCCCATCTGCGCCTTGACTATATATATGCCGATGAACAGCCGGATCCGCATGCGAAATCGGTCGGAACCGCAAAACCGTCCCACGATTTTGAATCACTCAAGTCACTGGGACCCGAGTTGATTAGCAAACTGCAGCAGGCAATCCTGAATGGTGAGAAACACGCAATCGACGAACTGATACTAAGGGCTGCAAAGAGCGATGCACAATCTGCGTCCACCTTGAAAGGGCTCGCGGACCGGTACGAATACGATGCCCTGCTTCACTTATTGGAGGAAGTATGCACATGAAACAGACAACTACACATTCTGGGATGCACGGCGATCCAGCACATCTGGAAGGCCAGCGCGGGCCGGTCCGAAGCAGCGAGGGAAAGAGCAGTAGCATCATGGTCGTCGATGATCAGCCGGCCAATCTGAAACTGCTGGAAGACATGCTGCAACAGCTCGGCTATGTGGTGCGCTCCTTTCCTCGCGGCCGGCTGGCGCTGGCAGCTGCTACTCAGTGCCCTCCGGACTTGCTGCTGCTGGATATCAATATGCCGGAGATGGATGGGTTTGAGGTGTGCCGGGAATTCAAGTCCCGGCCGGAGGTGCACGGCGTTCCAGTGATTTTTCTCAGCGCGCTGAATGACATCGAAGACAAAGTCAAGGCCTTCCATTCTGGTGGCTTGGATTACATCACGAAGCCGTTCCAGCTTGAAGAAGTGCAAGCCCGCGTCGAGACCCACCTCCAGTTGCAGGAGCTGCGAAGGGCCTTGCGGCGCCATGCGGACGAGCTTGAGGAAATGGTGCGCGTCCGTACACGTGAGCTCGCGGACGCGCACGCGCGATTGAAGATTCTCGACCTAGCTAAGAGCGACTTTCTGAACCTCATCTCGCATGAGTTCCGCACCCCATTGAACGGCATTTTGGGAGTAGGAGAACTCTTGCTCGACGAGTTGGACTCCGGCCCGGCCGCCGGGGAACTGGGCGATATGTTTGAACAGTCCCGCAGACGGATTCTTTCGATCCTGGAGGATGCACTGTTGTTGACCCAGATCGAAGTGGAGGCGGAGAGATTTGTCTCCCAACCCGTGCTCGCACAGGCTGTGGTGAGTGCCGCCATCGCACAGGCTTCGGAGTTGGCGCAGTCTTGCGGGGTAGAGCTTGAGCTTGCGCCCTTCGAACTTCCGGCCGGCGCTCCGCCCGATTTCGACCTCATTCTCGGTGGAAAAGATCTGATGGTGAAGGCACTACGAACGCTATCGGAAGCTGTGGTCCGGCTCTCCGCACCCGGCCAAAAGGTGCGGGTCGAGTGCAGTTTTGATTCCCGGAACATTCAAATCTTGATTCGGAACAGTATTGTGACCATTGCGCCATCTGCTCTTGCCCGGTTCTTTGAAATTTTCTCCATCGGCGAAGTGGATACGCTCGGTGGAAACCTCGGCCTGGGACCGGCCGTCGCCTATCGCATTCTGTCTTTGTTTGGAGGTTCCGTTACGATTGAAAATCGGACGCCTGCTGGAATTGAAATTGCAGTGTCCCTCAGGCGTGCTGAGTCCGTAACCGCCGCGCCTGCCCTGGCTTCTTAGTACGTACCTTCGCCAGATTCTTTGCCGCTGCGAGCTCGGGTTCAGCATCACGGGGTCTGGCTTTGCAAACCCTGACCATTCCTTACAACTCTTGAGTTTTCACTCACCGAACTAATACTAGACTCGTCGTGTCCAAAATTTCTCCAGTCAGGAGTGCACCATGATGATGATGAGAAGCAGGAAAGCAACAAACCTCAGAATGATGATTGCAGGTTCCGCCCTTGCGCTGCTTTGGGTCGTGTCCGGAGCTTCGGCGCAAGACGCCACTCAAGAGAAGTCGTATCCCGTGCGTGGCAAGGTCATTTCCGCGCATGTCGGGGGCGAAGCCGTGGGCAGTGCGGGCATCGTTGGCACGATCAAGAGATGGATCTTTCGCGTTGATTGCGGTGACTTGTACTACGATCTTCAGGGCAAGGGCAAGCCGACTCTCACCATCGGACAGGACATTGATTTCCGAATCGAAAAACAAAAGGCGTATATGAAGGGTGAGAATAATAAAGAAACAAAATTTCCCATCGTCGGGATGGGTAAGCCAGACCCGAAACCGAAGTCGGACTAGGCGCTCCCCAAAGAAATACAGCCGTGTGCTCGCGCGATTGTTCGCATGATCTTTGAAACAATTCGAACTGCGATACACTGAGAGCTACTTCCCTGAACTCAGCTCATCATGGAGCAACATGGCTGAAATCGTAGTCGAAACTGTTTCCCTGCGCCGGACGTTTAGCACCCTGGTGGCCGTGGACAACCTTGACCTGAAAGTTGAAAAGCAGCAGTTCTACGGCTTCCTGGGTCCGAACGGCGCCGGTAAATCCACCACCATCAAAATGCTTACCGGACTGCTGAAGCCCACCAGGGGCCAGATCCGCATTCTGGGTCTGGACCTGGAGCAAAACAGCGTGGCGGTGAAAGGCCGCATCGGAGTGGTACCGGAAGGGCTGGCGCTGTTTGAGAGATTAACCGGCGCTCAGCTATTGAACTTTGTGGGACGCATGTATGGATTGAACCGCGACGTTGCGGCCGAGCGCACCGCCGAACTGCTGGAGTTCATGGACCTGAAAGATTCAGCGGACAAGCTGGTGGCCGACTACTCCCATGGCATGAAGAAGAAAACAGCGCTGGCAGCGGCGGTGATTCACGGTCCAGCCGTCCTGTTTCTCGACGAGCCTTTCGAAGGCGTGGACGCGATTGCCGCCACTACACTCAAGCGTCTGTTACAGCGCTTCATCACCCATGGCGGCACCATCTTCCTGACGTCTCACGTGCTCGAAGTGGTGGAACGTCTCTGCACGCACATTGGCATCATCCGTCAGGGACGCCTCGTGGCTTCCGGCTCGCTCGAAGAATTGCGAGCCGGAGTAAAGGTGGCCGGGCATGAACAATCGGCGCTGACGCTCGAAGAAATTTTTATCAACGTGGTGGGCGGAAGCAAGCAAGATGCAGAGGTGCTCTCCTGGCTCTAGCCGATTCCAATAATCACTTTAAGTTGCTGCTCTGGCTTCGCTGGCGGCTCTTTCTCAATTCCATGCGCTCGCGCAAAAAGCAGGCGGAACTGGCAATCGGTGCCGTCGGATTCGTGCTGGGCGCCATGTTCGTCCTCGGCGCTACTTTCGGCCTGTACTTCGGCGCGATTTTTGCGGTGCGCGCGGGGAACATGGTGATCCTGGAGCTTATGTTATGGGGCGTGTTCCTCTTCTGGCAGCTTGTACCCATTTTGTTTGAAGGCTACTCGCCCGGTTTGAATTTTCGCGAAGTAGCGCGTTACCCCGTCTCGCTTCGTCTTTATCTGCTGCTCAACGCCACCTACGGACTCTCTGATCCGGCCGCAATCGCCGGTTTGCTTTGGCTGCTGAGCATATGGATGGGCATCCTGTCCGAACGGCCAGCATGGGCGTTGCCCGCAGCGGGCCTGTTCGTGGTCTTTGTGGCACTCAACGTCTTTTGCAACCGGATTGTCATTGGTCTCTTCGAGCGTTTCCAAAGCACGCGCAAAGGACGCGAACGGCTGGTGGCGGTCTTGCTGCTTCTCATGTTCGTGCCGCAAATGATCAACATGTTTGCCAACGGATGGATCAAAGTCCACCGTTTCCCTCTCCCGTCATGGCTCTCCGATGCGGTCGCTATGGTGCGCAACATTTCTCCGCCAAGACTGGTTCTGCAGGTACTCAGCCCTGGTGAAACACAACTGCTGCTCCCGCTGGCCTTGCTGCTGGCTTATACGCTCTTGGCGGCCCTGTTGCAGTACAGACAATTGCGCGCTGTATATCAGGGCGAGATTTATGCGGAGAGTTTCAAAGTCCAGCGCGAACTGAAAGTGAAGCGCGGATGGCAACTCCCCGGAATGGATGCGGCCGTCAGCGCCATTTTCGAAAAAGAACTGCGCTACATACGGCAGAATTCCCGGCTCCTGGTGGCGTTGGTGTATCCGCTGATTGTCTGGGGATTCCTGCTCATCGGCGGACCCGGTAAAAGAATTTTTTCTTTGAGCCACGCCGGAAACCTGCTCGGCGCTTTCGCCGGCTTTCTGGCGCTGTCAGTCTCCAATGTCGCGTACAACACGTTCGGCATGGACGACCAGGGCTTTGGCCGCTGGCTCCTCTCGCCCTTGCCACTGGAGAAAGTCATGCGGGCCAAGAACCTTGCGCAGGGCGCACTCATGTTCGCAATTTATCTGGTCGGCACTACCGTGATCCTGACCGTAGGACACGTGTCACTGGACATGCTTGTCGCTGTGACTACCGGGTTCCTGGCTTTGCTCGTCATCCACCTTGGAGCGGGCAACGTGATTTCGGTGTATTGGCCCCGGCGCATTGACTTCACGAAAATGACCACCCGCATGACTTCCAGCGCATCCGGATTCGCCGCTCTGGCAATTCTGCTGCCCATGGCGGCGGTTATCGGAATGGTGGTTTTAGCAACCTCGATTTGGGAGCTCAGATGGCTGCCTCTGGTGGCCGGGCTGACCGGACTCGCCCTTTCACTCAAGATTCATTCCTGGCTCTCGAAGTGGGCCGTGCGCCATGCGGATAAACATCTGGAAGAAATTGCTGGACAGCTGGGGGCGTGAGGGCAGAATACTCAGATCCACGCGCTACTTCTTCTTGTCCTGCCTCAGCGCAAAATAGGTATCGATCACCACTTTGCCCTTGTTGGTCTCAATCGTGGTGATGGACCGCTTGGGAATGAGAAACGGTTTGGGGTCTCCCTCCAGCAGTTCGGTCTGGAACTCCACGTTCATACGATACGACAGCAGCGTACATTTCCCGAACGGCTCGACTTTGGTGTTGATGGGCAGGCCCGTGGCTTCAAGGATGTAACCATGGAGGCTGAGGTCCTCTTTTTCAAACTCAAAATTCATCACGCCGCCCAGCTTGTTGGGTAGCTGGTCCTGCGTGCTCCAGTCGAACGGCTGAACCTCCGCGGCATTCGGCCGGGCTTTGAGTCCAACGTATGAATTGGCCCCTTTTGCTTCCGTCACATCGAAGGTGTAATGCTCTGCCAACCCATGGTCCACCACGATGATCGGCCCAATCACGAACAAGCTGCTGTTCATGGCCGCATCTGTAGTGCTCCGGTTTCCGTGAAGCTTCCATGAGCTGTTGCCCGACCGTGGATTGAACCCGTGAAAATCAAACTGGAAAGAGCCGTTCTTGAGCTTGCGAATGCTGCCTGTAGCGTCAGAGGCTACGAGGGAAACCTTCATTTCCATGGGCAGCTCAGCAGAATCCCGCAGAGTGACTCTGGTGGCTTTGATTAAATTCTCAAACGTAAGTTTTTCAGGCGGCGCAGAAGGAGTCTGGCATTCCAGACCTGCAATTCCCACCAGCAGTAGAACCAGGATCGTGGCTTTCAAGTGGACCATTTAGCTCCTCAGGTTGTAAATCAAGCCGAACGGGTCCTTGATGTAGCATCGCGGAAAATCCGGCTCATCCTTGACGATCTCGCACCCGTTCTTTACGAGCCGAAGTTTGGCTCCTTCCACGCTGTCCACAGTCACTTCCAGGACCGGCCCCAGCGCCGGGCCCCGCTCGATGAACAAGTTGATGTGCTCACCGTGAAGGCTGATCATGTTCGGATTCTCGTCAGTGATCTTGAACCCGAGTTGCTCGACGTAGAAGAGTGCGGCCTTCTTTGGATCTTGCGCTTGAATCAGAATATCTGTGCCAAAGGTGTTTGCCATAATGAATCATCCTTCGCAGTGTTTTTGCCACAATCCCGCCGCCGCAAGTTGCCTGGAGAAGAATACGTGCTCCCGATTCTGGTCGAAGAAGTCGCGAAGCTTCCCCTGTACCTCGCGTTGCCGGGGATCGGTTGGCCTCTCTTCCCCCGGCTCATCCTCGTAGTCGGAATAGTCATATCCAGACAGAATTGACTCCTCGGAACCCTGCCGCAACCTCAAGGTATTTCGTCAGGCTGCGGAAAACCGGGTCCTATCTCTTCGGCCGTGGCCGTCTTGCTTCCACCGTGGTCCCAATTCCGCCGCGCGGACGAAACACGCCTTTGACCACCATCCATTTCGGTTTGGCGGCGCGGGCCGCGTCTTCCAGCACCTGGTTGACGATGTTCTCCTGAAAAATACCCAGGTTGCGATAGTGGAGTAAATATTCTTTCAGCGACTTCAACTCCAGGCAGAGCTTGTTGGGCATGTAGCGAATTTCCAGAATGCCAAAGTCCGGCAGTCCGGTCTTGGGACACACCGAGGTAAACTCCGGAACGTCAACGACGATTTCGTACGCGGGAAACTGGTTGGGCCACGTGTCAATTTCCGGAAACTTGTGGTCCAGTCCGGACTTCGCATGATCGTCGGTATAGCCTGTGCGGTGCGCCATTGATTTCTATTGTAACAATGGTCTTTCGATGTCATGCAGACCGGCGCGTCTTCCGACATGCGCGTTCCGGCGAGCTTGTTTATACTGAATGTTTCGATAAACATGGCGACAAATAACTCAAATGGCACTCTGGGACGAGGCCGCCTGATCGGCGGGATTGCAATCGCCATCATTGCAGTCGTGCTGCTTTCTCTATGGCTGGTGCGCCGGGCGCCGGTACAGGTGCATGCGGAAAAAGTTGTTCGCCAGGACATTGCCAGCACTATCTCGACCAATGGCAAGATCGAGCCGGTGGCCAACTTTGAAGCGCACGCTCCCGCTCCGGCAACGGTGAAACGCGTGATGGTCCAGCTCGGCGACCGCGTCAAGCAAGGGCAGCTCCTGCTCCAGCTTGACGATGCCGAAGCGCGCTCGCAGGCGTCCCGGGCACGCGCCCAGTTGACGGTGGCGGAGTCGGATCTTCAGTCCCTACAGTCCGGCGGCACGCAGGAAGAAGTGCTGACCACTCGGTCTGATCTCATCAAGGCCCAGACGGAGCGAGACGAAGCGCAGCGCCGTCTGCAGGCCACGCGGCGTCTGCAGCAAAACGGCGCGGCTTCACCCGCTGAGGTCCAGGAGGCACAAAGCCGGCTCACCAAGGCTGAAGCCGAAGTGCAGCTGCTGCAATCGCGGCAGACGGGGCGCTTTTCCAAACCGGAGATTGCCAAAGTCCAGGCCGCCGCGGACCAGGCACGTGCAGCATACGCGGCCGCGCAGGAATTGCTGGGCACCACCAACGTCCGCGCTCCTTTTAGCGGGACTGTGTATCAACTGCCGGTCAAGACGGGATCTTATGTGGACGGCGGCGCTTTGCTGGTCCAGATGGCCGATCTCGACAAACTCCAGGTCCGCGCTTTTGTGGACGAGCCGGAAATCGGAAGGCTGGCGCTGCATCAAAAAGTGAACATCACCTGGGACGCTGTGCCCGGCCACACATGGGACGGCGCCGTTACCCGCGTGCCGACTGTGGTCACCACTCTGGGGAACCGCTCGGTGGGCGAAGTCACTTGCGAGATCCCGAACTCCGACCGCCGGCTGCTGCCCAACGTAAACGTGAACGTGAGTATCATCACCGCGCGGCACGAAAATGCCCTGACCATCTCCCGTGAGTCCGTGCATGAACTGGACGGCAAACGATTCGTCTACCAAATCGTGGACAACAAAGTCCGCATCCAAGAAGTCGAAATCGATCTTTCCAGCCTGACCCGGGTTGAAGTAGTCAAAGGCCTTGCTCCCGACGCGGAGGTGGTCCGCGGCATCGTCAATGGGCGGCTACTGCAAAGCGGAATGGAAGTAAAGGTGGTCCAGCCTTGAAGGTTGGCCGGGGCCTTAGTTCAGTCTTTTTTTTTCTGGTCGCCCTGGCAGCGACTTCGCTCGCCCAGCAGGATGCAGCGCGGTTCGTCCAGGCCGGCAGACCCGATGAAGCGCTGGCCGCCTTGCAGCTTCGCGTGCAAACCAATCCCAATGACGCGCAAGCCTTCAATTTGATCTGCCGCGCGTATTTCCAGATGGATCGCTGGGAAGACGCGATCCACGCTGCCGAACAATCCGTCAGCCTGAAACCAGGCAGCAGTGAATATCACCAGTGGCTGGGCCGGGCTTACGGACGCAAGGCGGAAGCCGGTGGTCCAGTGGGAGCGCTGTTCCTGGTGCGCAAGTTAAAAGGTGAATTTGAGCGCGCGGTTGCGCTCGACGCGGAGAACCTGTCCGCTCGCGCCGATCTGGCGGACTTTTACACTGAGGCGCCCTCCATCATGGGCGGCGACAAATCCAAAGCCAGACAAATGGCCGCATACGTGGCACAGCGCAACCCGGTCCAGGGCCATGCCATCCTCGCCCATATCGAAGAAAAAGGAAATAAGACCGCAGCGGAAGCAGAATTCAAGGCCGCCACCCGCGAGAGCAGCAAGCCTGCCGAGCCATGGGTGGATCTGGCGTCGTTTTACCGGCGCACCGGACGACTCGACGACATGCAGTCCGCCGTGGACCAGGCCATGTCTTCTCCTCAACACGAGGGCATTGCTTTGTTCAACGCAGCCCGACTTCTGCTGGCGGCCGGACGCAATTTCTCCGGCGCCATCCAGATGCTGCGCACCTATCTGGCTCTGCCCGTCGACCGTCTTTCAGAAGAAGGGCCAGCATTCGAGGCTCATTATTCCCTCGGCCTGTTGCTCGAAAAACAAGGAAACATGCAGGCTGCCGTCGGCGAGTTTCGCGCCGCTCTGTCTCTGGCTTCAGAATACAAGCCGGCGCAAGATGCGCTGGCGCGTGTTTCCCGATAGAATCAGCTCTTTCTACGCCATCTAACTTCGCAGGTGAATCATGAAATTACGAACCAGTGTGATCGCTGTTTTCATTCTCGTTGCGGCCACGTTCGCAGCTAGTCAGTCGCCCCAAGAACCGCAGGCGCCGCTTCCCTTCCGCACGGCCATCGAACTGGCATTGAAGAATAGTGTCACCACCGGCATTGCCGCGGCAGATCTGCAGCGGGCCCGCGCCACGTACGCGCAATCGCGCGACCTCTTTCTGCCCTCAATGGTGCTCGGGTCGGGCCTGGCATATTCCAATGGATTTCCCCTGAGCCTGGAGGGCTCCGCTCCGTCTCTGTTCAATGTGAACGTGCAAAGTTTCTTGTTTAACCCGGCGCAGCGGCAGTACGTGAAGGCGGCACGGAGCGGCATTGAGCAAACGACATCCCAAAACGCCGAACGTCGCAATGACGTCATTATGGAAACCGCACTCGACTACATACAGCTTGACGTGCTTCAGTCTTCCATCATCGTGGCGCGCGAGCAGCATCTGATGTCGGCCAAGCTGCAAGACATTGTCAGCCAGCGCGTGCAGGCGGGACTCGACAGCCCGGTGGACCTGAAGCGCGCACAATTGGCTGCCGCGCGCACCCGCTTGCAGTTAGGACAGGCCCAGGCCGCTGCCGACCAGTTGCGGCAACGGCTCTCACAGCTTACGGGCCTGCCCGCGAATTCCATTGTCACGTCTGCGGAGACCATTCCGTCGCTGCCTGTGGTCTCGCAGGACGACGATCTGGCCGCCCAGTTCGCTGCGAAAAGTCCTGCTTTCAAGATGGCGGAGCAGTTCGCCGAAAGCAAAGTGTTGCGCGCCAAAGGGGAAAAAAGCCAGCTTTACCCCACCGTTGATCTCGTGGCGCAATACGCTGTGCTCGCGCGCTACAACAACTATGACCTGTTCTTCAATAAGTTTCAGAGACACAACCTGACCATTGGCGCTGCCATCCGTATTCCGTTTTTCAATCCTTCGCAGCACGCTGCCGCGCAGGCAGCTGCGGCCGACGCCGCCAAAGCCACGAAAGAAGCCCAGAACGTCAAAGACCAGATCAGCGCCGAGACGTTGCGCCTGCAGCGTTCCGTACGGGAATTGGCGGAGGCGCGCGATATTTCCAAACTGGAACACCAACTCGCCGAATCCGACATTGAAACCGCGCATGCCAGAATTGAATCCGGTACCGCTACACTGAAAGATGAGCAAAGCGCCAAGATTACCTTGCAGCAGCGTTATGCCGCGTATCTGGATTCCAGTTTTCAGGTCGACAAAGCCCAGATCCAGCTTCTGCGCCAGGTCGGAGAACTGGAAAACTGGGCGCTCGGGCCGACAAAACGATAGGAGAGCCAATGTCCACAACACCTGCACCGAATCCCTTCGCACCCACGCAAGACGAAAAGACCATGGCCATCTTCGCGCATGTCTTCCAGATATTCGGCGGATGGATTGCGCCGCTGGTCATCTTTCTGGTCAAGCGGCAGTCGCGCTTCGTTTCATTTCACGCGTTGCAGGTTCTGCTGTTCCAGATTGTCCATGTAGTCATAACGATCATCGTGGTGATGATTTGGATGGCGGTGATTTTTGGGACCATCTTCACGTCAGTGGCGCACGGGGCCAGCCGCCCCGCCCCACCGCCCGTGGCGATTTTTGTGGTGTTTCCGTTCATATGGCTGTTCCTGATGGGCTACTGGGTCACCATTTTGATAGTGGCGATCGTCTATGGCGTGAAAGCCAGCCACGGAGAATGGGCTGAATACCCGATCTTCGGACGCTGGGCGCGCAAGATCCTGAAGATTGGCCCGGGTGGTACAACGCTCCCCGGATCGAATTGACGCGGAAGATCTTTACCACGCACACGGCATGAGCGCAACGAGACTCCTGGTCCAAGCTGCGCTCATGCGTTCTGGCGGAAGGAACTGCGGTGCCATTACTCCTTAGCCGCGGAGGGCCAGTACTGTCAGGATGGATGCGACTAAGGCAGTGGCGCCGACAAGCGCAAACACGATTGCCGCGGATACCACTAGCAGCGGACTAAGTTCCACGTCTCGCCAAGTCTTGATCTGCCCTGCATTGGGAACGAGTACCAGAGGCTTTCTTAAGTCTTCCTTTTTCATCTCTCGTAGGATTGGATTGATTGCTGCGCTCATGATGTGTCCCCCTGTAGAGATAGCATCGCAGAATGACGCGTGCTGTGATGTGACGGCCGTCACAAGCGCGTGTGACGAAGACGCAGGCGGCAAGCCAGAAACCAGAACCGAAACCACAGAGGACACGAAGGAACACAAAGAAAAAACCAAAAAACTGACAGATTCTTCCCTTCGTGTTCCTTTGTGTCCTTTGTGGTTAAGGTTTGGTTGTCTTTCCAGAAATCGTGGCGATCGAGCGAGGAGTGATATGAAGAAATTTGCATCGGTGGCGGCATTGTTGGCGGCGTCGTTGTTGAGCGCGCAAACGCTGATCGCGCAGAACAAACAGTCTGGCGGTCTGGACGACGCGATGAAGGCGATTGATTCGGAGAGAATGCGCGCTACCGTCAAATATCTTTCTGACGACGCGCTGGAAGGCCGTGGCACTGGGCAAAAGGGTGGTGATCTGGCGGCTGACTGGATTGCTGTGCAGTTCAAGAGCTATGGTCTGCAACCGGCCGGCGACAACGGTACGTATTTCCAGAACATCAACTTCTTCGGAGTCACGACCGACGCCACGAAGACCCGGTTTTCCTTCAAGCCCAAGTCCGGGTCGGAGATGACGCTGCGTTTTGCCGATGATTTTGTCGCCACCGACCAGACACATTCGGAGAAATCAGTCATCGATGCTCCCATTGTTTTTGTGGGCTATGGCATTGATGCTCCGGAATACACATGGAACGACTACAAGGGCGCTGACCTGAAAGGGAGAGTGCTGCTCATGCTGGTGAACGAGCCGCCGTCGGACGATCCTAAGTTTTTCAAAGGCGCCGCGCTCACCTATTACGGCCGCTGGACTTACAAATTTGAAGAAGCGGCGCGGCGTGGCGCGGTGGGCGTGATTCTGATTCACAAAAAAGAAATGGCCAGCTATGGCTGGGAAGTCGTGCGCAACTCCTGGGGCGGAGAGACTTCGCTGCTGGCGAATGACCGTGATCCTAAACTGAAATCCGCGGGATGGATCCAGCTTGAAGTTGCCCGCAAACTCGCCACGGCCTCGGGCATGGACCTGAACAAGATGATGCACGACGCCACTTCGCGCAGCTTCCAGCCCGTGGAACTTTCGGTGCGGCTGAATGCGACCATCGTGAGCCACGTGCGCGAGTTTTCTTCACGGAACGTGATTGGCAAAGTTGCCGGAACCAGTGCCGAACCATCACCTAAAGCCGTGATCTACACCGCGCACTACGACCATCTGGGCATCCATCCCAACGAGCCGGGAGACAATATCTACAACGGCGCCGCGGACAACGGCACCGGCTGCGGCATTGTGCTGGAACTGGCGCGGGTGGTGGCTGCCGCGAAGCATCCGCCGAAGGACACCATGTTCTTTGCCACCGTCACTGCGGAAGAGCAAGGGCTGCTGGGGTCGAAATATCTGGGACAACATCCGCCCATTCCTGCGCGCGATATTTCGCTGAACCTGAATTTTGACCAGCTCGTGCCTATAGGCGAGCCGCAGGAACTTGTCGCCACCGGCGCTGAGAGGACCACGGCTTTCCCGTTGGTCCAGAAATTGGCCAGGGAATTTGGCATGAGCATCGCGCCGGACGACAATCCTGGAGCTGGGCACTACTATCGGTCAGATCACTTCAGCATGGCGCGGGTCGGAGTGCCGGCGTTTAGCGTCAACCAGGGCGTGCTTTTCAAAGGACACGACCGGGCCTGGGGCCAAGCGAAGACCGATGACTTCGAGGCCCACCATTATCATCAGCCCTCCGATGAGTACCATGCGGAGATGGATTTCACCGGCAACGCGAAAATGGCGCGGTTTGGCCTGGCGCTGGGCTGGCAAGTCGCCAATCTTCCTCAAGTCGTCCAGTGGCAGCCAGGTGACGAGTTCGAGAAAGCGCGGAAAACGGCAGGGCTCGGACTTTCTAATGGGCTTCGGGGAAGGAATAATGACCAGGAAATTGATGGTGCTAATTGAGACGACGTCGCTGTTCCGCAGTTTGCGGAACGGGCCAGACCGCGGTAGATAGTTTTGGCAGCATTGCCGCCGGGTGAACCACGAAAGTTACGGGTACCCCGGTGAAAACAGAATGAACAACCGGGGGCGTGGGTATAAAATTCCATCTTCCCCCAAAGATTAAAGATCACTGATCGTTATGGCATTTCCGTTTCTCCAACGCGGGAACCTTACGGAGTTCGCCCGCCATCTCTCGCTGGCGAGTGATACGCCGTCTATTGCCCTGGAGAACCTGGTTGCGGGAATTGATAACGTTCGCCATGACGTCGTCCTGAGCCCAAAATTTTCTGAAGTTGTGCAGCAGCACATCTTCCGGCTCATTTCCAAATACGGGGCCGTGGAAGACCTTGCGTCCGACCAGCTCTCGGTGCCTAAGGGCCCGCCGCGCGCTGGAGGGCCGCCGGCCACCATCATGGCGCAGATGCCGAAGGTTGCTGATCCGGCTGACTACCGGCGCATGCTCGGCGAGTTGCATCTTGCAGCGATGGGCCGGGCGAAGAAGGAAAACAGCGTGGCCCTGGACCTGCTGTTCCGTCTGGCCGTCGCCAAGTTTCAGCGGGCAGAACTGGTCAACCAATACGGTCGTGTGCTGGAGCGTTGTCGCGCGCGCGTCAGGCTCTTTGAGGGTCCACGGCAGCCGGTGACTGCCAAAGCTCTCGAGACGCGTGACCGTCTGGCCAGTTTTCAGATCAACAAAAAGTCAGTCATGCGGCGCACGGGGCAGGACCTGTTCCAGACTCTGCGTGAGACGGAAAAAGAACAATTAGCCAAGACCCGGCGCTCCCTGTTTGGGGAAACGCAGGCCGCGGCCCATGACTATTTTTTGAACCGCCTGATTTTTGCCGAAGACGCCCGTGACGACTATTTGAATGCCGAGCACTACGTGATGCTGGGCAACTACGAGCGCGATCCGGACCGCTACCTGACCATGCATGGAATCGCTGTGGCTTATCTTAAGAGCTTAGGCGTGGTCGGCGAGGGCGAAGAGTTTGCCGCGGACGCTCTGCTGAACTGTCCGGAGAACGCGCAGGAAATCATGGCCGGAGGCACGCCGGACGATTCCACGCCCAAAGGCAAAAACCAGCGGGCGTTACTGAACGCCTGGGTGGACCGGCTGGAGCGCGACAGCGTGATGGAACACGTGATTGCGTCTTATGAAGCGGCGCCGCTGCTGGCGCAGTACTCGCCGCCGATTAATCCGCAGCAATTGAAGAATGCGCTCATCACCCGCAGCGAACGCAAGCGCGTGGAAGGCTTGCTGGAAGAGCACGGAAAGATATCGCCGGAACATCTCCAGCATGCAGTGCGGCGCGTGGAAAGTTGCCGCGGAGCGGACCGCGCAAAGGTTGCGGGCAGGTTCTTTTCGGACTTCACTCGCTACCACCGCGATTTGCGGCGCATGGAAGCCCTATTGGCGGCCATGGACTCTGTGAACGTCATCAGCAATGAGAAGTTCCGAGCACTCTCCGCCATCAACAATACTTTGTACGAATTTCTGCTGCCGGAAGAACAGAAGCCGGCGGAAGACAAAGTGATACATCATGTGATTCTCAAAGCAGACATTCGCGAATCCACAACACTTACGCGGACTCTGTCGGAGAGAGGGCTGAATCCTGCGTCCTACTTCAGCTTGAATTTCTACGATCCCATCAATAAGCTGCTGCCGAAATACGAAGCAAAAAAAGTTTTCATTGAAGGCGACGCCATCATTCTTGCGCTCTTCGAACATGAAGGCGAGCCCGGACTCGGCGTAGCGCGCTCCTGCGTGCTAGCGAAAGAAATTATTGAGATCGTCACCGCATACAACGAACGCTCTCGCTCGGCGGGGCTGCCGAGCCTGGAACTGGGGATTGGAATTTCTTATCAGGATTCGGCGCCGCTCTATCTGATGGACGGGAACCAGCAGATCATGATTTCCCGCGCGCTCAACGAGAGTGACCGCTTGTCGTCATGCAGTAAAGGCATACGCAAATTGCTCGAAGACCGCGAACTGCTGTTTAACGTGTTTTCTTTCAAGACCGTCGAAGACGCCGATACCGGAGGTAATCCCGATGAGTTTCTGCTGCGCTACAACATTGGCGGCATTCACATCAACGAAGCAGCGTTTCAGAAACTGCGCCGCGAAGTTTCTCTCCAGGGCTACGACTTGCAGGTGCCGATGATCTGGAGCAAGACGAAAGTCCGCGTGTATAGCGGCGTTGTTCCCGTGGGTCAGGGACTGTTTCATCGCATTGTGGTCCGGCAAGGGAAGGTGGCCCACATTGACGCGCGCGATTTCAGCCTGAAGCAGCAGACCGATCGTTCTTACTATGAAGTCTGCACGAACCCCAAGATTTACGAAGCCATCGAGAAAGCTCAGGTCACCGCAGAAGCGGTCGCGCGATAATTGATCTAGTACGCGTTGCGGGGAGCGTTGCGTGGAACTCGGAAGGGAATGTGGACGACGGCTTCCACGTCCACCGGAACGCCGCCTTTATTTCCCGGGCGAAATTTCCAGCGTTTCAAAGCAGCCATGGCGTTTTCGTCGAGTTGCGATTCCACGCCCTCAAGGACGCGGACTTCGCCGACGCTTCCGTCGCTGTGGATCACGGCGTACAGCACGACTGTGCCTTCGACTCGGAAACTCATCAGCTCCTGCGGATACGCGGGATCAACCTTGCTGATGGCCACTGGTCCGCTGAGAGTTTCTTCAGAGCGATGCAGCACGTCGGGATTCAATTCGGCAAAGCGGATGGTCCAACTGCCGCCGCCGGAATTCAGGTTCGGCATGCTGAGCAGCATGGAGTAGTATTTGCGTCCGGAGAATACGTTGTCTTCGATCCGGCCGTTGTTGGGTGCCCGAGTCGGGTTGTTCGTAGGTGAATCAGCGCGGCTCTTGGTCGCCGGTTTCGGAGGTGCTGCCGCTGCGACCACTATGTTGCCGGTTGGACCTGTAGTCGTACCTGTAAACGGAGGCGCGCTCACATACACGCCAGTTGGACCGCCGCCGCTTCCTGGTCCGCCAGCGGGAGCGCTCGCGCCTTGTGTGAACTCCGGTTTGCCCGAGGCGCCAGGGCGGCCATCGGGACCAGCAGCGAATTCTCCACGGCGATTTCCCTCAGGCACCGTAACCGGACCATTGGGTGCCGAAGGGTTCGCGCTCAAAGCCAGTAATTGTCCGATCTGCTGTCCCTGGGTTCTGCTGGTTCCGCTCGCTACCGGCGCGGAAGGAGCGATCGCTTGCTGCTGTCCCTGGCCGAGCGACGGAAGACTGCGAGCATCGCGCTGAGCGGCAGAAGACGGTGGCGCAACAGCAGACGCGCTGCCGAAAAGAGCACCACCCGAAGTCGAGTCCAGATTGTTGAGCGGACGCTTCACCGGATCAGCCGCTGGCGGAATCACGGCGACCGAGCCTTCCGGGACCAGCAGAAGATGGTTTGCGGCGATCGGACTCGGTGGCGCGACAACTTGCGGGCGTTCGCCAAACGGTAGATTGTTGAGCGCGCGCCTCGCTGTCTGTGACGAAGGCGGAACAACCTGCGGCGCGCCGGAAGGAACGTATTGCGACATCGTGGTTCTTGGCGCCACAGGCGCGGGACTGGGAATGGGAGTCCAGATCACCATGTTGGGAAGAGCAACGTCCTGGTTCAACAGCTTCAACGTGGGTTGAATGATTGTCTGCTGCGTGCTGTTGTGGTCCGGTTGAATGGAGATAATTTCCTGCGGCGCATACGCCGGGTCAGCTTTCTGCGCGTGCTCGCGGACGGGAGCGGTCTTCCTTTGAGCCTTGGAGTTTACCGGTGGAAGATACGGAGTGATTTGAAAGTCCGAAATGGTCCGCGTGGACAACTTCACCACTTGGGCTTGATCGGGCCAGATCAGTCCAAGTACGTAAATGGCGGCGAACGCCAGCACGTGGACCAGGAACGACCGTCCCATCGACATCCATGCAATCGGGCGTTCCACCCATGCGTCTGCCCAGTATTTTCCTGGCTGGCTGGTAACGGGAAGTGGCGGAAGAGGAGGGCGAAACAAGTCGGTAAAATTGCGCAGAAATGTCTTGAGCCACGGTTCGTGCTCAACCACAAACTTGAGCTTGTAACGAACCGGCGGCTTGGACGGGACCGGATTGAGCACCGTCGCCATTCTTCGCTTGGGCTTCTGGGCAAGCAAAGGCGATTATATCGTGTAAACTGAGCATTCATGAGCGTGATCAACAAAGCGGCGGTGCTGGTTCTGTGGCTGGCGGCCATTGGCCTCGCACAAAAACCAGGGCAGAATCCGCCCGTTATTCCAAAGTCCGGCGCCGGCAATCCTGCCGCGGAAGATATTTCCGGAATCTACAGCTTTTTGAAAGAGGGCGAGCTTCTGCAAATCAACCTGGAAGCAGACGGCGTCACGGGAAACATCTCGCGCCATGGCGACATGGATAGCGACCGCGGTGTTTTTCTCGACTATTTCTTCAGCAGCGCGTCGGTCCAGGGGCATGATGTGACTTTTGCCACTAAACCTGTGCATGGTATGTGGTTCGAATTCAAAGGCCGGTTTGATCGCGGCAAGGCGAAAGACAAAACCGAAGACGGCTACTATGTGCTGCGAGGAACGCTCACGGAATTCGTCACCGACGCTGCCAAGAAAACCAAATCACAATCGCGCGAGACAGAGTTCAAGTGGCTCGCGCAGCCTGACGATGGAACGCCATCCGCTCCCGCAAAGCCGAAGTAACCGGCTGCGGACTGCTTTTCCTCGCTTTTGAACAAGAAAGCTATTTTCTCCACAGCTTATCCACCACACCGGACCACTCAACTCTTGCAATGCCTTGCCGCGTGATTGATAGTGCTTGCACACGAGCGTGAGATGTTCAATGATAGGAAGCGCTTCGATGTGAATCGAAGGCGCGCTCTAGCGAGTAGCGTCAGGACTTAATCTGCGAGATGGCTTGGCGGCCCCTGGGTCGCTGCCTCATTTTCATCCCAGTTGAGATGAAGCGCCAGAGAAGTCCAGCGTAACCTGAAGGCGCCGCGCGGCAACACGCGGCGACGAACATCCACACCACGCCCGGTCTGTATGGCTGGTACAGACCGGGTTGATTTTTTCTGAAAAACTACCGACCGGAAGGCCGCAAACGGGGGCTGGGCCTAAAGGGATATTTTCGCCCGTTTTCGCCCCCAAATTACCCGTTGTCTTGGATTAAAATATAGCATCAGGGATTTTAGAAATGGCCACAACCGAATACAGCCTTGACCGCGGTTTGCCGGCCAGCATTGATGCTGAGCGCGCCATTCTGGGCGCCATTCTCCTCGACAATCTTGCCTACCACCAGGCCGCGCAGGCAACGCTGCTGGCCGAGGATTTCTCTCTCGATTCCCATCGCCGCATTTACCTGCGAATCTCGGAGTTGTCGGAGAGTGGCCGCGCGGTGGATTTCGTCACGCTCACGGAACAGCTCGGACAGAACAAGGAGATTGAATCCGTCGGCGGCGTTGCCTATGTGACTTCGCTTACCGACGGTCTGCCGCGCGTCAAGAACATTGAGCAGTACGTCAAGATCGTCAAAGACAAAGCTTTGCTCCGCGGCCTGATTCACGCCGCGACCAGCGCAATCCAAAGCGCATACGAGCAGGAAGCCCCGGCGGAAGAGATTGTTGATTCCGCAGAGTCGGCGATTTTCCAGATCGCGGAGAAGCGCATTGGCCAGGGATTTCTCGGAGTGCGCGAAATTGTGGAAGGCTCGTTCGGCAACATCGAGAAACTTCTCGAGCAAGGCCAGCGGATCACCGGGCTCCGTACCTACTTTGACGACTTCGACGAAAAAACCAGCGGCTTGCAAAAATCTGATCTGATCATCGTTGCCGCGCGGCCTTCCATGGGCAAGACGGCGTTCGCCGTCAACATCGCCGAAAATGCGGCGGTGCGCGACAAGAAAGTTGTGGGCCTGTTCTCGCTCGAAATGTCGCGCGAGTCGCTCATCATGCGCATGCTGTGTTCGCAAGCCATGGTTGATTCCCATAAGGTCCGCACCGGATTCCACTCACGCGAAGACCGCTCCCGTTTGGTCGATGGCTTGGCCGCGCTGATGGAAGCGCCGATTTTTATTGATGACACGCCAGGAATTTCGATCTCCGAAATGCGCGCCAAATGCCGCCGCTTGCAGCAGGCGCGAGGCAGGCTGGACCTGATCATCGTCGACTATCTGCAATTGGTGGCCGCCGCACCCGCCGGCGGCGGACGCCGTTATGAAAATCGCACCACGGAAGTTTCCGCCATCTCGCGCGGCCTCAAGATGATGGCCAAAGAAATGCGCTGCCCGGTCGTGGCGCTCTCCCAGCTAAGCCGCGCTCCCGAAGCCCGCACCGGCAACAATCGTCCGCAGCTTTCTGATCTGCGTGAGTCCGGCGCAATTGAACAGGACGCCGATGTGGTGGCCTTTATTTTCCGCGAAGAAGTCTACAAGCCCGACGACCCTGATCTTGAAGGCAAGGCTGAATTGATCATCGCCAAGCAACGCAACGGCCCTACGGGGCTCGTGCGTCTCGCGTTTATCAAACGCTCCACGCGTTTTGAGAATCTCGCGAATGAGGCTGGACCGCCACCGAGTGAGTACTAAGTTGTTGACGTCTTTAGATCATCAAGCCAGATCAAGCGCCATCTTTAGAGCGCGGTTTACCTCGGCAAGGGTCGGTGGCGGGAGCAAACTGACGTATCGTGTAAGGTCGGATTTGCGTACACTGACCAAGTTGTCGCACATAATCCAGCTTGGGTGCTTCAGTCCATGCTCGGGGCCTATGGCAACCTGAGTGGTCAGCCCCTGGCCGCTGGAAAAAACCGGCGCACAGACAATGCTTGAGAACTTGGAATCAATGAGCGCTTGGCGGCTTACCACCACAAAGAGGCGATACTCTCTTGGATCGCCTCCCGGCTTGTGGACGCGGTACACTTCTCCGCGCTTCACTGTGGCTCCAAGTCCGTAGTTTCCACCGATGCCTGATAGCCCAGGACATCAGCAGCTTCTGCATTCAATTGCTCGGCCGCCCGGTTGATTAATTTCAGATCGTGCGCATGGGCCTCAGCCCGCTTACGCTCCCGCAGATAGCGTCGAAGCACACTCTCAATGACAGCAGAACGGGAGTTTCCTGATCCGGTCAGCTGGTCGATGCCAGCCAGTACGTCCTTTGAAAGTGTGATAGATGTCTTCTCTTTCATACTACTATTATACTACCAACTATGGTTCGAGGTATATCCTATGCACTCTCTCACCCAACCGGGTGAGTAGTTCATGCGCGATGGCGCCCGCGCTTTCTGCAACCTGTTCCGGGCGAAGCGTGTAGCCGTTGTGCGTTCCGTAGAGCAGGACTTCGGCGCCGACGTTAATGCCCGGAATCCCGGTGATATCAACCTGCATCTGGTCCATGCTGATTCGGCCCACGATGGGCGCGGGATTGCCTTCGACCAGAACGTGTCCTTTGCCGGAGAGTCCCCAGGGCAGGCCGTCGTCGTAGCCAAAGGGGACCACGCCGACTTTTATTTTTTGCGTTGCGGTGTACGTGCGGTTGTAGCCCAGCGTGGCGCCCGGCGCGAACTCATGAATACTGGTAATGCGGCTGGTCACGCCGATGGCCAGTTCCAGGTCCATGGCGCGCCGCACCGCTTCAGAGGGGTACATCCCGTACAGGCCCAGACCGATGCGTACCATGTTGTAGTGCGCTTCGGGAAAACGAACGGCAGCCGCGGTGTTAGAGGCGTGGACTTGTAGATCGTTGAACCCGTCGGCCTTTAACTGGTTGACTACCTGGTCGAACGCGGCGATCTGTTGCCGGGTAAACTCGTCCGCTTGCGGATCTTCGGCGGAGGCAAAGTGCGTGCAAACGCCGGTCAGGCGCATGACGCCGCTGGCCCGGATACTGCGCGCCAACTCGAGTGCATGTTCCGGTGCAACGCCCAGACGATGCATTCCAGTATCGACTTTGAGGTGAACATCCAGCGTGCGTCCGCTTCCGTCGAGTGACCGGGCGAATACGTCCACAAGTTCAGCTGAGTAGATGACCGGCGTGAGCCGGTAGCGGAGAAGGTTATCAACGTCCTCGCGGTCGGCGAGGAAGACAAAAATATCTTGATCGGCGCCGGTCTTGCGGACCGCGACTCCTTCGTTGGCGGACGACACGCCAATATTGTGAATGCCCAGGCGCGACATCCAGGAAGCAAGCTGGACGAGATCAGTGCCGTAGGCCATGGCTTTGAGCATGGCCAGAATGTGTGTGCCGCTGCCGCAGTGGCGGCGGAAACGCGCAATGTTTCCTTCGATTGCCGCCAGGTTGATCCACTGGCAGCGCTGCGCGATGGCGCCGGAAAGATCGCGCACTGCCTTGACCATGCCTGCATTGCGTGGACCTTTGAAGAGCACAGTGTCACCGGAGCGCAGCAGCGGCAGTAATTGGTCTTTAAGTTCGCCGGGAGTCTGCACGCGGACCACCTGGCCATCCGGCTGGGTGGACATGAATCCTTCCGCGGTGCTTTGCAATTCTCCGTTGCCGACGAGGAACAGTTGGTCGAATCCGCACTCGCCGGCCTGCGCGCCTACTTGCCGGTGTTCGCGTTCCGAACTGGCTCCCAACTCGCGCATGCCGGCGAACGCGAAAATCTTTTT
Source organism: Acidobacteriaceae bacterium (assembly GCA_003140235.1). Taxonomy (GTDB): domain Bacteria; phylum Acidobacteriota; class Terriglobia; order Terriglobales; family Acidobacteriaceae; genus Angelobacter. Next base: position 66,378 of record PLJN01000156.1, read on the forward strand.
GCCGCCGCTTGCCGTTCCCAACGCGGCCGAGCGCAAAGCTGCATGAACAGAGATGGGGTCAGAGCTGTGTCCGTCATTGATCAGCCGTACGCCCTGTGGCGACGACCACAGTTCCATGCGGGTTGACGCCGGCGTGTAACCTTCGAGCGCCGTGGCGATCTCGTCCAGTGTCACGCCCAGCAGCCGAGCGGCGCAGGCGGCGAAATGCAAGTCAGAAATGATCTCCGCCGAGCGGGTCTTGACCGTCACGGTACGGACGCCGACAGACGCGATCCGCAGCTCCAGCAGTTGACCTTCTTCTGTATAGGAAATAGGCGTGAGCGAAAGAGCCTGCGAGTCCGGACCAACTTGATGGACAGCGCACTTCAGATTGTGGGCCATCTGTTCAATCGTCGGCTCATTCGATGGCAAGAGCACCCAGCCGTCTTGTTCGATGTTCGCGAAAAGGGCCATCTTTTCCTTCGCAATGGCCTCGCGGCTTCCGAACGAGGCAAAGTGCGCCATGCCGATGTTGGTAAGAATTCCATAGTTGGGCGCGGCAATCTGTTCCAGCGGCGCCATCTCTCCCGGAGCGGACACACCCACTTCCAGGATCGCGAGCGGCTCCGGTTTTTCCGCGGACAGCACCGCGAGCGGAAGTCCCAACTGACTGTTGTAGCTTCCCGGTGAAGCCAGGAACTGCTGGCCGGCAAGCAAAGCGCGCAAGGCATCTTTGACTATTGTCTTTCCGTTACTGCCGGTAATGGCCAGGACTTTGCCGAAGAATTCCCGGCGCTGCCAGCGGGCCAGTGCCTGGAGCGCGCGCAAGGAGTCGGAGACAACGATCAGGGGCCACTCCGGCTGCAAAGCCAGACTACTGATGGCATCCTGCGCTGCCACATTCTGAGCAACCATGGCCGCGGACGCACCATTGCGGAAGGCGTCCGCGAGAAAGCGGTGGCCGTCCGTCTGGTGGCCTTGCAACGCAACAAAAAGCGATCCCGGCGAAGCGCCGCGCGAGTCTGTGCTAACGCGCTCGACCGTCGTGGACGCAGACGGGCCGCGCAATTCGCCGCCCACAGCATGAGCGATTTGATCGAGTTTCGCTGGGACCAAAGGCGTTTACTCCGCTGGCTGGTTGGACTTGCAGCCAGGACAAGCCACAAGCAAAACCTTACCACTGATTCAGGCTGATGACACTTATTCAGAGAAATGGTCTAATCCAAATATCATGTACACCCTGTTGCAAGACGTTCGCTACGCGCTACGCATGATGCGCAAGTCACCTGCCTTCTCTTTGGCCGCCATTCTGACGCTGGCTCTGGGCATGGGCGCGAATACCGTGATGTTCAGCGTTCTGAATACTGTTTTGCTGCGTCCTCTTCCTTACCCGCATCCCGACCGGTTGGTGCAGATTTGGGAGACCGACTCCCGGCGTGGCGACACACATGGCGTGGTCTCGGCTTATAACTTCGTGGACTGGCGCAATCAAAGCCAAACTTTAGCGCAGATGGCGACCTATGATTCCAATAGTGCCGTGCTCACCGGGCAGAAAGCGCCCCGGCGAGTCTACATTTCTTTCGTTTCCGCTGGTTTTTTCGATGTGCTTCAAATCACCCCCCTTAAGGGCCGTACTTTCCTGGCCGGCGAAGACGACCCGGGCAAAGACCGCGTGGTGGTCCTGAGCTATGGGGCATGGCAGCGGCATTTTGGCAGTGATCCAGGCATTGTGGGAAAAACCATTACTCTCGATGGCAACACGTATTCGGTTGTCGGCGTGATGCCTGGATCTTTTGCGTTTCCCGGACCCGGCACGGAAATGTGGTGCCTGCCGGGATTTGACTTGACCAAAGTCGGGCGTAGGCACCACGGTCTTCTCGCAGTCGGGCGGATGAAGCCCGGCATTCCTCTTGACCAGGCACAAGCTGAGATGAACACCATAGCTGACGGTCTGGACAAGCAGTATGGAACATTCGGCGGCGTCAGGTTGGTCGGGCTGCAAGACGAGACGGTAGGCAATGCGCGGCGTAGTCTGCTGGTGTTGTGGGCCGCCGTAATTGCCGTGCTGCTGATTGCCTGCGCCAATGTGGCCGGACTGCTTCTGGCCCGCGCGATCTCGCGACAAAAAGAAGTCGCCATTCGAGTCGCGCTAGGTGGTACCCGGACGCGTCTCATCCGGCAGTTTCTCACCGAGAGTGTCTTGCTGGCGCTTGCCGGAGGCGGTCTGGGTGTGCTGCTGGCACTCGGGGCAGGGCGGTTTGTGATCGCCAGCAGCAACGGAGCGATACCGCGCCTGCGCGACCTCCAGATCAACGCCTGGGTACTGGCATTTAGCGGTGCCGTTTGCATTGTCACCGGCGTGATGTTTGGCCTGGCTCCGGCTTTACATGCCTTGCGGTCTGCGTTGAACACTTCACTGAAGGAAGGAGGTTCAAGGTCTTCGCAACTCTCAGACCGGTTGCACTTGCGCAGCTTCTTCGTGGTATCTGAGCTTGCTCTCGCTGTGGTTCTGCTGGTCAGCGCCGGGCTGCTCACGAAGACTCTGTGGCGACTGCAACATGTCGATACGGGGTTCCAGTCCGAGAACATTCTTAGTTTCCGCTTCGCCCTGCCGCAAGCGAAATATCCGGAACCTCGTCAGCGAGCGGATTTGTATCAGCGGATTGAAGAGCGGCTGGCAGCCTTGCCCGGCGTTGAGTCGGTGGGCGCGACCAGCGGTCTGCCCTTCGGCGGCTCACGCTCCGCTACCTCTTTTGACATCGAGGGGCGCCCCTACGATGCGGCGCATATGCCCCTGCCCCACGCCGATTACCGCACCGTCAGCCCGGCTTATTTCCAGACAATGCGCATGCCTCTTCTCGAGGGTCGGGAGTTTACGCTGCACGACAGCCAGAGCGCGCCTTCTGTGACCGTTGTCAGCCAGGCCTTTGTCAGGAAATTTTTTCCTGACCGCGGACCCATCGGGCAGCGCCTGAAAATCCATGATCAATTCTTTGAAATTGTCGGCGTGGTCGCCGACATTAAGCAGGATGATCTGGCTGCGCCCGGTATCCCGGAAATGTACGCGTCGCATCTGCAAGCGGACGCGTCACCGACGGCATTTTTTGTTGTGCGCAGCCGCACTGAGTTGCGCGCGCTGGCGGCTTCCGTCCGCAGCGCGGTTCAAGAGATCACACCCGATGAGCCTATCTACAGCCCGAGCAGCATGAATGACCTCCTCTCTCTCGCTATAGCGCCGCAAAAATTCAGCAGCCTGTTGCTCGGAATCTTTGCCGGGCTGGCTTTGCTGCTGGCGGCCATCGGGATTTATGGAGTGATCTCGTACATGGTCGCCCAGCGCACGCACGAAATCGGCATTCGCATGGCTTTAGGTGCGGACAGGAAAGACGTGCTGCGCCTGATCCTGCGCCAGGGCGCTCGGATCGCGGCCATAGGCTTGACGCTGGGGACGGTCGCCGCGCTGGTGGCAACTCAGGCCCTTTCCAGTCTGCTATTTGGAGTGAACGCCAAAGACCCAGGCATCTTTCTGGGCGTGGGAGTTTTATTGGCGCTCGTCGTCCTAATGGCCAGCTATGTTCCCGCTCGCCGGGCTGCTAAGGTCGATCCGCTTGTGGCGCTACGCTGCGAGTAGTCTTCCTGCCCGGCCAGCGCGGCTGACGCTGTTCACAATTCCGCCAGCCTAACAATGGCAATGATCGCCGTTGAACCCGCCCTAAGCGCAGTTGAATGCTCCAGAATATGTGCATCCGCGATGATCTTCTAGAATCAATGTTCACATAAAATTTCAAATGCTCAGCCTCTACCAGAAGTGGATGTATTCGTGGGAGACGCGTCTCACCAGCCGCGACACCAATCGTGTGGTGCGTCCGCTGGAATGGGGACTGGACTGGGCGCGCCGCTGGCCGCTGGTGAACGGCGACTGTCCGCAGTCGGAAGAGGGCTGCGAACCCTACCTGCATGGATTGAACGACCGCATTGTGGCCCGCAGTGACGACTTTTACGCCTACGACACACCGACTGATTTTCGCCTGGAAACACGCAAGATTGAACTCTTCCCGACCGGCAGCAATGCGGCAGACAAAGTACCCAAGGGTGACGGAGAATTCCTGCGCTTTACCTCGCCGGCGACTACGCCCTATCCGGAAAATGATCTGGTCAACGCTCGCTGGTTCCCGGCCGAAGGCAAGCGCGCTGTAATAGTGCTGCCGCACTGGAACGCCAATGGCATCGCCTACAACGCGCTCGGTCCCATGCTGAACCGTTTTGGCGTGTCCATGTTGCGGCTGAGCAAACCTTACCATGACATTCGCCGTCCGCGCGAGACGGTGCGGTCGGACTACGCTGTGTCGCCCAACATTTGCCGCACGATTGACGCCGCTCGCCAGGCGGTGGTTGATGTGCGTTCTTGCATCGACTGGCTGGAATCGCAAGGAAAAGAAAGCGTAGGGATTCTCGGAACCAGCCTCGGATCGTGCTATGCGTTCATCGCCGCAGCGCATGACAAGCGGCTCAAGGTCAATGTGTTTAACCACGCGTCAACCTACGTGGCTGACGTTTGCTGGACCGGACAATCGACTCGCCACGTGCGTGAAGGCTTTGAAAACCATGGCTTAACGCTCGACCGTCTGCGCCAGATGTGGCTGAGCATCAGCCCCATGGCCTATTTCGACAAGTTTGCGCGCTTCCCGAAAAAGTGTCTGATGATCTACGCCAAATACGACCTGACATTTCTGCCCGAATTCTCACTCCAGGTCGCCCATGAATTCCGCAGCCGTGGCACCGATGTGAAGACTGTTGTTCTCCCGTGCGGTCACTACACAACAGGTGAGACGCCGTTCAAGTTTTTAGATGCGTATCACATGGTCAGGTTTCTAGTGAAGAATCTGTGACGTTCTTTTTCTAACATCCCGACCGGAGGGAGGGAGCCCTATCAGCTTCAATAATCTCTTGGGACCGACCGGCCAACCCTGAGCTTGTGACATAGGGTAGGGATCCCTCGCAACGCTCGGGATTTCAGAAAAAACAGGCTTTCAGAAAAAAGAAGCTTACCGTTTGCTCACCTCGTAATTGCCGAATGTTATTTCAACGGCAATGACTTGTGTGGGAAGCGTGACTCTAATCGAGACCTGGCCCGGCAGGCTGATACCCTGAATCTCCTGATACTTAATTTCAAATGCGACTCGCTGTTGGCCGTGATTGATGTCTGAATCGATACTGGTCATCAGCAAGCCTTTGTCGGTTTTTGCAAACTTGGGGAACATGTCGATGATTGAGCCTTCTATGGTAGCTTTCATCTCGGTGATCAAATAGTCCCTGGTCAGCTTGATCTCAACATCAGAACCGCCGTCCTTTCCCAGGATGCGATAGTTATCGCCCTCTTGCTGGAGCGTCAAGCCGCTCTCGCTCTCCGAGAAAGGCCCGCTGAGCACCATCGACGTCCAGGTCTGATAGAAGCCGGACAGCATGTCCTGAAATCCACTGATCATCTGATCAAGGCTGGGATCAATCTTCTCGCCGGTCGTGGTGAAGGGCGTTATCTTCGACTGGCCCTGTTCATCAATCGAAACGGAGAAGCGCACCGGTTTTAGCAGCTTTAGCTTGGGGTTGTCCGGGGCGAGAGGCTTATGTTCAACGTCTTCCAAAAACTTTTGCCAGTTGGGAGTAACCGTGCACTTGAACGTCCTGAGGCCCTGCCCCTGAAGAGTGTAGTAAGAGGCCTTCGCGTTCTTAACGACCTCCTTAATGTCGGCGGCAAATACGGTGACGCTCAGGAACGCGCACAGGAACGCTGCGAACACGCTCTTACGGGCAAGGTATTTACTCATTGCAGTCCTTCTTTCTGGGAGGCGAAGTCTATTTGTTTTTCCAAACCGGCTTGCGTTTCTCGATCACCGCGCGCAGGCCTTCCTGAACGTCTTCCAGGTTCATCAACTCGTTGAGGTAGAGGTCGTGGGATTTCTTCATGGCTTCTTTCAGCGGCAAACCCATGGCCCCTCCGATCACCCGCTTGATGACTTCCAGCACCGGGCCGCTGAATTCGGAGATCCGCGCCATCAGAGACTCAACTTGCTGCGCCAGCTCGGCTTCCGGCACCAGTTTGTTCACAAAGCCGAAGCGCAGGGCCTCTTCTGCGGAGAGCGCTTCGCCGGTGAGGATAAGTTCATACGTTTTCTTCGGCCCGATGAGTTGCGGAAGCATGACGGCCGCAAAAGGCGGAAACACCCCCAGCTTTACCTCGGGCTGCGCGAACTTGGCTTTCGGAGTGGCCAGGACCACGTCGGCAAATCCGACCAACTCCGAGCCGGCCCCGATCGCCGGGCCGTTCACCACCACGATGACCGGTTTGGAAATGTCGATCATCGCCTGGAAAACGCGCGTGAATGCGTCCAGGGTTTGGAAGACGCGGTCGGGGCGCGAGTCTTCCAGTGAAATGCCGGCGGAGAACGCCGCTTGTGACGACTGCAACAGAATGGCCTTAACCTCGCCCTGGCCGTTGAGACCCTCAATGGCCTCGGCCATCTCTTTCATCATCGGCACGGTGAGCACGTTGTGCGGCGGATGGTTCAGCGTAAGGCGCGCCACGAACCCGGAAATCTCAAACTGGATGTACTTATAGCTTTGTGAAGGCTTCTGNNTTCTTGGCGTCTTGTGTAAGGCGTATGGCCATGTTTTCCCTCGCTAACTTCGGGCCGCGGGCTGATTATCCGATGAAACCCGGGCCCGGCACAAGGGAGCAGTGGATTTCACGGGAAATGCAGTTCAACTTGCGCCGAAATCTCGTTAGCGGATGACCCGCCTTTGCTATTTCTGCTGACATGGCTTTCCTGCCTTCGTAAAATGGATCTATGAAAATTGCGCTGGGCGCCGATCATGCCGG
>PLJN01000102.1 GCA_003140235.1 Acidobacteriaceae bacterium
CCTCATGAATTCCAGAAAAGCCCACAGGCTGAACAGACTGCGGAAAAAGTATTTATTTTGTCATTCCGAGCGAAGCGAGGAATCTCTCCTTGGTTTAAGCCCAACAAAAGAAAGAGAAATTCCTCGCTTCGCTCGGAATGACAAAAGGGGGGGACTTTTTCCGCAAGCTATGAAGCCTGTGCTACTTAGGGCAAGGCCCTGTAGCGCTCGCCTTCAGGCGAGCACGTGCTTGAATCCAGAGTGCCCGCCTGAAGGCGGCCTCTACAAAGGCTCCGATTCCGTTTCGTCGTGAAAGCCATTACGGCTAGGCGCCTGTCGCGCCGAAACTGACTTTGGGCACTTCGCGTTCGGCCGGCGCGCTGATCTGGAAGAATTCGCGCTCCTTGAAATTACCCATACCGGCGACGATGTTGGAAGGGAACTGCTCGATCATCGTGTTGAAGTCGCGGACCACCGCGTTGTAATAGCGCCGCGCATTTTGGATATTGTCTTCCACTTCATTGAGTGAGGCCTGGAGCGCGGTGAATTGAGTAGAAGCCTGCAACTGCGGATAATTCTCCGCCACGGCAAAAAGGCTCTTCAACGCTCCGGTAAGCTGGCCTTCGGCCTGGGCCTTGTCGGCCGGACCGGTGGCCTGCATGGCCATGGAGCGGAATTTCGCAATGTTCTCAAACGTGTCTTTTTCATGTGCGGCATATCCTTTGACCGTTTCCACAAGGTTGGGAATCAAGTCGTGCCGGCGCTTGAGCTGCACGTCAATGTCCGACCAGGCCGAATCGGCCCCGACCCGGAGCTTTACCAGGCCGTTGTACATCCCCGCCAAAATAAGGACTGCACCGCCAATCAGTACCAGGACCACGATGAGGGGCAACATAGTTTTCTCTCCTGCCACGAATATGCCAAAGGGGTGATGAAGCGGAAGGTATCACACCACGCCCCGGCCAGACAATCATAAGCTCTTTCAGAAGCTCCAGGGGCCGGATTCCACATCTAACAAATCGGGAAGAGCTCAGTTTGACCGGCGCGGCCAGAGACGCGATAGCGCGAATCCGGCTGCCACGATCGCGGACACTCCAGCCATTTGAACCGAATGAAGCAGGCGGACGAATTCCGGGAGCCCAGCTTGCCCATCCCGAGGGCCGGCAGGAGTCTGGAGGCCGGCGAACATGACAAAGTACGCAACCATGAAACTAACAAAGAGCGATCCTACGCCAATTGCCAGTGCTTGCAGCACAGCCTTGCTTCTGCTCTTCATGCCACGCCCTCCGCTTTGGCCTTTAATAATCCCACTAATTCCTCCGCGCTCCAAGAGTGATTTGAGAGTCTTGGTTTTTCAAACTAGGGTACATCTACCGGTCCGCCTTGGAGTTCCGGCGCTGACGGCCTACAATTCCAACAGGACCTCTAGCAATCATGCGCCGTAATTACGTCTTTATTTCTCTATTGTTCGTTCTAGCTTTCGCCCCGATGGGACTTCTGGCCCAGGCAGATGACACCCAGGCCCGCGGAAGCGGCTCAAGTGAACTCTCTCCTGAAGCCCGCGAAGCCCTGTCCAAAGGGCAAGAACTTCTCTACAGCAAAGACATCCAAGGCGGCATCGCCAGCTTTAAAAAAGCCGTGGAACTGGCTCCCGCGTATGCACGCGGATACTTGCTGCTCGGCAATGCCTACATGCAGGCGCAGCAATGGAAGAACGCACAAGCGGCTTTTGAAACTGCCGCCCGGCTGGAGCCGGACAATGCAACGGCGCTCCTCGGAGTTGGCGCCGCGTTGAATCAGCAGCAAGACTGGTCGGGAGCACTCAAGCTGCTGCAGCAGAGCCTGAAGATCAAAGCTGACTCGGCCGAGGCGCAGTACGAACTGGCACGCAGTCTGGCGGCGCTCAACCGGCTGCAGGAAGCGGAACTCCATGTTCGCATGTCCATCTCGCTCAACGGCAAGTACGCTGTGCCGCACATTCTGATGGGCGACATCTACGTATATCTCTATGAGAACGCCGAAGCCGCGCTCGCCGAATACGAAACGTATTTACGTCTTGATCCGGATGGCCCGTCAGCGGCGCCGGTGAAAGAGATGATCGCCAGGCTTCATAAGCTGGCGCAATAACTGCTTTCTCCAGTTTCGTTACGGCTTTGCGGCAACCGTCAGGACGGCATGTTCTTCGTCACCGTGGCTTACGCCGGTGTAGAAGGACTTTAGGTCCTGGTAATACTTGGCCGGGAAGGCAAAGCCTGCGATCACAAAGTCGCGCTTAAACGTTAGGACATTTCCCTTAGCCGAGCGGTCCATCATGTAGACAGCGAAATCACTCTTCACCGGCGGAGTTTGCGGCAGGTTTTCCACCTGGATATTGGAAGGCAGCGTAATCTGCATCACGTCAACCGTGGCGAATGGATAAGGGAAATAAACCGGGTTCTTGCGCTCTGCTTCAGTAAAACGCACCTTGCTGTTCACGTCGAAGAGCATTGACGGGAGCAAGAGGCGCTTGCCGGTCGCGGATGCAAAACCCGGGACTTCGACGCTGAACGTGGCTTTTAACGGAACATCCGGGTTGTCCCAGCCGGTGGCGGACTCCAACTTCACATTACTGCCATGAGGAAGCAGCGATCTCAGTTCGTCTTCCAGTTCCTTCTTGCGGCCGGCCTCATCTGTTCTAAAGGCACTGAGCCGGTGCGCCAGGGCCTCCTGTCCGTCCCAGGACAGAGTCACGGGCCCTTTCACGCTTCCATCATCGGCAATCGTCAGTTGGGCAACCCGCTTCGTGACGGCTTGTCTGTAGTCAACCGCGGGCGTTTGCGCCAATTCGGTCCCTCCGGTTGCATTCTGGCGTACGCCCTGGACTGAGGTTCGCGTCCATTCCATAAGCTCAAACGGGCAATACGGAGTACCCGGATCCACGAAAAAATCTCTGGAGCCCAGATGAACAACCGCGATTTCCGCGGTCAGTTGCCGCCAGTTGGGAAGGTTCGGATCGAAGAATGTTTCGTCCCGGGCGGCGACCCGCATTACATAAGCGGGAATATTTTCGGCCCGAAGCATCGCCACATACAACCGCGTAAGCTCATCGCGGAATCCGCTTTTCTTGTTCAAGACCTCTTCGACGGTGACCTTGGGCTTGTCTTTACGCAGGTCCTGCGCCAGCTCCTCGAGAGCGCTTTGATCTTGCTCGTATGTCTGGTTCCGCATCTTGTGAACAAATGCATAAATCTTGCGCGCTTGCTGTTCGGGAAGGTCAGACGGCGCAGTGACCTGACTGAGTGCTGCAGCCACTGCGGAGGAGTGGCCAATAAACTTCTCCACATCCTTGTTCCAGTACTTGCCCTCTTCTTTCCAGAACTCTGCCGGCTTGGTCATGTTCTCGTTGCCGTAGTAAAAGTTCACGCGCATCTTCATCGCGTCCTCGGGAGGCGAGAACACTTCTTCCTGATAGGCGGGAATGTCTTTCACCTCCAGGATGAATTTTCCGTCAGGCAGAAGTTTGATGGCCGTGTCTTTCGGCAGCCCCATCAGGGTGTAGTAGACGCGGTCTTTTACGCCGTGCTGATCGCTGATGACGCCAGAACCCCGGTACGGGCTAAAGGAGAATTTGGCGCGCTTCTCGGGCAAATCCTGCTGCACGGTCCAATGCGGGGCGAAAAGCTGATTGTCGCCCCAATATTCGTGATATCTCCATTCAATGATGCTGCCAACTTGCACATTGGGAAGCGTGAAGGTCTTGGCCAGATACCGGACTCCGCGGCCTTTGACAATTGTCTTGTCAAATGCTTTGCCGGTAAACGGTGTGATGGTGCCGTCCGGCGCAATGGTCCGGGCCTTAATGTCGATGATATGGAAATCGCCGCCCCAGTAGCGCAGTTCGATATCCGCGTATTGCTTGCCTTTTTCGGTCAAGATCTTGATGCGCGTGTATTTGATGCTGGTGTTCTTGTTATCGTCGGAAAGTTCCTCGTGGTAAAGGATGACCGCATGGGAGCCTGGTGCGTCCTGGCTGGTCATCTTGAGTTCTTCCTGTGTAACGGGCAGCCAATCATCCATGGCGGATGCCGGGCGAGAGACAAAGCAAAGCAAGGCCGTCACGGCCCCCAGAAGAATTTTGACACGCAGCATGGAATGAAACCTCGTGAACACTCTTTATGGAGGTATGAGGTTACAACATCATTCTGCTGAGCGGCAATGGTCCTGCCACCTCCGATTTGAAGCGCGCGCGCGGTGGCATAAGATACAATCCTTCGTCGGCCACGGAGGGCATCCATGCGGTTCCTGCTCTTTCTTCTTGCCGCTGTCGCGCCCGCAGTTGCGCAATGGCAAACACAGGACAGCGGAACAGACGTCTCGTTGCGTGGCATCAGCGCAGTCTCCAGCAAGGTCGCGTGGGCCAGCGGCGCCAAGGGAACAGTGCTACGTACCGTGGACGGCGGCGGCCATTGGGAGAGGCTGACGGTCCCAGATGCGCAGCAGTTGGATTTCCGTGATATCCAGGCTTTCAGCGAAACCACGGCCTATGTGCTCAGCATCGGCCCCGGCGAGCAATCGCGCATTTACAAAACAACGGACGCCGGCCAACACTGGCAACTGCAGTTCATCAACCACCAGGCCAAGGCCTTTTACGATTGTTTTTCTTTCTGGGACGAGAAGCACGGTATCGCACTCAGCGATTCCGTGGACGGCAGTTTCCCACTGCTATTCACATCCGATGGCGAAAGCTGGTCACCGCTTCATCCCAGCCAAATGCCGGCGGCGTTGCCCAACGAAGGCGCCTTTGCTGCCAGCGGCACTTGCGTTGCCACAGCAGGCAAGAGTGACGTTTGGTTTGCCACCGGCGGTCCCGCGGCGCGCGTGTTTCACTCAGCCGACCGCGGCCATACGTGGACGGTGGTGACTTCACCTCTGCTGAGTGGTGCGGCGGCACAAGGCATTTTTTCCGTTGCGTTTCGTGATCGCAAGACCGGCGTAATTGCCGGCGGAGACTACGAGCATCCTGCAAATCAACAACAGAATTTCGCGTACACGCACGACGGTGGCGCACATTGGACGCTGGCCAAGATCCAGCCCGGCGGCTACCGCTCTGCAATTGCGTTTCCTGGCACATCAAAAGAAGTCCTGATTGCCGTTGGCCTAACCGGTTCCGATTACTCCACTGATGGCGGAAATACATGGTTGCCGCTTGATCCTGCGGAGTACAACGCGCTGAGCTTTGCCGGTCCGCGCGCAGGATGGGCCGTTGGGGCCAAAGGACGAATCGCAAAGTTCACAGGCCTGCCAAAAAACTAGTACTTCCGCAACACGCCAATGACGCGCCCCTGCACCTGCACCGATTTTGCCGGGACAATGATCGGGGCCATCTCTGCGTTGGAGGGTTGCAAACGGACCTTTGCGCCATCGCGGTAGATGCGTTTGAGCGTGGCGTCTGTGCCGTCCACCAGCGCTACGACAATCTCGCCGTCGGGAGCGTTTTGGACTTTCTCTACCAGGACATAATCGCCGTCCACAATGTGCTCGTCCCTCATGCTCTCGCCTTTTACCTGCAGGACAAATACATCTTTGGAACGCGTGATGTCACCGAGAGAAATCGTCTCCGGTTGCTCCACGGCTTCAATCGGCTGGCCGGCGGCGATGCGGCCCAGCAGAGGTAGTCTTCCCTCGGCGGCGGCCTTTTCGGTTTGCCGTTTGAGCAAGCCGCGCATGGGCAGCACATCAATGGAGCGGCTGCGATTGTAGTCGCGCCTGAGTAGCCCTTTTTTCTCCAGGTTGGAGACGTGTTTGTGCACCGTGGCCAGCGAACTCAGGCCCAATCCATCGCCGATTTCTTCAAACGATGGCGAGTACCCGTTGCGCTGCACGAAGCTGTGGATAAAGTCGTAAACTTGCCGTTGTCGTTTTGTAATAGCCATTAGGCGAAATTTTAGCGAATAAACAGCGAATGTCAATAACTATCTTTATTCCGTCCGTAAAAAATCGCGTTAGGCTGGCATGCGCATTTCGCTGAGGACCGCGTCCACCGTTTGGATTGCGCGGTCAATTTCTTCCATGGTGTTATAGAAGTGGGGAGAGAAGCGCACACCAGCTTTGGGACGAAAATCAACAATCACGTCGCGCAACAGCAATTCGCGGCACACGTCCTTGGCATTCGGCATATCAATGCCGACGGTGCCTCCGCGCTGGTCAGCATTGCGCGGTGCGTTCACCTTCCAGCCACGCTGATCGGCCAGCTCGATCAGTCGTGTGGTCATTTTTTTGGACTTCTCGCGGATTTTCTCCACGCCAATCTCGCGGATGATCTGCAGTCCCGGTCGCGCAGCGTAGAGTGCCGCGACGTTGGATGTCCCCTCCATGAACTTGTAAGGCGGCTCGGCATATTTCGTGGCGCCAACTTCAAAGTTGAAAGGGTTTTCGTGCGCGAACCATCCGGTTAATTTTGGTTCCAACTTTTTCCCGAGATCAGGACGGACATAGAGATACCCAGTTCCCGGACCGCCGCACAGCCACTTGAGAACGCCGCCGGTGACGAAGTCGACATTGAGTTGCTGCACGTCTACGGGAACATTGCCGAGAGACTGAAACGTGTCGAGCAGCACATAAGCGCCCACGCTGTGGGCCTTTTCGATGATCGCTTTTGCGTCCTTTATATAAGAGCTGCGAAAAACCACGTGGGAAATGGGGACAAGCAAAGTCTTGTCATCAATGGCGTCCAGAATGCGCTCGGTCGGGACGTGGATGCCGTCATCCGTCTTGACCATGTTGACGCGGGCGCCGTGCGCGCGTTGCGCTTCCCAGAAGTACATGACGGACGGAAAGTTCATGTCGCTGTAAACGACTTTGTTGCGCTTCCCGCTGAAGTCCAGGCAACTGGCCACAACGGCCTGGCAAATGGTGACGTTCTGATGTACGCTGACCGATCCTGCAGGCGCATTCATGATGGCGCCAATCTCATCACCGACCTGACCGGAGAGCATCCACCAGTTTTCTTCCCAGGCGCGGACTCCGCGCGTGGCCCACAGGTCACAGTACGAATGTACTGCGTCATAGACTCCGCGGGGCATGGCGCCGAGCGAGTTGCTGATCATGTACGTGGTGTTTTCCAGTATGGGGAATTCGTCGCGGTAGCGCAGAAGTTCGTCAGTCATGGCAGATTGTTCCCCCTAAAGTCTACACGGAGCGGACCGATCGACCTGCATAGCTTTTTCAGAAAACCTCGAGCGTAGCGAGAGGTCGCTATCCGCCAGAAAGCTGCGTTGGTGTTTCCGGGGTTCATCGTTGCTCATTAGGCACCCTGCTCGAGGTTTAGAAACAAGAAGATGCTATATTCTTTTCCGCAATGGAAAATCTCCCGTCCAGTCCAGGCCGCAAACTCACGCTGGTACCGATGGTTGCGGCCACTTGTTTTATGGTATCCGGCGGACCCTATGGTCTGGAGGAACTGGTGCAGGGCGCCGGCTACAAGCTGGCCATCGCTATTCTTTTCATCTTGCCCGCGATTTGGGCGCTGCCTACCGGACTGATGGTCGGAGAGCTTTCCGCAGCGATTCCCTGCGTTGGCGGATTTTACGTTTGGGTGCGCCGCGCCATGGGACCGTTCTGGGGATTTCAGGAAGCCTGGCTCTCGCTCATGGCCAGTATTTTTGATATGGGCGCTTATCCCACCGTGGCCGTTCTTTATCTGGGACGCGTGTGGCCGCAGGCGACCCAGGGCAACAACGGCCTGATGATTGGCGCCGCGATTTTGCTGGCGTGTCTGCTGTGGAATTTGTTTGGCGCACGCGCTGTCGGCGACGGTTCCATTCTGATGGGAGCGCTGCTGATGAGTCCGTTCCTGGTGATCACCATCTTCGCCATCGTGCATCATTTTGGGACGCCGATCAGCTTGGCCGGAGCGAGCGCTCCAGCAGGGAAGAGCGACCTGCTGGCGGGCATCCTGGTGGCCATGTGGAATTACATGGGATGGGACAACGCCTCCACTGTCGCCGGAGAAGTCGAAAATCCGCAACGCACTTACCCGCGGGTCATGATCATCGCGCTGGTAGTCATCGTTCTTGCGTACGTGATTCCGGTAGTTGCCGTTTGGAGCGCGCATGTCCCGGCTGATGCGTGGTCCACAGGCAGCTGGGCCACGATTGCCAGCACGGTCGCCCGACCATGGCTCGGTCTGGCGGTAGTGATCGGCGCGCTGGTCAGCACGGCGGGTATTCTTAACTCGCTGACCATGTCCTACTCCCGCCTGCCTCTGGCCATGGCGGAAGATGGCTATCTGCCCAAAGCATTTGCCTGGAAACTGCAAAGCGGCGCGCCCTGGTTTTCCATCGTCGTCTGCACGCTGGCTTGGACGCTGTCGCTCAAGCTCAGCTTCGACCGCCTGATTATGCTCGATATCCTGCTCTACGGCGCTAGCCTGGTGCTGGAATTTGTCGCCCTCGTGGTGCTGCGCATTCGCGAACCCAATCTGCCGCGGCCGTTCAAAGTCCCGGGAGGATTGCCGGTTGCCATCCTGCTGGGCGTTGGTCCAACCGCGCTGCTGTTTGTGGCGCTGATCAAGAACCGCACGGAGCACGTAGGCAACATCAGTACGCTGACTCTCGGCGCCGCCATGGCCGCCGCTGGAGTAGTGTGTTATTTCATTGTTGCAGCAATGCGCAAGCCGCCTGAGACCGTGGCTGATTGATCTGCCGCAAAGAACGCATGGTTTCACGATCATTCGATGACCCGTTATCATGTCCCTTGATGAAGGAGGCTTATGTTTAAGGGATTCAAGCAGTTCATCCTGCGCGGCAATGTGATTGATCTGGCGGTCGCTGTGGTGATTGGCGCTGCGTTTGGTTCCGTGGTGACTTCGTTTGTCGGCAACATCATGAACAAGCTGATCTCGGCCGTGGTTTCCAAACCTGATTTTTCTGCGTTCAAGTTGCATGTGCATGGCACGGACATCACGTATGGCGCCTTCATCAATGACCTGGTTGGTTTTCTGCTGATTGCGTTTGCCGTGTACTTCTTTATGGTCGCGCCCATGAACCATTTGAAGGCGCGGGCCGCGCGCAACGTCGTTCCGGCTGATCCTACAACGAAGAAGTGTCCCGAGTGCTTGAGCGAGATTCCTATTGCCGCGAAACGCTGTGCGTTTTGTACTTCAGTGTTAGCGACTTAGCTTCTTCCTGAAATCTCGAGCGTAGCGAGAGGTCCCTACCCTTTAGAGAGCCGCGTTGGTGTACCGGAGTTCATCGCAGATATAGGGACCTCTCGCTAACGCTCGAGGCTTCAGAAGCACCTGCCTTACGGCTCCGTAGTCAGCACCTGCTTGTTGACGGCCTTCTCATCTCCTATCACCGTGAACTGGAAGTTGCGCATGTATTTCTGCGCGACGCGCTGGACGTCCGCGGGCGTTACCGCGCGGACGCGCTCGATCAGGGTTTCGGCGTTACGCCAGCCGCCACCGATTAATTCGTAGCGGGCCAGCGCTCCGGCCTGCGCTCCGCTGGTTTCATTGTCCAGGTAGTACTGGGTCACGAACTGGGCCCCCACGGCGGACAGCGTTTCGGCATTCACCGGATCTTTTTTCAAGCTGGTGACTTCCTGGAGCATGAGACCGATGGACTGGTTGACGTCCACGGCGGTGACATAGAGTACCCCCGACGATGCGTTTTGCGAATTCAAGTGAGCCGAGGGAGCGTAAGACAAATTCCTTTTGGTCCGTACTTCACTGAACACACGGTCGGCCAGAATGCTCGACGCCACCTGCATGGCCGCGAAGTCAGATGAGCCGTATGCCGGCCCGCCGTAGGCGCCCTGAACGTAGTTACTGGGCAACGTCCGCGGTATCACTTCCACATGGGCCGCGCTGAACGTCAGCAGCGGCACAGCGCTCGCTTTGTAATCACCCTTGGGCAGCGTGCTAAAAGCCGCTGTCACTCGCGACTTCAGGCTGTACATATCAAGGTCGCCAACAATCACCAGCAGCAGGTGGGAGGTCTGCATGATCTGGCGGTGATACAGCTTCAAGTCTGCCGAAGTCAGCTTGGCCAGGGAAGCCGGCGTTCCGTGCGGATCATTGGCATAGGGATGTCCGGCAAAGACGACGCGCTCCTGAGAAAACTGCAACAGATCGTCCGGCGCGTCCTGGTTACTTTTCAGTGCGGCAATCTGACGTTGTTTTTCCAGTTCCACGTCCGCGGGCAGCAGAGCAGGGCGCAGGGCGGTGTCCGTAAAAATCTGCCACGTGAGATCAAATTGCTCGCGCGTGCATGACATGGAAAAAGCGGAATAATCGACAGTCGTGAAGTAACCGAGGGTGCTGCCCATGCGGGCCATCTCGGAGCGCAACAGGGCGCGCGGAAACCGGACACTGCCGTCCGACGACACGTTGAGCAACAGGTCTTCGATACCGGCGTTGGCAGCCGTGATATTGGATGACCCGCCGCGCACGAACAAGCCGGCGGCAACCGTCTGGGTCCCCGGACGCTGTTTCAGAATCACTTTGAGTCCGTTGACTTCAAATTCACTGACCGCGCCGCTACTCTGCGGCCAGGCCGCGCAGGCAAAGAAAAAGAATATGACCACAAGTACAGGTACAACGATGGGCCAGCGCTGTTTCACGGTCATTGTCCGATTACCTCATTCGCCGTCAAATGCAACTGCTGCTGGGCTTCGTGGGAGAGCAGCGCGATGCCCACGTGCGGCTTGCCCGCGATATAAGTCTCCAGGTACTTGCGAACATCGGCCCGGGTGACGTCAGCCATGTGGCCCGCATAGCCCTTGTAGTATTCCGTCCCGGTGGACGCCCACCAGAAACCCAAAGTGTGTGCGTACTCGCTGGGCTTCTCCCGCTCGTAAAGCTGTTGTGCATTGAGCAGCGTCTTGGCGTTCTGCAGGTCCTGATCGGAAAAATAACCGGGGTCGGTGAAGTGGGCGATTTCATTCTGCAGCGCCTTCACGGCCGCCCGCGCTTTTTCCGGACTGGTCACCATAAGCGCGGTGATGGGCCCAACATTACGTTGCGTGTAATAGCCCAGTGCAACGTTGTTGGCCAGGCCGCTGTCCAGCAGCGTCTTCTGGAAGCGCGAGTTGGGCTGGCGCAAAATGAAATCAAAAATATCGGCAGCATAGGTGGCCGTGGTGTCCTGTCCAATCGAGGGCCCCTGCCATCCGATCTCAATGATCACGTCCTGGATCGGGCTTTCCAAAACGGCGCCGGTGCTCCTGGCCAGCGGAGGATGTTGCACCAGCGGAAACTGCGCGAACGGATCAGCAGCCTTCTGCCAATCGCCAAAAAACTGCTCGGCCAGCGCAAACGCGTCCGCCGGTTTGGCATCGCCGGTAATGATGACCACCGAGTTGTTCGGTACCCAGTATCTGGCCCAAAGCGCCCGCAGGTGTTCCGGCGTGGCCTGCCGCACCACGTCGCGATCGCCCAGCGGGTCTTTGCGGTTGGGATACTTCGAAAACATCAGGTGGGTCATTTCCTTGTTGGCCGAGCTATACGGATTGGATTGGGAACGGTCGAATTCTCCGATCACCACTTCCCGCTCTCGATTTACCTCTTCCGGCGTAAAAAGCGGGTAGCGGACGGCATCGCGCAACACATGCAATACCGTGCCCAGGTTGTTGCTGGTCGCAGTCATGTACTCAGAGCAGGCTTCTTCGCGCGTTGTGCCGTTGTAGGAGATTCCCAACTGGCCCAGGTGTCCGACATATTCTTCCTGGTCCTTCTCGGCTTTGTTGGTGCGGAAGAACATGTGCTCCATCAGGTGGGAGTAGCCGCTATCGGCCGGGGTCTCCACAAACGATCCGGCCTTGTTCGTGTATTCCACCGTAACCAGCGGGACCGAATGGTCTTCAAACACCACGATTTCCAGTCCGTTGGCCAGCACCTTGGAAACAAAAATGACGGGTTCTTTCCTGGCTTCCGCAACCGGCTTGGTGGTTGTCGGGCCGGGATGTGGAGCAGGCCTGGTCTGCGCACTGGCGCTTAAAGCAAATGCCAGCACCAGGTCGTGGATAAGAAATAGGCTGAAAAAACGACGACGAGAGAGACGATTCCTGCTGCCAAGGCGCGGAATCAGCGAAAAAGATTTATGCATAAGGATGGACCAATGGCTCTTTCCAGTTGTGGAATTATAAGCGTAAGTACCGGTAAGATAGAGACTGACCGAGTTGCAGGAGAACCTCTATGGAGAAGGTCATTATCAAGAATCCGGGAATTTTGGGCGGAGAACCAGTCTTTCGCGGCACCCGCGTCCCATTCAAGATTTTAACCGATTACCTGGAAGGCGGCGATTCCCTCGATCAGTTTCTGGAGCAGTATCCCAGCATCACCCGTGAAGCCGCGGTCGCGGCACTCGAAGAAGCAAGATTGAGCCTGGCTGCACAGCTCCATGAAAATACTGCTCGACGAGTGCGCTCCCAAACAGCTATTTGCTGGTTTGCATTTGCTTGGTAACACGAAACAAAAACGCGTGTCAACGACACAATTTGTCACTGTTGCACTCTTCGACTCTTTCCTCGGCAGTAGAATCTCAAGCGGAGGCTTGCGATGGGAAACGCCAATCCGGTAACCGTCCATTTTGAAAACAGCCAGCCGATCCTGCGCGTCGAGAACATGGAAACCAGCCTGGGTTTCTACGTCGGGAAGCTCGGTTTCAAGAACGCAAGCTGGGGCAGCGAGGACTTCACCTGCATATCACGCGAGGGCGCCGTCATGTATCTGTGCCGAGGAGACCAGGGACGCGGCGGGGCATGGGTCTGGGTCGGCGTGGAAGACGCCGAAAAACTCCACGACGAACTCAAGGCGCAGGGCGTGGCCATCCGCCATCCGCTGACCAACCATTCCTGGGCCCTGGAGTTCCAGGTCGAAGACCCCGACGGCAACGTGTTGCGTTTTGGGTCAGAACCGAAGTGAGCTCGAGTGTTGATCCAGGTCTATTGGGTTAGCCATGCACTTGTGGCACCGGCGCCCTCGCCGGTGTTTCCTTAGAGGTATGAATAGAGGGCTGAACTCTGGTGGCGGCGAAGAGTGGTTGGGATGAATTTGAGGCCTTAGGCACTGCCCCCAGCAGTACGGGCCTTCTCTTTTTCCGCGTACAGCAGCCTTGCCTCTTGTAAGTCAATGCGAGCTTTGTGCCCGTGTTTCTCAAGCAAATAAAGAAGTTCACTCCCACTGAGCAACGTAATCGGCTTACCCTTGGCAAATTCGTACGAATCCGAGCCGTAGTCGGCAGTCGTAACAAGGATCCCCTTGTTAGCGCCTTCGTTGTGAATCGTTCCATACAAATCGCGAACGGCCGAAACACCGACAGTGTGCGTATAACGTTTCGCTTGAACAACGATCTTACCGCCGCGAATTGGATCAGGGTCGAATACTACTGCATCAACGCCTCCGTCTCTGCTGGCACGCGTGATTTTTACTTCGCCGCCATTCGCGCTAAATTCCTTTTCGAACAGTTCTCGAATGAGTTGCTCGAAGTCCTCCCAGTCCATCGCAGCCAAGTTGGACGAAGTGTCCAAGCCCTCGGCAACTTCGTATGCGGAAATGAACCGCTTGTCTTCTTTGTTTAGCTGCAGTATTGGCCTAATAGGTTGCAGCGCTGTTAGCTTGGCAGCTGATACGCCCTTCAGTTTTTTAAAACATGCTTTCGGGTCCACTTGGGCGAGATTGATCTCCATGAACTCGGACTTCAGCGCTTGCATCGACAGGATACAACCTGTGACCTGCTTGCCAGTTCCCTTATCTACAGAAGTCACCCAGCCATTGAAAACGATGGACTCTAGGGCATTAATTTCATCAGCGGAAAACAGCTCGTGAAGAGAGCGGAGAGCAATCTGATAAAGCACTGAATCATACGTGCGATTTAGCCATGCTTCACTGACTGTAACCTTCTGGAAAGCATCAGCAGAGCCAGATATTGAGCCGTCATCGTTGATTTTCGTTACATCCCGCGTTGCGATGTACTTGACTGCCTTCAAGTTAGGCAGAACAGAGATATCAGGCAAGCTGTAGTCCACGACCAGAGTGCGCGTTGCAGGCAGATACTCAACCGAGGCGTCAGACGGAAAGCCATCGGGATATTTCGAGTTCTGAAGAACCATTTCACAGTATTCAGTAATCGATTCTGATTTGCCCTCGAAGTATTCTTGCCGCGCCTTATCAACCATAGCGTTGCGATTGGCCTGATTTTCCAGCCACTTGGCTCTCACCGTTTTCCACAGGTCAAAATCTTTCTTGAACTGATCACCGCGCACTTGGTTCAGACGATCGCACTCATTCTTTACACTTGTCCATCGGTCATGTTCATCCGAAAATGCGGCGTCTGCCCTGGCCCGGGCCTTGTCGCGACTACCTGGCATCAATGCGCTGATCCAACTGAGTTTGGGATTAAACCTTTGATCATCACGTCTCGGCTCAGGCGGTGGAGTTTGAGATTCCGGGTTGGTTGGCCGTGGAACTGGGTAATGCGAGGTATCCTTCAGTCTTGACCAATCAATCGTGTGGTCTGTCTCAAGGCTAACTTTCAACAAAGTTTCGAGATTGTCTAGTGCTTGTTGTGCCTCTTGACTCTGCTCTGTCGCCGACTGTTTTTTGCTTTCTTTAGCAAAGATGAGGTTTTGGTGTTTTTGTCGGTTGGCTTCGACTGCTTGAGTCCGAGTCCATTGTTCATTCCAGACACGCATTTGCATCTCTGCCCGGAGATTAACAATTGCTTGGGTTTCGCCCTTTATAACCCTGAACTTGCTCAGGCCAGGGTGTCTGATCTCAAGTCGCCACATAGGATGCGCCTGAATCTAGCCTATTTCGGAACCATCTGCAAGAGGACTTAGGTGCGGGCGCCCAAGGCCTGCGCTCTTGGAATTGTTCGCATGGAGCTCAAGGCCCGTAGCTGACGGGCTTGGTTGATGGTGGTCTCCACCCGCCACACATCTCCCACCGGCGTGTGGGCTTTGTCGTAAGCTTTCACGGAGTTTTTGTCGATGCGATGCTTGATCCGTTGCCCTTCGACCCGCTGTTTTAGATCGCTGACCACCTCGTCGGCAAACCACGCCGGTAGGGCCCCCGACAAGAGTACCTTCCGCCCTAGAAAACGCATCACATCGGAACTGGAAAAGCTCAACAAAGCATGGCGCAAGAACAAGGGCTCCAACCGTTGTAACTCTCCTGCCCGAAACATCACATCGGTGGCCGATTCGCTCTGATAAGAGGTCCAGTAGTAGGTGCTGGGATATTTCTGAAATATCTCCTGGTGCAGGGGGTTCAGTGGGTCGGCCACTTTCTGCAGTGCTGGGGGCCAGTGGATCTGCAGTTGAGCATCGAGCAGTTGCTGCGCTTGCTGATAGTCCTCCAGCCAGGGAAAACAATTTCCTTGGCGCTGATAGCGGAGCCCTTGCCGGTCCATCTGTCGGGCCAGCCATTCCCGCCCATTGATGCACACCTGGATGTTGAAGGGGAACCAAGTCTGAATGCGTGCATTCATCCAGCCCCACTCCGGATCAATCCGGTAATGGTAGAGAACCATACAGGGCCGGATGCGGGACTCCATGTGTTTGCCGTAGTGCTCGAAGGTGGGGCTGGGTTCCATCGTACGCAACACACAAACCGTTCCCTCGTGCACGCCCCGCTGCTTCGCGATCTCCTGAGCGATTTTGTCTTTATCAACCTTAGGCGAGCGCAGGTACAGCACCGGTATTCCTTGCTCCCGAAACCCCGCCAGCGATGCCTTTTCAATGCGCTCGCTGATCTTCTTCACATGGTGCGCGTAGTCCTTGAAAAGAATCTGGTTCTGCCACAGATACTCTTCCATACCCTTGCGGTAGGCCAGACGTCGCAATACCCCGCGGAACACAAGCCGGTCAAATCCACAAATCACTCCAGCGAGCTTGTTCTTGAACTTCGCGATAAACTGTTGCATGGCGTTCTCCTGTTCGGTGCCCTGTAAACTTGGCTAAAGTCACACGACACTTTACAGGAAACGCCATTCCCTATTTGCGGCTTGCCGCGCTGTGCCACACGATTCTCTTAAACTCGCTGGCTCCTTACTCCGCCCGCAACGTAATCGCCGGATCGACCCGAGCAGCGCGCCAAGCCGGAACCCAGCATGCCACGGCCGACACGCCCAGCAGCAGCGCAATCACGCCGAGATAGGTGACCGGGTCGAGACGTGAGATGCCGAACAGCAGCGTGATGAGGGCCTGGCTCGCGATTACCGCGCCTACCAATCCGATCACCGCGCCGAGCACAGTGAGCGTCATTCCCTGGCGAAGTATCAGCGCAAGTATGTTCCCACGTGACGCGCCCAGCGCCGAGCGGACACCGATTTCGCGCATACGTTCCGTGACGCTGCCGGAGAGGATTCCATAGATCCCGATGGCTGCCAGCACCAATGCTGCGAGGCCGAATGTCTCGAATAGGACCAGTGCAAAATGCCGCTCCGCCGCCAATGCGGCGAGAAGATCGTCCATGGTGGCGACCCGAACGATGCCCGGATCTTTGTCCACGGACCAGATCGCGTTTCGGACGGCCGGGGCCAGCGCCGCTGTATCACCGCGCGCGCGGACGACCAGTGACAGTGTGTCGTCCACAAACCACGACTGAGTGGGCGTGATGTATACGGCTGCCAGTTCGCTCTTCGCCAGTGACATCTGCCTCACGTCGCCCACTACACCGACAATCGTGTACCACGGTTGGTTCGTTGGGCCGATATGCACACGCCTGCCAACAGGGTCCTGATCGGGGAACTTGGCGCGGGCCAACGATTCGCTGATCACGACCGCCAGCGGCGCGCCGGCAATGTCGTGCTCGTCGAGCGCGCGGCCGCGGCGGAGAGGGATATGGACGGATTCGAAGTACCCCGGGCTCACCGCATAGCGAAACACGTTGTAACCCGTATTGGGATCGTCCCCCTCGAAGCGCGCACCATACTCGTCATCGTCGCCACTCAGCGGTAGTTGGCTGGTGAACGAAGCGGCTGTCACGCCGGGGACCTGGCGTACCCGTTCCAGGGACTGCGCGAAGAACCGGTCCGTGGTGTTCTTATCGAACCGATGACCGAAGGTGTGTACCTGCATGGTGAGCAGGTGCGAGGCATCAAATCCCGGATCTACCGCGAACCACCGTCCGAGGCTGCGCAACAGCAATCCCGCGCTTATCAACAGCACCAGCGCCAGCGCGATTTCGGAGACGACAAGAGTACGGCGTGTCCATCCCCGGCTACCAGCCGTATGCCCTGAGCTTTGCTGGAGTGCTGCATGCGGGTCGCTTCGCGAGGCTTGCAGCGCCGGGACCAGCCCGACCACCAGACCGATCAACGTCGTGATACCAAGTGCGAAGACGAATACAGTGCTGTTAAGGATGATAGCGCCGGCCCGTGGCAGGCTTGCCGGACTGAGCGCAACCAGCGCCCGCACACCGAAGGCGGCGACTACCATGCCAAGAGCGCCGCCGAGAGTGGCCAGCAGCAGGCTTTCGGTGAGCAGTTGCCGGACCAGGCGCGCTCGTCCTGCGCCGAGTGCAGCGCGCATCGCGAACTCACCTCGCCGCTGTGCGCCGTGAGCCAGAAGGATGTTCGTTACGTTTACGCACGCGATCACCAGCATCAGGACCACTGCGCCAAGGATGGCCAGCAGCACCGGTTTGACTGCGCCGGTGACGTCGTCTTGCAACAAGTTTACGATCGACCCGTGATCGAGCGATGCCCAGGGCCGCCGGGCGAACTCTGGCACCGGGGTGCGCGCTATAGTATCGAGTTCACGCTGGGCCTGATTCATGCTGACGCCGGGCCGTAAGCGCCCCACCATGCGCAGATGATGTCCCCACGCCGGACCTAGTGACATGTCGTACTGCAAGGGCGACCACAGTTCCGCGGCGGGAGCCAGGACATTGTCGAAGGAACCCGGCATGACGCCGATGATTGTGTAGAGCTTGTCCTCAAGAATGATCTGACGCCCCACGATTGCCCTGTCGCCTCCGAAGCGTCGCCGCCACAAACGGTCACTGAGGACCACTACTTTGGGGCCATTGAGTTGATCGTCGGATGCCTGGAAATCCTGCCCCAGCGCCGGCGACACGCCCAACACGCGAAAATATCCGGCACTCACGCTTTGCCCGTCGAATCGCTCCGGCTCGGCTGCGCCGGTCATGACGGGCTGCCATCGCTTCATCACAGCGAGCGCATCGAACGAACGGCTCCGTTCCGCGAATTCGCGATACGTGCCAAACGTTTCCGTGACAGCCGTGCCGTTAGGCGCGCGGTACCAGATCATCATGAGCCGGCTGGCTTGCGGATACGGCAATGTCTCGAACAAAATGGGGTTCACCGCGCTGAAGATCGCNNAGCGCCAGAGTGAGCACCGCGACAGCGGTGAATCCGAAGTTGCTGCGCAGTTGCCGCAACGCATAGCGCAGATCGGCGAACAGCGTACCGACCAGGTTTTCCCAGCCGGACGCGCGTACTTGTTCCGTGATGTTGGTCATGTTGCCCAGCTCCAGTCTCGCAGCGCGTCGCGCGTCGTTAGGAGACATGCCTTGCGCGATGAATGCTGCCGTGGCTTCTTCGAGGTAGTGATTTGCCTCTTCGGTGACGTCCTCGTCGGCGGCGGTACGGTTGGTCAGCACGCGAAGACCGCGAGTAAGCTGGCGCCAGAGTGACATACGCTTACTCTCCCGTCCGCAACAGCCGGGCCACGGCAGACACGCGACGTGTCCAGTCCTCGGTCTCGACTTCGAGCTGTTTTCGTCCGGAGCGCGTGAGCGTGTAGAACTTGGCGCGGCGCGAGTTGTCGGTTTGCCGCCACTCAGCGTCAAGCCATCCCGCGCGCTCCAGCCGCTGAAACGCCGTGAGCAGCGATCCGGGATTGACTTTGAAAACGCCGCGCGAAATCTGCTCGATGCGGCGGGCAATGC
>PLJN01000143.1 GCA_003140235.1 Acidobacteriaceae bacterium
ATTCCTCGCTACGCTCGGAATTTTAAACCGAGCTTGCAGAGCCTCTCTTCTTCCGCAGCGCAGTTGCCACGAGTCTGATCTCTTCGTAAGTAATTTCTTCTGGCAACGCTTCTTTAATCGGCTTGAGTCGATCGACGCCATGTTGCTTGCAGGCTGCTTCGATCTTCTCGAGTTTCGCGGTATCCACCCAACTCCGCTGAAACTCCAACTGACCGCTTTCCATCAACTGGCAAACCATTTCGATCACGCTGCTGAGCTGGCGTCCGCGAATCTTTGCGATTTCTTCCAGACTGTGACCAGCTTTGATGAATTTGATCGTCTCCCGTGCGGGTGGGGAAGTCTTTCTGGGAGCTGGCTCCTCAGCACGCGCGCCTTCGCGAAACTTCCGTAACGCCTGGACGATCTGGGCGCCATACAACTGTGTTTTGCGTTCGCCGAAACCGTGGATGCGCCGGACCGCAGCCAATGAATCAGGTTGCACGCGGCGCACTTCTTCCAATGTGGTGTCATGCATCACGACGAACGCGGGGATGCCTTGCTCCTTTGCCGTTTTGCGGCGCCAGGCACGAAGATATTCGCTTAGCTCATCGTCAACCGCGGACACGCCGCGCTTTGCTACGAGTTCCGTGCGTTTCGCGCGGCCAGTTTCGACGATCGGCGGTGCAGGTTGTCCACGCTGCCAACGTGGCGGATCGACAAGCCACGCAGGAGTGTAACCGCAGACGTCGCATGCGTCACATGATTGCCATTTGGGCGTTTCGCCAAAGTGCGTGCATATTTGGCGATGGCGGCAACTAGCCAACTCCACGTAGCGGCGAATTTCATGATAACGGACCCACGCGCGCTTCTTTTCTTCCGAATCGGCGATTTGGTCAACGAAGTATGTCAGCAGACCTACATCTTTCTTCTGCCATAGCAGGATGCAATCGGCAGGCTCGCCATCGCGGCCTGCGCGTCCGGCTTCCTGGTAGTACTGCTCTACTGATTTCGGCAGCGCCAGATGAACCACGGCACGCACCGCTGCTTTGTTGATGCCTAGTCCAAAAGCCAGCGTTCCCACGAGCACGCGGACTTCGTCAGACATCCAGCGCTCCTGGTTGCGTCTGCGAGTCACGTTGTCCATTTTGCCGTGATACGCCAGCGCGGGGATGCCATCTTCTTCCAGCGAGTCCACCGTTCCTTCGACGGTGTTGATCGTGGAAGCGTAAACAATCACGTTGCTGCCGGAATAGTTGTGGAGTGCTTTGACCAGAAGGCCATACTGCGTGCGCGCATCGCATTCTTTCACTACGTAGCGCAGGTTTGCCCGATGAAAGCTGGCAATGTACTTGTGCGGGTTGTGCAGCCGGAGCTGATCAATAATGTCATGACGCACCTGCCGCGTAGCGCTGGCGGTAAACGCTGCGATCGGACAATCGGGAAATTGCGCCCGCAATGAACTGAGCTGCCGGTACTCCGGACGGAATTCGTGCCCCCATTCGGAAATGCAATGCGCTTCATCGATAGCGAAGAGCGCCACCGGAACGCGCTTCAGCCAATCAACGGTATCCGCGCGCGCCAGCCGCTCGGGTGACAGATACAAGAGCCGGTAGCTTCCCTGTGCGGCTTTCCGAGTGATCGTGGATTGTTCAGCGGACGTCAACGAGCTGTTCAACATGCCCGCGGGAATTCCCATTTGTGCGAGCTGTGCCATCTGGTCCTGCATCAGCGCGATCAGAGGGGAAATCACCACTACGGTTTTCTGCGGTAGCATCGCAGCGGGCAATTGGTAGCAGAGAGATTTTCCGCCGCCTGTGGGCATAACTACGCAGGTGTCATGACTGCCCATTAGGCTGGCAATGATTTTTTCCTGCAACGGACGAAACGAGTCATAGCCCCAATAGCGGCGCAGCACAGCCAGATGTTCTGTCTCTGAAGTCATGCCAGTGGTCCAGCGGTTACGCCAGCTCCAATTGAATCTTTCTCGTTGCCATATCCAGCTTGGTGATACGGAAGCTGCGAATCTGGCCTGCTCCCGCAGCTTGCGGAGCAGATGCACTGCGACTACCAGTTGAACCGGCATCGCCTTTCCAGCGCGCATTCAGCATGGCGCTGAGCGACGATAAATCCGCGGCAGTCGCTGCAGCTGGCTTCGTTTCTTTCGCCGCAACCGGCGCAGCGATTCGGCAGGTGCCCTGAACGCCTTCGCCCAGTTCCACTCGCGCATTCTCGCTGGAATCGTCAATCAAACGGCCGGTGACCAGGTCACCTTCTTTATGGTCCGCCATGTATTCATCCAGACTGCTGGGAACAAGTTGTTTCATGCTTAACTTGA
The DNA here is from genome assembly GCA_003140235.1 of Acidobacteriaceae bacterium. Lineage (GTDB taxonomy): Bacteria > Acidobacteriota > Terriglobia > Terriglobales > Acidobacteriaceae > Angelobacter. The sequence continues at coordinate 2,315 of PLJN01000143.1, forward strand.
CCTGCCGCTTGGCTTTGTCGACTTCGATCACCTGGGCTTTCACGATTTGCCCGACCTTTAGCGCGTCCTGCGGATGATGGATTCTAGGATGCTCAGCCAGCGCATGGGTCTGCGTTTGGGCGCCGCGTTTGTCGGTGATTTCGCTTACGTGGACCATGCCTTCCACGCCTTCGGATATTTGCACGAATGCGCCGAACTTAGTGAGGCTGGTCACTGGACCTTCGATCGCCGTTCCTACGGCAAACTTCTGCGCAACTTCAGCCCAGGGATCGCCGAGCGCCTGCTTCAGTCCCAGAGAAATGCGGCGCTCGGCGGCGTTCACCGTCAGGACGACAACTTCCACCGTCTCGCCAGGTTTTACTACATCGTCAGCTCTGCGAACTTTTTTGGCCCACGACATTTCAGTCACATGGATCAAGCCTTCAATCCCCGGTTCGAGCTCCACAAACGCGCCAAACTCCATCACCCGCGTCACCGTGCCGCGCACACGTTCGCCGGCCTTGTACTTTTCCGCCACTCCGTCCCACGGATGCGGCTGGAGTTGCTTCATGCCCACGGAGATGCGGCGCTTTTCAGGATCGATCTTGAGGACTTTGACTTCAACTTGCTGGCCCACGGTGAGCACGTCCGCCGGTTTGTTGATTCTGCCCCAGGCAATGTCGCTGACGTGCAGGAGCGCGTCGACGCCGCCAATGTCCACGAACGCGCCGTAATCCATCAGGCTGCGGACTGTGCCGTTCGCCGTCTCGCCTTCCTTCACTTCCGAATAACGCCGGTCTTTTGCGCCGCGCTCTTCTTCTTCGACCACCGCGCGGCGGTCCACGACTACGTCTTCATCCTGGACATCAATTTTGATAATGCGGCAGCGAATTTCTTCGCCGACCAGCTTTTCCATCTCCGCCGCGTCGCGGACACCGCTACGCGAAGCCGGCATGAACGCGCGCACGCCAACGTCCACGCTGAGTCCGCCTTTGATTGCACCGGTCACCGTACCCAGGATCGTGGCTTTATCGGCAAAGGCCTGTTCGAGCGCCGGCCAGTCCGTGGGCCTTTCTACTTTGCCGCGCGAGAGTTCGTAGTAACCCTCCGGGTCGCGGCCCTTTACGGACACACGCAGCTTGTCTCCAGGCTTGACTGCGCCAATGTCGCCTTGAAACGCCGTGAGCGGCAGAATGCCTTCCGTCTTAAAACCAATATCGAGGATGACGGAATCGGCGGTGATAGTTACGACCGTTGCGTCAACTTGCTTGCTGCCTTCCTGCGTACGGGCAGCGCGCGAGTGGCCCTTCTCGTACTGGGAAAGAAGCTCGCCGAATGATTCGGTCGATTCGGCGGCGGCCGGGATTATGGTTTCTGCAATCGCTTCGGTCGGGGCTTCAGGTTCTGGGTTGTTTACGTTGGACATGTATAGGGTTACAGTTCTCTCTGTGAGGTAAGTGTCGAACTTCTAGGATAACATCGGGAGCGGTCATCCGATGTCGGCGAAGTCGCAGTGGGCAGCCGCGGCCGACCTTGACAACCCAACCGCAAGTGTCTAGATTGCGCACTATTCCTAGATTTGGGACGGTTACCGCCTTAAAAATGGCACGGAGGACTGAATGACATATCCATTGGTTTTTCGAAAAGGCTCTGCGATTTTCATGGGTCTGTTTTTGCTCGTGGTTGCTCAACACGCGTGGCCACAAAATGTAAAAGCCAGCGTAAAAGAGGTAAAAGTCGAAGCTCAGCAGTTGCGGGTGACGCAGGCGCTGCCCGACTACACGGCGAAGACGGTGACCATTACGGTCTCGGGTCTTGACGACGCTCAGCGTCTGGCGCCGCCGAAGGTGCGGCTCGCTGGGGCGCCATTGGTGGTGGGGAAGTCGTCCGTCAACGGCGGCGCACATACTGGCGTGATCACTGCTAATCTTCCGTCACCGATTCCCGCTGGCTCCTTTTTACTGGAAGTGGCCTGGGGGCGGGACGGATTAGACGTCGTCAATCAGACATTCGCGCTGGCCCTCGGCCTGGCGGGTCCTCCGGGCACGTACACGGAAGGGAAGCCCTACGTTTGGGTGTGCACACCGGCGTTTTATCCGATGTCGGCGGGTAGTCCCCGGGCTGACTTGTATGTCTTTAACGGGAGTTCCACGACGGCCAACGTGGCTGTGCATCCTCTGGACAAGAATGGTGCCAACCTGGCGGGCGTGACCATTCCTGGCTCGTCGCCGGCTTCAGCCTATCCGGGACAAAGCGGCGCCACCACGGTGCCGGTATTGTCCGCGCACACGTTGATTCTGACCTGGGTGCTTCCACAGGACAGTCCGCCGGGAGGGCCGAACGTGTCGGCCACGGTGACTGTGTCTTCCGACCAGCCAATTGTTGTCGGGTCGGATTTCCAGTTCAGCGGATTTATTCCGCGGCCTTGCAGTTTGTTGCCGAAGTAGCGCCTGGTTTGTGATATTCATGAGCTGCCATGCGTCTGCCTGAAATCGAATGGAAGCCGGTATCGCGGACGGCGTTCATTGTTTGGCTGAGCGTTTACGGGCTGCTGTTCTTTTACCTAGCAGCCCACTTTTCCGAACCAACCTTCCTCGATAACGTGCATTTGCCCATCCACGAAGGCGGTCATCTGCTGTTTAGCTGGCTGGGTGATAAGCCGATGCTGTGGGGTGGGACGATTTTGCAATTGCTGGTACCGGCGCTGCTGGCCGCGACTTTCGTTGCGCGCGGCGATCTGCTGGGAACAACTTTTTGCAGCGTCGGTTTCTTTCACAGCCTGAACGGCGTTGCCACATACATGATTGATGCGCTCAAGCTCGAGCTTCCTCTGGTGACCGTGGGCGCCTCCGCCGACGAAGCGCAGCATGACTGGGTACGAATCTTCAGCGACCTCGGCGTATTGCCGCATGCCATCCAGATTGGCCACGTGGTGCGCTTGCTGGCTTGGTGCGGATTGCTGGGCTCCGTTGCCTGGTTCTGCTGGCGGTATCGCAACCAGACCCAGAACGAAAGCTCCGCGACTTCTCTCTTGTGAGAGGGTTAAACGCCGGCCTTGGCTTCCAGCAGATGCCAGCGCTCATAGAGTTGGTCGACTGTTTTTTGTGCTTCATCTAATTCTGCCTGTGCGGCCATAATTCGCGGTGCATCGCTGGCGATAGCCGGGTCATTGAGTACGGCCCGCCTGGCTTGCAACAGTTGTTCGGCTTCAGCGATTCGCTGTTCGATGGTGGCGTACTCACGCGCTTCCAGGTACGACAGTTTTTTCTTAGTGAGGGCCGATTGCTCCGCGGACTTCGGCTTTTCCGCTCTGGCAGGTTCTTTTGCTGTTTGACTCTCGGCCATCCAGGCCTCCCACTGGGAGTAGTCGGCGAAGCGCTCTGCTCGTCCGCTGCCATCCAATCCCAGGACGGTTGTTGAAACGCGGTCCAGCATGTAGCGGTCGTGTGTGACCAACACCAGCGCGCCGCGGTATTCGAGCAGGCTCTCTTCGAGAATCTCCAGCGTGGGAATGTCGAGGTCGTTTGTTGGTTCGTCCAGTAGCAGCACGTCGGCGGGTTGCAGCATGAGCTTGGCGACGAGTAATCGCGCGCGTTCTCCTCCGGAGAGCCGTTCCACCGGCTGATTCAACTGCTCGCCAGTGAACAGAAATCGCGATGCCCACGATGCCACATGAATCACGCGGTCCTGATAGACGACGGCATCGCTGTCGGGGGCCAGAGCGCGTCGCAACGTCACGTCCTCGTCGAGCCTGCGAGTCTGGTCGAAGCAGACGATCTGCAAAGCCTGCGCCCGGTGAATTGTACCGGCGTCCGGAGCAAGTTCGCCCTGCAGCAGACGCAGCAGCGTAGTCTTGCCGCTGCCATTTGGGCCAACCAGACCGACGCGCATGCCATTGGCAATCGTGAAGTTGATCTTGTTAAAAAGCTGGCGGTTGGCAATGGAATAACTGAGTCCTTCAAGTTCCACGAGCCGCTTGGTCTGCCGGTCGGTGGCCGAGAAGTCAATCTGCGCTGTCTCTTTGCGGGAACGATTCTTCAGATCAGCCAGTTCGCCGATGAGTTCTCCGGCCTTGTCGATTCGGGCTTTGGATTTTGTGGCACGCGCTTTGGGGCCGCGGCGCAGCCACTCAATTTCTGTTCGGACGCGGTTCTCAAGAGCGTCCTGGTGTTTGGCCTGCGCGTGGAGATACTCTTCTTTCTTTTCGAGGAACTGGCTGTAGTTTCCCTTGATGCGGAGCAAGCCATCGGGATACGCGCGATTCAGCTCGGCAACTTCATTAGCGACATTTTCCAGAAAATAGCGATCGTGGCTGATGGTCACACAGGCAAATTCGCCACGCGCCAGCAGGTCTTCCAGCCACTCAATGCCGGCGATGTCCAGATGGTTGGTAGGCTCGTCGAGCAGCAGGATGTCTGGATGTTGGACCAGTCCTTCGGCTATCGCCAGACGCTTCTGCCATCCGCCGGAAAGACTTGCGGCTTCGGCGTTGAAGGCCACAAATCCAGCGCGGCCCAGCGTTTCTCCGATGCGGGCTTCGTGGTCGGTTTCCGGTACGCCAAGTTGCTGCAGAGTTTTCTGCAAGACCGATCTTATGGTTTCGCGGGACGCAAATCGCGATTCCTGCTCGACGTAACTGAGACGCGCCAGCCGCCGGACGGCGACGTTTCCATTGTCCGTCTCAAGCTGCCCGGCAAGAATGCGCAGCAGCGTAGACTTTCCCGAGCCGTTGGGGCCGATCACTCCGATGCGGTCGCCCTCGGAGATAGTGAACGAAACATTCTGAAACAGAGTGGTGGCGCCAAAGGCCTTCGAGATTCCCTGCGCATTAATAATGGGTGGCAAGAACCAGCATTCTCCTCAAGTACGCTTGTTCGAGATATCGACACAGAAGCAGTGGTGTCTGACGATATCGTCGCTCTAACGTGGTCCATGAGCTTATTCGAGACCAACCTGGACAAGCTGGCCTGGCTGGATCGTTTGCAATGCTGTTAGACAAGCGGGCACTTGTTCAAGCAAGTCATCTATTTCAGCCGATCTGGCGCGAATGATCGGGACTGCTATTTGCCTGCCAGTAAGGTTCTGCTGGTAACGTATATTCTTGTCGATGGTAACGAAGACATCGAACTTTCCCTCGGCGAGTCCCAGCAACTCGCCGTTTTTCTTGCCTGCAAGACCAACTTAGGGAACAGTAAAGCATTCGTGTCCGTGAGCTGTGAATGAAGTTTTCAAAAGACGAGACACACACTCGTCAAACAGAAGCTTCACTTAAGGCCCGCGAATACCACTGTTTTGGCTTCCTCAAGAGCGGCAACCGCGTCCTCGCGTGTTACGGTTGGGAACTCATCCAGGAATTGATAGAGGGTTTTCCCGTGCTCTAGATAGTCGAGCAGAGTTTGAAACGGCACGCGTGTGCCGCGGAACACTGGTTCTCCGCCAAGAATATCTCGATCTTTGATGATAATGCTCATAGTGCAATCCGCAACCGCCGGAGCGCCGACAGCACAACCCTGCGGTAAGTTGATGGTGAGCGCGGCTGGATTCGAACCAGCGACCCACGCCTTAAAAGGGCGTTGCTCTACCAACTGAGCTACGCGCCCACACGTTTACTAATCTAACATAATAATGAAGACGAACCGGGACTGTGGCGCTGCAAGCGGCGCTGCAGATCGCAGGAGGCAATTGCTGTCAGATCATTACTGGTCTTTCAGCTTCAGCTTGCCTTTGTTTTCTTCCAGAAAAGCGCGGAGGTCCTCGGTGCGGTCGAGCAACCGTATCCACTGCTCGTAATACAGCGTGACCGGAAATCTGCCCAGGCCATAAACGCTGACGCCGCCTTTTTCGCCGACGCGGAATTCGAGCGCGCCAGAGCGTTGTCCGGTTTTCTTTTTTTCCAATTCTTCGAGACGGGCTTTCAGTTCTTCATATGTGGGTTCTGCCATATTCTCCTCAAATCGGGCCGTTTGTTGACGGACAACTCTGCGTGCTGCAATTCCGGTCTTACCAGCGTCCGAGTGTCCGATCAATTCTGCGGACGGCCCATGTTGCCAAGGTCCATTTTCCGGTAGCCAGCGGGCACCTCAAACGTGGACGCTGGCGGAGCTCCTTCTTTTATATTGCTCAGCTCCATGGTATTGCCGTCAGAGTTTAATGTTTTGATGGGAACGAAAAGTCTTTGATCGAGCCACGCGGTGCTGGTCTTTCCGTCTTTTTGCGTGGTGACCCATTTGTCGCAAACGCGCCCATTCACTGTTTCCGTCCCGGCCTTTTTGCACGTTCCGTCCTTGACGCATGAATTCTGGGGATCGAATGACGAATCGAACTTGGGAATATTCCGGGCCATGGGATTGGGCTGGTTCCCGTGCATCTCAAAGTACATGCGCTGCTGATGCTGGATCATGTAACTGGTTTGAGTGCTGTTGTCGCTAATCACGCTGATGTTCCGGCCGTTTGAGGTCATGTCCATGCGGGTCTTGGGCAAAGCAAAATACATTTTTCCGGTTATGTTCTGGCCATTCGACGAAATAGCTATGTCCGCGGAAAAAGGCAGCGGCCTCTGCGCCTGCAGGGCAACCGGGAAAGAAACGGCCAAAACCAGTAATCCGCAGTTGAGCAATCTAAGGAAATTACGCAGTGTCACCATGGGTCTCCTTGATTTGATTTCTTAACTTAAAGACACAACGTAAATTTATATCATTGTTTTCGGTGGAACGCAGGGTGTTCCATTTGCAGGCCGCGCAACTCCGCAATTAGACTTTGCTTGAAGGCCAACGGAGGAGCCGCACATGCCTCACGGTACTCTTGACATCATGAAGCTCGAAGAAGAGCCGCTCACTTACCAGATCATGTTTGAGGAAAACGCTGGCGGCACGTTTACGGCGCGCGTGGACCCGGACGAGCTGGTGCCGTTTCTACACGAAGAAATGCGCGTGGACCTGACCGTCGCTAAAAATGCCGCGCAAAGCGCCCAGACGGATGGCCGGGTCAGGGTCAGCAATATCTTTCTGGAAGAAAACGATCTCCATACGGTGATGGAGTATCTGGAAAAAGAGAGGTAGCGCCGGGCCGGTATTTTCTACCATCAGCGTTCATCTGGGTAAATCAGCGGCAAAATCACGACGCGCGGTGGAGTTTGTTTTTCAAGTCAGCAGCGATCTGGCAGCCGTGGAAGCGTCCGTTTTCAATAAAGATTTCACTCGTCTTGGAGCCAGCCACAATGACCCCGGCCAGGTAGATTCCCGGGACGTTGCTTTCGAACGTCTGCGGATCGCAAACCGGACGCTTTTCTGGCCCTTTCAGTTCAATGCCCAGTTCTTGCAGGAACGCAAAGTCCGGATGATATCCGGTGAGCGCGAACACAAAATCATTTTTCAGCGTGCGCTCGCCCTCCGGCGTGATGATGCGCACAGACTCCGTCATGATTTGCTTCACAGTGGTATTGAAGTAAGCCGTGACCTCGCCGTTTTTGATGCGGTTCTCAATATCCGGCTTGATCCAGTACTTCACGTTCTTGTGGATTTCAGGACCGCGATGCACCAGGGTCACGCGCGCGCCCCGGCGCCACAATTCCAGCGCGGCAATGGCGGCTGAGTTCTTGGCCCCGATGATGAGCACGTCGGTGCCGAAATAGGGGTGCGGCTCCGTGTAATAGTGCATGACCTTGGGCAGGTCTTCTCCCTCGATTCCGAGACGGTTCGGGAGATCGTAAAACCCGGTGGCTACCACTAACTTTTTCGCGTTGTATTCATGCGGCTTGGCGTTGCGGTCCACGGCGTGAACGAGAAACGCTTCGTCGGAGCCGGCAACCTGGGTGACCTGCTGGTACTGGCGGATATCGAGATGGTAATGCTGGGCCACGTTGCGGTAGTACTCCAGCGATTCCTGACGGTTGGGTTTCTGATTGGCGCTGGAAAAAGGAATGTCGCCTATTTCCAAAAGCTCAGGCGTGGTGAAGAAAACCATGTTGGCGGGATAGTGGAAAAGCGAGTTGACCAGACATCCTTTATCCAGCAGGACCGCGGAGAATCCGGCGCGCTGCACTTCAATGGCGGCCGCCATGCCGGTGGGCCCGGCGCCAATTACCAGCACGTCAAACGAATTGAGTGCTTGTGTCATGCAGCAATCATTGTACCGGGCGCGGGACATTTGTCTTGCGAGCCTGTGCCAGAATGGTGGCATAATCTAGCAAAGCCTGTCGATATGAAATCATTTACGAGGCAATCATGATGAAGTTATTCCCCGCCGTGGTTCTGCTTGCAGTCGTGCTGCTTACCCAGGATCTCTATGGAGCCGAAGTCAGAGGTCAGGTGCTCGACATGGAGGGCAAGCCGATCGTTCACGCCAAAGTTGTCTACGTCAACGTGGATAACGGTTTGACGTATCGCCTGGAGACCGGCCCGGACGGCAGATTTCTCAGGGTGGGAGTGACGTTTGGCACGTACAACGTGCTCATCACCGGCCCCGACGGCAAACGGATTTATTCATCCGTAAAAAAGGTGAGCCCTCCTGACTTCCACGGAGAAGCCGTCCTAAATGTCATCCGCATTGATCTGTCTATCATTCCCACAAAAGTCTCGCTGGTCCCATTCAAGGGGCCAAAAGCCGCGGAAATTCAGGGCGAGAAATGGCGGCAGCTCACTGAGGACAACCTTCGATATCTGTCACCGGAACAAACAGCGGAGCTGCGCGAGGAGAACGCCGCCATCGTCCGGTATAACGAGTTGACTCCGGAATCGCAGGCCGCCATCAAGAACCAGGATTGGCCGCAGGCCGCAAAGATGTTGCAACAGCTGATTGCCATCGCGCCTTATAAGTGGGAGTTGTATCAAAATCTCGGGACCATTCAACGGAACATAGAACAGTACAAAGACGCGATCGCTTCCTTTGAAAAAGCGCTTCAAGTCATTCAGTTTGACGCGGACACACAGAAAGACCGAAACAAGCTGAGAGCGGCCCAGGGAGCACTGTTCATGGGGATGGGCGAAGCCTACTTTGGGCTCGACGACTTGCACGCATCAGCGGCCCAGTTCCGCAAGGCGGCGGAACTCAGCCTCAACCCGGCGCTCGCTTATATCCACCTCTGCTCGGCCGAATACAACGGCGGCAACGCTGACGCCGCGCTGGACGCGTGCCATCGAGCCATCAAGGCCGATCCCACTCAGTTGGAGTTCTACCTGGTGCTGGCCGGGGTCCAGAGCAATCTGGAAAAGTACGCGGACGCGATCCAGACATACGAGCAGGGCATTCATGTGTCGCAAGCGCGGGTCAAGATGGACAGGAGCGTCCACTCGAACATCAACTCCGGGCAGGGCGTTGGAATTTCCCAGACCACGCGGGACAAATGGCAGGTAGCACAAATGGCGTTTGCCGAGGGCAATGCATACTTCGCGCTGAAGAAATACAAGGAAGCGGCGGACCGTTTCAGGAGCGCGGCCGGAATGCATCCGGCTCCGGGATTGGCTTACTTCAATCTGTGCGCGGCTTTGTATGACCTCAACGATTTTGCCGGTGCCGCGGCGGCGTGCGATCGGGCCATTGTCGCTGAGCCAGGTCTGGCGGATGCCTATTTTGTGAAAGCGTCCGCCGGGTACGGCATGGCGGGCCAGCATGGTAAGTTCGCTCCGCCGCATGACGCCGTCGCGGCATTGAAGAAATATCTGGAACTGGAACCTGACGGTCCGTATGCGGACCAGGCGCGGGCTATGCTGCAGGAAGCCGCCATCAAGAACTAACATTGTGTTGCGGGAAGCCCTGGCGCGGCCCGAGCAGAATCCTGTTCCTAAAGGCGCGTCTTTTTGTTACTCTCCGGTAATGCTGAAAAAATCATCCGCAATTTTTGCGCTACTCCTGGGCTTGTCGTTGGCGCTTTTTGCCGCAAGTCCGGCCCGTCATAGCTCCGCGCATGCCCGCCAGGTATCTGATGCACCGCGTCCTTTGTATTACACGCGTGAGATTAAGCCGGACGATCTGTATGACCGCTCGTTGCGTGAATTGCAACTCATGCGCAACACGATCTTCGCCCGCGCGGGCAACAAGTTTCGCAAGAAATGGCTGAATGATTACTTCAGCGCCCAGCCCTGGTACCACCCTTTGGACACGATGGACGAGAGCAAGCTCACTGCGCTCGATCGCAAGAACGCGGAAATCATCGCGACCTTTGATGCGGGCATCAGCCGCGAGCAACTCATGGCCCGGCAGGGCGAGTTGCAGGGCGCCAAGACCCCGGAAGACAAGATCGAAATGAGGTTGGTCGCCATTCGTCTGGGCAAATGGGCGGGTTCGGATGAAGACCAGCCAACAGCGCTCGAAGATCCCACGCTGCTCGACAAACAGCTCACCGTCGATCAACTCAAGGATTTTTCCCGCCGCGACCTCCGTTTGCTGCGCAATTTGATTTACGCACGACGGGGGCGGCCGTTTCACTCCGATGTCTTGAAAAGCTATTTTCAGGCCGTCGAGTGGTACAAACCGGATCCGAAATATACCGATGCCCGGCTGACGGCCATCGACAAGCGCAACATTAACGTCATTCTCAGCGTGGAAAACCAACTCGGCGGACCACTCACCGACTACCAAAACAAGAAAGAAGACGGCTGGTTCGCGCGAGCCTGATAGCGCCCATCGCGCCCCGTGCGGGCGCTTCACAGAGGCCACCACTACCGCGGATCAACGCGGAGTTACGCGGACCAAGAAACCCTCGGCGTAGAGACGTGGCAGTGCCACGTCTCACTTTTCACTCCGGAGAATTTACGTAAATTCAGAAGGACGCGTAACCGCCGTGTCTGGTCAATCTGCTCGTGCCAATCGCTTCGAGCAAATCGAAGATACCATTGGCATCGCTGCTCGGCTGTGTCGCCTGTTTGTTGAGACCTGCGTGTAGTGGCAACACGTCTACGCCGGCAACTTTGTCCTTCTGCACGCGAACGCGCAAAAGAATCGCGTCTTCTTCGTTGGTGCAATCGCAGGCAAACGCTACGTTGCCCAGTCCCCAGGCAATCACCGCGTCGCCGCGCCGTTGCAGAGGACCTATGGCGTGCGTCCCATGCGCGACAATCAGCGTGGCGCCTGCGGCGATGGCCATGTCCACCGCGCGTTTTAGTTCAGGGCGCGGCAGGTAGGAAACCGGCCCGGTCACGTGGAAGGTCGCGATCAGAATGTCCGCCTTCTGGCGTGCGGCAGTAAGCTCCGCGGCCATGTTCTCGGGCACGCCATTCGTAAGATCGTGGGCCGTGATCGCGATGGAAATCCCGTTGATTTTCAGGAGCGCAGGGCCGGCACCGCCGCCCGCAGGCACAATGCCTTTTTCGCGCAACGCGCTCGCGGTTTGCCGGGCGCCGTTTGGCCCGAAGTCTGTGGCGTGGTTATTCGCTATTCCAGCGACGCGCACGTTGTTTGCGGATAGCTCAGCTAAAGACGCTGGTGCATTCCACAGGCGAAATTTTCGGGAGGATGAATTCTGAGTGACCGGGCCCTCAAGATTGACAATACCGGCCGTGCCTTGCACCATTCCAGATATGGCTTTCAACTGCCCGTTGCCGCCGTCGCCCAGGTTCACGTCTCCGCCCAGCCACAGTTCCGCTTCGAGCGGTTTGGGCGTCGTCGTTTCATGGCGGCTACAGGCGAGCGTTGCCGTAGTAACAATGATCGCGATGGTTATGACGATCTGCTTCAAAGCGCGCGCGCAGAACGTCCCAAGCACAGCACTACAATCGTCGGACACGGAACTCCCTGGCGGTTTTCGGATCAAAGACAAGCCCATAAACTTTGGCGACGAGCGCATTCAGCTTACCATCGCCTACCGGCGGCAGCATCAGGACCCCAAGGCGGACGATGTCATCATCCAGCCGCAGATGATCATTCTGCACTGGACGGGCATACCATCCTTTGCGTCCACTTGGAATTACTTTGATCACACACACGCCGAGAGCGCGCGAAAGCAGCTTGCGTCCGCGGGCGAGGTCAACGTGTCCGCGCAATTTCTGGTGGACCGCGATGGGACCATCTACCGTCTCATGCCGGAAAACTGGATGGCCCGCCATTGTATTGGTCTGAACCATGTGGCCATCGGCGTGGAGAATGTTGGCGATGGCGGCAAGTTTCCGCTCACCGACGCGCAGGTCAAAGCGAACGCCGCCCTAGTGCGCTATCTTGCAAAGAAATATCCCATCACCCACTTGATCGGGCATCAAGAATACCGGTGGATGGAAGGGACCCCTTTTTTCTTGGAGCTTGATCCCAAGTACCGCAATCAGAAGCCGGATCCGGGCGCAGGCTTCATGGGCAAAGTGCGGGCTCTGGTAACAGATTTAAAACTGCAAGGACCGCGGCCGTCCTTGTAAACAACTCTACGACATCTCTCGCTAAGCCCGGGACACACAGTCGGCAATCCAAGCCGCCGTTTCTCTCGTCCCCAGTCCGCCGCCAACGTCCGGCGTGATCTTGTTCTGGCGCACAGCTTGCAGAACAGCCTGGTTGATGCGATCGGGTTCTTTAGTAAGGCCAAGGTGCTCAAGCATCATGGCCGCGGTTGAGATGGCGCCAATGGGATTAGCAATGTTTTTTCCCGCAAACGGCGGCGCCGAACCGTGTACGGGCTCAAACATTGATGTTTTGCCGGGGTGAATATTTCCGCTGGCGGCCATGCCTAGTCCACCCTGGAGCGCGGCAGCCAGGTCGGTAATGATGTCGCCAAACATATTGTTGGTCACGATCACGTCAAACTGTTGCGGAGCGCGCGCCATGTGCATGCAGAGCGCGTCCACGTACATGTGCAAGGCCTGAATGTCGGAGTACTCGGCGGCAACTTCCTTGAACACTCGTTGCCAGAGTCCGCCAGCATGAGTCATAACGTTCGATTTGTCTGACATCAAAACTTTTTTTCGTTTCTGCGTGCGCGCCAGCTCAAAAGCAAAACGAATAATGCGTTCCACGCCTTTGCGTGTGTTGATATCTTCCTGCGTGGCAATTTCGTCGAGTGTGCCTTGCTTGAACACGCCGCCGACGTCCACGTAGGGGCCTTCGGTGTTCTCACGTACTACCACAAAGTCCACGTTCTCCGGCTTAATGCCCTTGAGCGGACAGAGCGCTTCATCCAGCAGCTTGACCGGACGGACGTTGGCGTATAGGTCCATCTTGAAGCGCATGCCCAGCAGGATTTCCTTGGCGTGAATGTTGGTGGGCACTCGAGGATCGCCCAGCGCACCGAGAAAGATGGCGTCAAAGTCGCGGGCCAACATGGCAAAACCATCGGCAGGAATGGTGACGCCGTCTTTCAAGTAGCGGTCCGCCGACCAGTCAAAATGCGTGAACTCGACCGTCGCGCCGCTGGCTTCGACCACTTGCAAAGCAGCGGGAATTACTTCTTTGCCGATGCCGTCACCCGGCACAACCGCAATACGCTTAATTGCCATAAGTGAGGAATATAGAGTGCAACGCGTCGCGATGCAATGCGTGCGTTGTGTCCAGTCCTCCGATGCGGGACTGATTTGTAAGTTGCTAGAAAAGAGTCAATCGAAAAAAAGCCGGCCCGACTGAACGGCTTCCACGATCTTAATATCACTTCAGTGTTTATAATCAGGAACTTACATACCGGGGAAAAATAGTCACGTGTCTTTCGAAGAAAATGTTTATCAGTTACGGCAGGAAAAGCTTCGCCAGATTGAAGCGCTCGGCCAGCAGGCCTATCCGCACAAGTATGCGGCCACTCATGTAGTGCCGCAGGTCCTCGCGGAGTACGGCGACAAGACCGCTGAGCAGCTGGAGAATCCGCGCCTCGCGGTAAAAGTTGCCGGGCGGATTATCTCGATTCGTCTGCAAGGCAAAGCCGGTTTTGCCCACCTGCAGCAGGGCGGCCAGCGGCTGCAGATTTACGTGAAGCTGGATTTTGTCGGCGAAAAAGGATTTGCGCTCTACAAGCTGCTCGATCTGGGCGACCACATTGGCGTGGGCGGTTATCTTTTTCGCACGCGCACCGGCGAGTTGAGCATTCACGCTGAAGAGATCACGTTTCTCGCCAAAGACCTGTTGCCGCTGCCGGAAAAATGGCA
>PLJN01000015.1 GCA_003140235.1 Acidobacteriaceae bacterium
TCCATGCACATGCGCCAGACGGTAACGGCCGTAGTGACCGGCAAACCCATCAATATCGGCGGCTCTCGTGGACGGCGCGAAGCCACTGGTCGCGGCGTAATGATTGTCTGCGATGAAGCCCTCAAAAAATTCCAGATGGATCGCCAATCCACCAGGGTCATCATTCAGGGCTTTGGCAACGTAGGTTCCAATGCCGCGAAACTCATGGCCGACGCCGGCTACAAGATCATCGGCATTGCGGAGTGGGACGGCGGTCTGTTCAACCCCGGCGGCATCAACGTTGACGATTTGCTTGAGTACCGCGACCGCAACAAGACGGTGATCGGGTTCCCAGGCGCCGAGGCGGCGGACCCGAAACAGTTGCTGGTTACGGAATGCGACATTCTCATTCCGGCGGCAACCGAAAATGTGATCACCAGCCAGAACGCGGCCAACATCAAGGCCAAAATCATTTGCGAAGGCGCCAATGGACCAACCACGGCGACCGCGGATGACATCCTCGCAGACAAAAAGATCTTTGTGATTCCCGACATTCTGGCCAANNGGACCGCCAGGGATATTTCTGGACAGAAAAAGTCGTCAACGAGCAGCTTGAATTTATTCTGCGCGAATCGTTTGCTGATGTGGTGCGCTTCTCTGAAACGCACAGCGTCAACAACCGTATTGCCGCATACATGCTGGCGATCAACCGCGTGGCCCATACAATCCGCGTGCGCGGCATCTACGCGTAAGAAAAAACGGAACCATGCCGGAAGTAACGTGATCGTCGCGACCTACAACTGCAGTCGTGCTCTCAAATGCGCCCTGCAGAGCCTGCTCAATCAGGGTTATCAGGACTTCGAAGCCTGGGTGATCGGCGACTGTTGCACCGACGATAGTGAAGCCGTGGTGTCAGCCGTCGGTGATCCTCGCCTGCACTGGACCAATCTTCCGCGCCGCGTCGGATTCTCGTACGGTCCGCACAACGAAGGCCTGCGCCGCGCGCAGAGGAAATACAGTGCCTATCTGGGGCATGACGATTTGTGGTTCCCCTGGCATCTGGCGACTCTGGTCAAGACCATTGANNATAGCCGATTTTGCTTATGCGGCGGTCGTGTTGATGGGACCTTCGGGGCCGGTGCGCGCTTGCGGCGCTTCAGGCGCGGAGAAGTATGGTCACCGGTCTTCTACACCGCCATCCACCTGGCTTCACCGGCGAGAAATCGTTGAGCAATGCGGAGAATGGCGTCGGCCCGAGGAATATGCCGGGTGCTTCCAGTCGCAGGCGTTTTCCGCGGGCCTGCGTCATGCGGCCAGTGAAGAATTCAGCGTTATCAAGTTTCCAGCGTATCTCTGGCACATTTACGCGCTGGACGATGGTCATCCGCAACCCGGTTATCTCGCCCGAATGGAAGCTGATCCGCACCGGTTGCTCCACGAACTGCTGAGTCCCTTGACCTTTGAGTCCCTTGACCTTGAGAGCGGTGGATGCAGCGGAGAGGTCTACCGTCCTCCAGGGTTTGAGAACGGCCTACCGCGCAATCAAGTGGCGCCTACTGGATTGGTACGGTGTGGAACGATGCCCGTGTCACGTTACATGATCCGGCACACCGCGTACTGGCACAAACGGGCCTTGGCCCAGCGTGGACTGCCGGACGCGTAATTGACAGCAACCCGTCCCTACTGCAACACTTTTGTAGATCGGCGTCTNNCATGCCCCAGGCGGCAACTAAGTCGGCGACAGTGATCCCGCTCGAAACGGGAATTCACGGCGTGATTCTTTGTCCATTCGCCACCCACGCGGACTCTCGCGGCGCGCTCACTGAAGTCTTTCGCCGCGATTGGGACTTTGCTCCCGATTCGGTCCAGTGGAACTATGTTCGCTCCGAGGCCGGTGTGCTGCGTGGCGTCCATTTGCATGTGAAGCATGCGGATTACCTGGTGGTACTCGAAGGATCGGCCATTGTGGGATTGCGCGACATGCGGCCGCACTCGCCCACCAGAGATAAATCCCGGTTGCTGGAACTCAGCGCCGAGAACCTGCAGGCGCTGATCATTCCACCAGGAGTCGCCCATGGCTTCTACTTCCCGCAAAGCGCGGCCCACA
Organism: Acidobacteriaceae bacterium; assembly: GCA_003140235.1. GTDB lineage: Bacteria > Acidobacteriota > Terriglobia > Terriglobales > Acidobacteriaceae > Angelobacter. The sequence goes on from PLJN01000015.1 coordinate 2,087, forward strand.
TTTACAGCACGACAGAATATTGGGATTCCGCCGACGAACTAGGTTGCCAATGGAACGATCCCGCATTGGAACTCGCCTGGCCGGCGATACCGGCTCAGCTCTCACCACGAGACGCTGCGCTGCCCTCGTATTCCGAACTCCTGAAACGGGCGGAACCGGCGCTGGCGAAGTGCCTTTGATCTGCTTGGGTTAACGGTCCAGTCCTGCCAACGCTCGCAATTCACTGATGCGCTGGACCGCCAGAACTCCTTCACGAGCACTGCTGCGCGGTGGCGGACCACCGCCGAGATGGTCCACAAAACTTCGCAACTCGCGCAACAATGGCAGCTCCGGCGAGACGGGCCTTCGTTCGATCTCTGTTGCCTCGCCGCCGGAGACGCCTGCTCCCCGAGCGATCTTGATGTGGTCCGACCAGCCTTCGTCCAGCCAGGCAACGCCATCCTCGCAATGCAAGTAAAACTCACGACGCTTGACCGGGCTGCGTACGGAGACTTCCATCGTGACCCATGGCGAATCACCCAAAACTGCATGCATGCTGAGCGCGCGTCCTTTGTGCTGCTCAGCAAATGCGTGTCGAGCGGCAGGCACGTGGCCCAGCACTTCCAGCGCAATCGAAATGCAGTGCGGCAGCAGGATCCAAATGACATCCACGTCATCGTGTGGTAATCCCCAGCCTGCCTGCTCGAGACGCATGCCGAAACACCGGCCCAACTCGCCGCTCTCGCATATACGCCGCAGTTCTTCGATGCCCGGATGATAGCGCCACTTGTCCATGACGAACAGGCGGCCTTCGGCGCGCTCCGCCAAGCGCTGCGCATCCGCAAGATTGCAAATCATTGGCTTTTCAACAAAGATCGGGGCACCGCGAAACAACGCGGATTCAATCACAGCTGCATGCGTGGAAGTGGGTGAAGCTATGACTAAGCCATCACTCTGTGGAAGATCGTTGAGTGTGGTTCCGAGAATTTGTGCGCCAGCGGATTGAGCATACTTGAGCGCTTCAGGGTTGGGATCAGCCACGAAGACTTCACATCCCAGCGAGAGCAGATCGCGCAGGATATTGCGTCCCCATCGACCACAACCCAGCAGAGCGATGCGCGGCATTGGCGGTCCTGAAGCTAACGATGAAGCAACGAAAGGCCGCGGTAAGGACCGCGGCCCTTCTCGAGCATTGCCTCTTAGCGACGGCCCTTCTTCTTGCCGCCCTTTTTCTTTTTGCCGGCCTTCTTCGCAGCCTTCTTGGCTTTTTTCTTGCCGCCTTTTTTGCCGCTCTTCTTGGCTTTTTTGGCTTTCTTTGCCTTCTTGGCCTTGGCGGGTTTGGCGGGGTTTTTCTTGGCCGCTTTCTTCTTTGGCGCGGCTTTCTTTTTGGGAGCGGCTTTCTTCTTAGGCGCAGCTTTCTTTTTCTTGGCGCCGCCGGTTCCGGTGCTGCTCGGAGTCCCGCTGCCGGTGGACGGCGGCTCACTGTGTCCTCCGCCTATTTCTTCACTGCCTCCACCGCTACCGGTGCCCAAGGACTCTTCTTCCTCTTCGTCGTAGCTTTCTTCTTCTATGCTGCTGCTACCGTAGCCGCCGATGTCGCCATAATCGTCGTCCATATCGTCTTCATGTTTGGCCTTCAGGGTCTCATCGTAAAAGCTCATAGTTCCTCCAGAAATTAGGACTGGTACCGCATGGCCGATGCAAAACGCAAAAACTAAAGACAGGCGCGGATTATAGCAACACACCCGAATCTTGTGTCAACTCCGCGCAACACAGTTTGCAACTAACCCGACGAATAATCAAGTCAGCGGCTGCTGGCGCTCGGGGCCGTTCCCGGCCGCCGGGCCTGGGCCTGCTGCGCCCGGGGCTTGGCCGTAGACTTCTTCCTGGTCACGTTCTTCGTGACGGGCTTAGTCACGGTCTTGGTTCCGGGCTTGGTCCCGCTCTTGGTCACGGTGCTGCGCTTCTTCTTATGATGCGTGGAGGTCCCCGTAGTTGGCCCTCCGGCAACCACCGGCTTATAGATCACAAGCACGCTACCATGGGTTAACTGGTTTCCTTTCAATCGGTTCCAGCTACGTACCTTCTCCGCCGGTACGCCGAAATCCTCGGCAACAGTCATCACGGTATCGCCCGTATGGACTTTGTATCGGGTAGCCCGCTTGGAGAAGGAAACTTTCCCTTCGCCGGGAACAGGGCCACTTACCGGGATGACCAGCTTCGAATCACGGGCCAACGGACCTGCTTCCAGACTATTGGCCTGCGAGATGGCCCGCTCGGTAGTGTGATATTTTTTAGCAATTCCGGCCAGCGTCTCTCCCGGCTCAACCCGGTGGTAGCGCCACATCACACGCTTGTCCACGGGGATGGCCGCGATCCCGGTTTCGTACCGGTCTTTGGTCCCTTCGGGAATTCGCAGTTCGAACTTCTGGCCTCTGGGGGTAGTACCGCGCAGCAAGCTGGGATTCAAGTCTTCCAGCTGCTCAACCGACGAGTCAACGCACTCCGCAACCAGCCGCAAATCAACCGGATAATCTATCGTGACCACGTCATAGGTCTGCGCAGCGTCAGGCCGTATCTGTTCCAGGCCATACTGTGCCGGGTTCTTGGACATGATGGTCATAGCCAGGATGATGGGAATGTAGTTCTTGGTTTCCACCGGCAGAACGTCGCGCCGATACAGTTCCCAGAAATCCGCATAGCCCGTGCGCTTGACCGCCGCCTGCACGTTGCCGGCCCCGGAGTTGTAAGCCGCAATGGCCAGATACCAATCGCCAAACTGGTTGTAGAGTTCTTTCAAATATCGTGCGCCGGCCCTCGTGGACTTTTCCGGGTCCTGGCGATCGTCACGCCACCAATCGTGCTCTAAATCATGCCCTGCGGCGGCGCTGGCCATGAACTGCCACATACCTCGCGCTCGTGCTCGTGAAACAGCCAGCGGATGAAACCCGGACTCAGCCTGGGCCACATAAATCAAGTCCTGAGGCACGCCTTCTTCCCGGAGGACGCGCTGGATCATGTCGCGATAGCGGCCGGAACGTATCAGAGCGTTTTCAAACGACCGGCGTCCGCGCGTGGAAAAATAATTAATGTACCCGGCCACATAGTCGTTCATCACCAGCGGCAAGTCAGACTGCGTGGTCCGCAACTCGGCTTCCGCCGTGGCCTTCGTGTTGGGATCAGCGGCAAATGTTGCCATGTTGGCTTCATCAATCGGCGCGGGCTCCGATTGCTGTTCGGTAAAACCGTCACCTTGACGGAATGCGACCATTTCCAGCTTGTGAATTTCTTCAGTGATCTTGTTGAACTCCTGTTGCAGCCGTTCGTCGGACTTAACGGCTACCGGCCCTTGCAGCAGGATGTCCACAGCGCTATTGAAGTCCTGCTTGGCAGCATCCAAGTGGCCGGCTTTGTAGTCGGTCTGACCTGTACGAAACGCCCGCTCGGCTTCGGCAATGGTGGCAAGCACAGGGTCAGGCTTGGCCTGCTGCACAGGCTGAGGCGCCACCTGCGGCGGAGGCGCCGGAGCAGCCACCGGCTGCTGCTCAATTGACGGAGCAACAGCCTGCGGGGCCGGCGTTACCGTCTTTTTAGCTTCCTTCGTGGATTCGCACGACGCCAACAGCAGCGCAGCCAAACCAATACAAATCAAGAAAAAACGTTGCAAAGAACACCTCTATAAAGCCGGGAATCGCTCCCTCAATCATACCTTCATTTGGACGCCGAATTCGCCTGAACAGCAGCAGGGAATCCAGTTATTTGTTGTCATTTTCGACTCCCCGGTGCAGCTGCTGGCTCCTAGCCTCTAGCTGCTGGCCAGCAGCCAGGAGCTAGAGGCTGGCAGCTTTCCAATTGCCAGTCCGACGTTTGCCATATATGCTGCATTCAAGTCCATGGCCAAGCTTTTTGAACCGCCTCAATACATTGCTATCGAAGGTCCCATCCGTGTCGGCAAAAGCACCCTGGCCAACATCATTGCGGACCGCCTCAACGCCCAGCGCGTAATCGAGCCGGAAGACAATGCGTTTCTTCGCCGGTTTTACGAAGGCGAACGCGGCGCCGGCTTTCAGGCCCAGTTCGCATTTCTCATCAAACGCTTCGAACAGTTGCAGCGCCTCGAAGTCGGCCCTAAATCGCACAAGATGGTGGTGGCCGATTACATCTTCGAGAAAGATAAGCTCTTCGCGTACATCAATCTCAGCGACGCCGAACTCGAAGTCTACAATCGCTATTACCAGCACTTCCGCGAGCAGTTGCCGATTCCCGACCTGGTGATCTATCTGCAAGCCTCGCCCGACGTGCTCAAGAAACGCCTGCGCAAAAAAAGCGTCCCAGGAGAAATGGCCGTCAGCGACGATTACATTGAAGAAGTCGTCAAAGCCTACGAGCATTTCTTTTTTCATTACACCTCGTCGGACCTGCTGGTGGTCGATACCAATGACATCGACTTCGTAGAGCGCCATACCGATCTGCAAGAACTCCTGCGCCGCGTAAGCGAGCCCATCCGCGGCACCCAATATTTCCTGCCCTTGGGATCAAACGGGCCCGCCGGCGCCTAGTCCGACCAAGTACACCAGCGATGACCGTGGAGCGCAGCCGCCCTCGGCTGTGCTGAAAACCCTCTAGGATGACAAGCCGGCTTGACATTTTTTCGCCCCTAATGTAAAGTTGACTTTCCATGGATCGCACCATTCAGAACCGAGTCAAAGAGCTTCGTATTGAGCGCGGCTGGACCCAGCAGCAGCTTGCGGACTCGGTTGGTGTGTCGCGCCAGAGCATCAACTCGATCGAGCGCGAACGCTATGTGCCGAGCCTGCTGCTGGCGCTGACTTTTTCCCGGATATTCGCCTGCTCCACCGACGAGATTTTTAAGTTGGAGACACAACCATGAGCTTCTTTAGCAAGAGAATCGACGAACGTTTCCTGGCACATCGCCTCCAGTCCACAAGTATTGCCGGAGTCATCGGCGGAGCGTTGTCGATTTGTCTGTTCGCCTGGCGCTATTACGTAAACCACGTCTGGAGTTGGGACCTTCTCGCTGTCGCCCTGACGTTCGTTGGGGTCAAGCTGGCCGTGATGACTTGGTTTTACCTGACCGACTAATATGAAATGGAGCACTCAAATGAATTTTCGCAATCAACAGAAAAACCTCAATCCCCTCATACGCACCGGCTTGGTGCTTTTGATCTTTGCCACCGCTACACTTTTTCTCCACCACCGCATCGTCCACCTTTCGGACGACCTCGCCGACGGAGTAACGGGATTGATGTATGGCATTGCGATCGTCTGCTTGTTACTGGGAATCGTGCGGAACTCCCGAGGACGCTGCCGCAGCGAAAATTCATAAGCCAGCAGCCTTCAGGTGCTCAGTAGAACTTGCAACGCAACGGTCGCGAAGAACGAAAGACCTTACCGCTGATTGACACTGATTAAACCGGAACGAACCATTTGGCACAGCCCGGGCTGTGCCACACAATCCTTCCGGCTTTATCAGCGTGAATCAGCGAAATCAGCGTCATCACCGGCAAGGTGTTTTCAATCAGGATTACGTTGCGGGAGTTGCTGAAAGCTCGGCCACGCTCAGACACACTTCGCTGGCGTGGGCCACGCAGGTTTCGTCCGGCTCGTGCGGATCGCGGCGGACCGACTTGATCTTCATCAGGGCGCCGCTGGTAAGGGCTTTGGCGAGTTGCGGTTCGAGCTGGGAATCGCGCGCGCTGGTACAGGAATAGATACCGACATAGGTAACCAGTTGGACGGCATAGCCGGCGGGCTGGCGGGTGATCTTGAGCATCACGCCCCGGCCCAGAGTGGGCGTCATGGGAACGGTGATGGGCAGCAGCAGGCGGCCGCCCGGGCGCAGGCGGTCGAGCCACAGGGGAAGCGGATGCGTCACACCGGCGTTGATGAGCATGGCATCGCACTCACCGGGATCGAACTGCGTGCCGTCTTCGGTGTGGACCGTTACCTGGGGCCACGCTTCCAGATTTTGTTTGGCGCGCGGACCAAGTTCGGGATGGACTTCACTGGCCGTCACTTTTCCGCCCGGACCAACCACTTCCGCCATGATCGCCGTGTAGTATCCGCCGCCGGCGCCCAGATGATAGACGCGCTCACCGGGCACGAGATCCAGCGCGTTGATGTAGTGGGCCAGCGTTCCCGGCTGGCCGTTGGTGAGATTGCGGGATGCGTCCATGAAAATAAGAATGTTGTGATACACGCGGCGCGGGTCGGCGTCCGCTGTGGGAACGCTTTGCACCGTGCCGGTGAGCAGGTCGGGCCTAGCCACCGTCCAGGGACCCGGGCCAAGAAACTTTTCCCGCGGCACGCGACCCAAAGCGTCGATCAGCGCGGAAGAAGTCAGCCCGGCGGCGAGTTGCACTTCTTCGGCATAAAAGCGGCGGTAGTCGTCAAGGCTGGGCATGAAGACGATTCTCTCACAGCTTCTGACGTGGAAGACCGGGCCCTTGTTAGCCGCAGATTTTCGCTGATGAGCGCAGATACCAGGACTGGGCCGCGAATGGACGCGAATCGCGCGAATATCAGGGCGGGGGGGCAAGGGATCCGCGTTCATTCGCGGCTAGGCAACCAAAACACAGCCGAGGGCGGCTGTGCTCCACAATTCTTCTGGTTCGATCAGCGTGAATCAGGAAGATCAGCGTCATCAGCGGTAGGGTTTGCTGAGGGACTGCTAGAATAACGCCCTGAAAGGAAGACACGATGCCTCCAACACTTTCCAACGGCAAGATCTGCTACATCGAGATGCCCGCCACGGACATTTCTCGATCTTCCGATTTCTACCAACAAGTGTTCGGCTGGAACGTCCGGACACGCGGCGACGGCAGCATCGCTTTTGACGACACAACCGGCGAAGTGAGCGGCACCTGGGTACTCGGCCGTCCGCCGGCCGCAACACCCGGTTTTCTATTGTACGTGATGGTAGACAGCGTGGCCCGGACGCTGGATGTAATCATCGCGAACGGAGGCGAGATCGTGCAGTCCATCGGTGCGGACGCACCTGAGATCACCGCGAGGTTCCGCGATCCTGCAGGAAATGTGATCGGGCTTTACCAGCAACCTGGGTAAGGCGAGGACAGACAAAATCATTCTTGTTGTCTCACACCTTCTGGCGGGACTCGCCGATTGCAGAAGGTGCTCGACGAAAGAGCTTGCTGCGATCAGACTTTACGTGAAATAGTTGGGCGATCTTAGCGACTAACGGAGCACGGACTTATGAATTGGTTGATCAAGTCTGGCCGATTCGTGTTTGCCATTGCCATTGCAGCGATTGGCGTTCAGCACTGGTTGTTCTTCATCTTCCACTGGGGCTCGAAGCCTGGATATCCCTGGCCGGTAGCAAGATTGTTCTGGGAAGTGATGGCCCTGGCTCTGCCGATACTCGTCCTTGGCCTGATGGTTCGGCAGATGGCACATTTAGCGGCTGGCGCATTGGCAGCCATTTTTCTTGTGCGTTTCCTGGTGGTTTACGTTCCCCAGATAGCGATGAACCTGCGCGATCCTGGTCCGTGGACCAGCGGCTTTGAAATTGCCGCGATGTGCGGCGCGTTTCTGGTCCTGACTGGGACCTTGTCAGCGGACCGTCAGCGTCCTGTGGGGTTGGTCCGCTTTCGGGACCACCTGGTTGTTCCCGGCCGCTTGCTCTTCGCGAGTTCCCTGGTCGTCGTCGCGATTCAACACTTCATGTACGCGCACTTTGTGGCTACGCTCGTTCCAGCATGGCTCCCGGCCCGCCTGTTCTGGGCCTACTTTGTCGGCGGGGCGTTTCATGGCCACTGCACTGAGCATCACGATCAAGGTCCAGGCACGTTTGGCGACAACTCTGCTGGGAATCCTGTTTTTCCTGTTTGTAGTAACTCTTCACGCGCCCCGAGTGGCCGCCGCCCTTGCACAACGGTAACGAGTGGATCAGCCTGCTGGTTGCGCTGGCCATGTGCGGAGGCGCCTGGATCGTTGCGGGATCTCTGGCGAATGGCCGGTCCCGATGATAACGGGCCGGCACAACGTGATGAGTTCATCGGGCATGGTGGCTTTCGACTTGGGTATGCCGGAAGCAGCTCATTAGGTGATCGTTGACCATTCCGGTGGCTTGCATAAACGCGTAGCAGACAGTGGGGCCAACAAAGTTGAAATCGCGGCGTTTCAGATCTTTACTCATGGCGACGGATTCAGCGGTTTCTGCCGGAACCCTCCTGCTGTGCATCCACCGGTTCGTGATGGGACTTCCACCGACAAACTGCCAAATATAAGCATCAAAACTCTTGAACTCTTTTTGTACTCGCAGAAACGCCTCCGCGTTGCGCACAGCAGAGTCGATCTTGAGGCGATTACGGACGATACCGGGGTTGGCGAGAAGGACAGCAAGCTTTGCGGGTTTGTAGACTGCGATCCTGGCAGCGTCAAAGCCGCTGAATGCCTTGCGATACGCTTCACGTTTGGCCAGGATGGTGGACCAGCTGAGGCCGGCCTGGGCGCCTTCCAATATAAGGAACTCGAACAGCACGCGATCATTGTGTTGAGCGACGCCCCATTCAGCGTCATGGTAGGCGATCATGGCCGGAGTGGTGGCCCAAGGGCAGCGCGATTTCTCGGTCATAGGAGTGTCGAACGAAAAGGACATGACGCATGAAAGCAGAAAACACGTGGAAAAGCAAAAGACCCGATCCATTTCTGAATCGGGCCTTTGATTTTTAATGCGGCGACGACCTACTCTCCCACACACTTTCGCGTGCAGTACAATCGGCCCGCGAAACCTTCTAGCGTTTGTTGTTATGAGACGAGCCCATTTATCCTAAGGTCACATGAATAAGGAGTTCAAAATAAGAAAACCTCCTCATGGGGGCAGGCCTAGAAGCCTCACACAGTCAGCAGTGGAAAAGCTTTTGGCATCAGCACGCATGAAGGGGCAGCCGCCTAACCTCTCCGGGAAAAGGATGTGGAAAGACTATACCGGCGTAGACTTCACTAGTAACTTCAAGAGCCCTTATGGGCCACACACGTCGTTATTGCTGAACGCCGATTTCCGACACGCGCAATTAGCGCACTGTAATTTCACAGCTTCAGATTTAGCAGGTGCAAATCTTCGGGCCAGCAACTTAACTGGTGCAATTCTAAGATCTGCAAATTTGTACACAGCGCTATTAGAGACAGCGGATTTGACCGGTGCTGATCTGAGAAATGCAAATTTGGTTTCCGCAGAATTGCAAGAAGTCACGGTAGCAGGAGCTAATTTTGAGGGGGCTCGATTTGGGAAGACGGCAATCGGGGCTGTCGACTTGAGCAAAGCGGTGAATTTGGATAAAGCTCTTCATGTTATGCCTAGCCCAATCGGCGCGGACACATTGCGGCTTACTGCCGCTGGATTGAGTAGCATGCCCGAACTCGCATGGAGATCCATATTTCGATTTCTTAGCAGTGCCGGACTTGATGACGAAATACTTTCAATTGTGCGTTCATGGATTGGGAAGCCAGTTGAATTTTATTCCACGTTTTTGAGCCATTCGTCCTTGGACAAGGAATTCGCGCGTAAGCTTTATGCTGATTTACAAGCTGTTGGAATACGCTGTTGGTTTGACGAAAAGGAAATTCTTCCTGGAGACAACATTTTTGATCGGATTGACCAAGGTATAAGGCTTTGGGACAAGCTGATTCTTGTTTGCTCGAAGAACTCGTTATCGAAAAGGACAGGGTGGTGGATCGAGCAGGAACTCGAGCGGGCATTCTTAAAGGAACGCGAAACCCAGAAGAGAACAGGCGCTCACAATGCTGTATTAATACCAATTACTATCGACAATTTTGTTTTTGATAGCTGGAATAGTCGCTTTAAGGCTAGTGTATTGGACAAACATGTTGGAGATTTTAGCGCATGGCAAATTGAGTCTGAGTATCTTGACTCATTTAAGAGACTTCGGGAAGCCTTGGGCTTGGCGAGACATCGGTAAGAGTTCATATTTCGGCAATGAACTTAGAAACACAAAAGGCCAGCCTCATCACTGAGACTGGCCTTTAGGATTTTTAATGCGGCGACGACCTACTCTCCCACACACTTTCGCGTGCAGTACAATCGGCCCAGCGGGGCTTAACTTCCGTGTTCGGGATGGGAACGGGTGGAACCCCCGCGGTATGATCACCGCAAACTTAGCGCGCCTTCGGCGCGGCAATTAGCAGTTTAGCAATTGGCAATTAGCCAAAGCTGCTTCGCTCTGGCCAACTGCTGTTTGCCATTTGCTAATTGCAGATTTTAACAGTGCGCGGCGCGAGTCAGGTTCTACGTCGTGTTAATTCCGCGCAAAGGGTCCTTACACGGCTGGAAGGACCAAAGCTTATGAGCAATTAGCAATTCGCCAAAATCAAGGGACTGAAGCCCCTCTCTTGAGAGCATTTTTCAGGTACGAGCGGACTCGAGGCCTGACCTATGCTGCTCCGGCTAATTGCTAAAGTGCTATTTGCTAATTGCAAATTCTCAAAGATCGTGAGGACGATGCCTCACAACTGAATAGATTGTGCTTCTACTGCTATTGTCCGCGGCGAACCGCGGCCTTTTGCTTTTAAGGCGCCAACCAGAGTCTCCGGCGGACAGCCAGATTCGGCTGCATGCAGAGTGCTCTTTGCTGAGTGCCAGCGGCGTTTGCACGTCGCATGCCCTGAGTAAATTTTATGGTCAAGCCAATCGGGCGATTAGTACTCGTCAGCTACGTGTGTTGCCACACTTCCACTCCGAGCCTATCAAGCAGGTGGTCTTCCTGCGCCCTTTACACCCTTGAGGGTGGGGAGATCTAATCTTGAGGAGTGTTTCACGCTTATATGCATTCAGCGTTTATCACAACCGAACTTCGCTACCCAGCCATGCCATTGACATGACAGCTGGAACACAAGAGGTTCGTCCATCCCGGTCCTCTCGTACTAAGGACAGACCCTCTCAAATCTCCTGCGCCCACACCAGATAG
>PLJN01000083.1 GCA_003140235.1 Acidobacteriaceae bacterium
CTCAGCGGAAGCCTTTGGAGCGCGTGGCGTGTTGCTAGGCGAAAAGTCAGTCAGCCATTTCAACGCCAAGGTCGTGCGCGCTTCCGCAGGCTCGGTATTCCGGGAACCGGTGGTGGCCGTGAAACTGAAAGAAGCTATCCCATTCCTGAAGCAACACGGCTTGCGCGTGGCAGCAACTTCGTCCCATAAAGGCAAGCGGCTCGACGAAGCCGACTTCACCGGCCCGCTGACTTTGCTGATCGGCAATGAAGGCGCAGGATTGCCGTCGGAGATTCTGGCACTCGCCGACGAGTTAGTCACCATTCCGCATTCCTCGCGCGTAGAGTCGCTGAATGCCGGGATTGCCGCGTCGATTGTCTTGTACGAGGCGGCGAGACAGAGAGGGAAAATCGGGTGATCGCGCGTGATCAGGTGATCTGGTGATCGGCGCGATGAGAAAATGAAAGTTTGGGAATCTGTTCCGATCACCCGATCACCCGATCAACAGATCACCCGATCACGGCGATCCTATGAGTCTTTTCCAGGCATTACCGGAGCAGCAAGGTGCCAAGGGCGCTCGCCCTCTCGCTGACCGTCTGCGTCCTCGGACTCTGGATGAGTTTGTGGGACAGGAACAGATTCTTGCTCCGGGCAAGCCGCTACGTCTCCAAATTGAGCGTGATGATCCTGGCTCCATCATTTTCTGGGGCCCCCCCGGCGTAGGCAAGACAACGCTGGCCAAGATCATTGCCAACGTCACCAAAGCGGAATTCATTGAGTTTTCCGCTGTGCTCTCCGGGATCAAAGAAATTAAGCAGGTCATGGCGGACGCCGAGAAAGCCCGCCAGTACGGCACGCGGACGATTTTATTCATTGACGAAATCCACCGCTTCAATCGCGCNNCGCAGCAGGACGCGTTTCTGCCGTATGTCGAGCGCGGAGCGATTCAGCTGATCGGAGCGACGACGGAGAATCCGTCGTTTGAGATCAATGGCGCTCTGCTGTCGCGTTGCCGTGTCTACATTCTTCAGCCACTTACGGAAGAGCAGATTGTTCTACTACTGCGCCGGGCATTGAGCGATACGGAACGCGGCTTGGGCAAAATGGCCCTGAAGGCATCTGATGAAGTCCTGAAGCAAATCGCGTCGTACTCCAGCGGCGACGCACGCTCCGCGTACAACGTTCTGGAAGTAGCCGCAGCCACAGCCGGGGAAGGCGGCGAGATTACTGCTGAAATCCTCAAAGACACTTTGCAGAAACGTGTTTTGCTCTATGACAAATCGGGTGAAGAACATTACAACCTGATTTCCGCGCTGCATAAGTCCGTCCGCAACAGTGATGCCGATGCGTCGCTCTACTGGCTGGGACGCATGCTTGAATCCGGCGAAGACCCGCTGTACATCGCCCGCCGCGTGGTGCGCATGGCGTCAGAAGACATTGGCCTGGCCGCGCCCGAAGCACTCCACGTCTGTCTCTCCGCCAAGGACGCAATCGATTTTCTCGGCATGCCCGAAGCCGCGCTTGCTCTTGCCCAGGCAGTGGTGTATCTCGCGCTGGCGCCCAAGTCGAATGCACTCTACACGGCTTACAGCGCCGTCCTTGCGGACGTAGAAAAGACCGCAGCCGAGCCGGTGCCGCTGCACATCCGCAACGCTGTGACCAATCTCATGAAGCAAGTTGGCTACGGCAAAGGCTACCAGTACGCTCACGATCTCGAAGACAAAGTCGCGGACATGGAATGCATGCCCGACAACTTGCGAGGCCGTGAGTATTACCACCCGACCGCGGAAGGAAGAGAAAAGTTTCTGGCGCAGCGGATGGAAGAGATACGGCAGAAGCGACAGGACGCGCAGAAATACAACTCAACCACAAAAGACACAAAGGAACACAAAGGTAAGCTCAAGTAATACGGGGAAGATGAGGCCTTCACGGATTTCTTGCTTTGTAGAATTCGCGTAATTCGCGTTCATTCGCGGCTACTCTCTATCGTGGCCGAGATTAGCTAACGCCTTCCCTTCACGCGAACCTCGCCCGATGCTCCTTCAAAATGCACTTGTCCATCACTACAAAGATCCCAGCTTTGCGCGCTTTCTCCGCTGCTTCCTCATGGATCACGCCTTCCTGCATCCAAATCGCCGGCACTTTCAGGCGAATGGCTTCATCCACGACTTCAGGGACGGACTCGGAGCGGCGGAAGATATCGACGATATCGATTTTCTCTTTGATCTCTGAGAGTGAAGCCACGGCCTTCTCACCCAGCGCGCCCTTGATGGCTGGATTGACCGGAATAATCCTGTAGCCATGCTGCTGCATGTACGCAGCCACGCCATAGCTGGGGCGTAGCGGGCTGTCGGACAATCCGACCACCGCAATTGTTCTAGCGCTTTTCAGCAACTCACCGATTTCGTCGGTCTTCACGGGGTTCACAGTTGGCTCCTTGGCAAACATTGCATTCTATGAAAAACCTACGGCACAGGGAAAGGATTACCTCGTGATCTACTTCTTCGAAGCACTCTTCTTCTCCACATACATCTTGAAGGCAACTTTACGGATCGTGTCGGGGACGTTCTTATTGAACTGCAAATGATAGAGGTCGGGGACCAGCAGGTTCTTAATCAGCGTCAGGCCGAGGTCGAGAGGGCAACGCGGGTTGTTGACCAGATTGCGCACGACGGAATAGTTCCGGATAAATTTTCGGTTGCGCGCGAGTTCTCGGAACACGTTTTCCTGCAGGTTTTTGGTGTTAGCAAAGGTCTCCACTTCCGCATCGGTCAGCCGGGGCGAAGCCAGCACGGCATTCTGGACAACCTTGGAGGTATCGCGCACCAGAAGTGAGCGCTCCTCTTTGTCGCCGCCGAAAGCGGTCTTGATTCGTTCGGCCACCGTCATCCGGCTGACTTTTTGCAGCGCGGAAAGTTTGCGCTGCTCGGGCGGCATGGGCATGGCCCGCACATCAGAAGCGAACTCGTGCTCGCGCGTGGCGGGAACGGCTGGGACCTGCAGTGCCGCCTGTTTTTCTTCGTCATCGGGATCAACCAGGACAAAGGCCTTCCCTTCCTCGGCGGCGATTTCCGCGGCATGCTCCTGCCGCCAGGCGAGGTGCGCCGTCTCTACTTCGGGATCAGCCGCGACTGCCTCCATTGCCTTTAGAACTTCAGGAGAGTTACGCACACGCGGACTTGCCAGCATCATGTCCAGAACTTCGCGGGAGGCCACGCCTGCCCGCTCGATCAACTGTTGCTCGGTAATGGCCGTGTTTTCCAGTAACGCCGGCAGCAGCCGCGGAAAGAGGTTCCCTTCCGCCCAGAAATAATTCAGTACCTCCGGCGTCGTCGTGTTGCTGGATGCCACCGCGATTGCGGATGTCCGATCCCAGTCGGCCAGGGTCATCGTGGCTTCTTCTCCGTAAACCAGATCACGAGTCAGGTAAACCAGAATTTCAATCATTTGCTCCGGAGGAAGCGAGAGCGTGCCTTTGGCGGCGGCGCGTCTCACCGCTGCGGGTACGGCGTTTTCCTTAATGAGATCGAAGAGCTGACTCATGAAAGCTCCGGCTTAATTTAAGTCCCTGCGGGCCAGAAGATAGGCCCGGATCAAAGGCCGCAAGTCACCATCCAACACGCGGTCCACGTCTCCGATTTCCAGTTTGGTGCGATGGTCCTTCACCATGCGATACGGGTGCAGCACATAAGATCGGACTTGTGAACCAAAATCAATGTCGAGCTTGGCGTCTTCCACTTTCTTAGTGAGCGCCCGTTTTTTCTCCAGCTCGTATTCGTAGAGCTTGGACTTCAACATCTTCATGGCGCGCTCGCGGTTCTTGTGTTGGGAGCGCTCGTTCTGGCAGGCCACAACGATCCCCGTGGCCAGATGCGTAATGCGGACTGCGGAGTCCGTGGTGTTTACATGCTGGCCACCTTTGCCGCCGGAACGGTACGTGTCCGTGCGGATATCTTCGGGCTTGACCTCGATGTTGATAGACTCATCAATTTCCGGCGAGACATAAACACTGGCAAAAGAAGTATGACGCCGCTTGGCCTGGTCAAAAGGCGAAATGCGCACCAAGCGATGCACGCCGATTTCACCAGTAAGCAATCCGTAGGCATAATCGCCCGTCACCGTGAAGGTTGCTGACTTGATGCCGGCTTCTTCTGCTGCCTGGTATTCATTCACTTCCGCGTTAAAGCCTTGCCGCTCTGCCCAGCGCAGATACATGCGCAGCAGCATTTCCGCCCAATCTTGCGACTCAGTGCCGCCAGCACCCGGATGAATGGTGACAATCGCATTGCGCATGTCGTCATTGCCGGAAAGCAGCGTTTGGGTTTCCAGCTTCTCGGCAAAATCGCGAAGAGCGTTGATTTCCTTACGCAGCTCTTCCGTGACGACTTCGCCTTCGCGGGCCAGATCAAAGTAAGCAGCAACGTCTTCCGTGCGGCGCGCCAGTTCAGCATCTTTGGACAGCGAGTCCTCCAGACGGCGGCGCTGGCGCATGAGCTGCTGAGACTTCGCCGGGTCAGACCAAAGATTGGGCTCCGCGGCTATTCTCTTTTCAATTTCGGCTAATTGGGACTGAAGAGAGGCGGCGTCAAAGATAGCTCCTCAGGTCATGGACCTTGCTACGGACAGCCGCGTATTCGCGTTCGAGTTCTTCTACCATAATCGTGATCTATGTTGTTCGGGCTTCCAGCATGGTACCCGCGGAAATTCGCGGACGAACCAGCAGCGCCAAACACGAGATTACCACACATATCCAGGCAAACAGATCGCCGTAGCGAACGTAGAACGTGGTCTCCATCTCGGTGCCATACGGCGCAACCAGCGCTGTAGCCGTGTTTCTTTCCGCCTTCTTCACGATCCGTCCATAAGGGTCAATGGACGCCGTAACTCCATTATTCGTGGAGAGCAGGACCCAGCGATGGGCCTCGATCGCCCGCATGCGAGTCATATCCAGATGCTGATACGGCGCACCGCTCTCTCCGAACCATGTGTCATTAGAAATGTTGACCAGCACCTGCGCTCCATTCGCGGAGAATTCCCTGATCTCTTCCGGGAAAATGGACTCGTAGCAGATGGCGATGCCGGCCTTGTCGCCGTTCAAGTCAAAAACTTTGCGCTCCGTGCCTCGGGAAAAATTGCCGGCCTCATGCGTGAGCTTGCGGGCAAAGAAGAGCAGGTCCTTCAAGGGTACGTATTCGCCAAACGGAACCAGGTGGATTTTGTCGTAGCGTCCTACTTCATTTCCGCGAGAATCCACGACCAGCGCGGAATTGAATTCCTGAAACGCGCGTCCGGTGTTTCCGCCGCCGGTAGTGCCGGTCACACCGATGATCAGAAAAGAGTTCGTATCCTGCGCCATGGCCTTCAGCGTGTGTCGCAAGTTTGTATCGGAGTCCGCAAACGACACCGGAGATTCCGGCCACACAATCAATCCTGGGCTGCCCGGCGGATTCTTCGTTTTGGCGTGGACGCTCAACTGGGTTTGATCGCGCAAGAGCTTGTCGAAATCCTGCTGGGCCCATGGAGCGAGATCGGATATTGGTATGTTCGGTTGCAATAGGACAGCTTCCTTCGTCGTGGCAAATGGAGCGGGCTTGGCAAACACTCCCATTTGCAGTGCGACGGCAGCAGCCGTAGCTGAGATCAGCAAGTTCAGCCGCCGGCGGCGGCCTGGCAGCAGGAGCGCGGCAGCAAAAGCGCAATTCACCAGAATGATGGCGAAAGAGAGTCCATAGACGCCGGTAAATGAAGCGATGCGCGTGAATGGGATGTTGGCCACCTGGGAATTTCCCAACGGGTCCCAGGGAACTGGCGTAACACGATCGCGGAAAAACTCAATAGCCACCCAGAAAAACGGAGCAAGTAACAGCGGAAGCCGGTTCCCCGCCGATGAGCGGCGCCCCATCCACACCACGAGTAATCCAAATGCGCCCTGGTGCATCCCCAGAATCAGGCAAAACGCCAGCATGATCAGGACAGAGAACACCCAATTCACACCACCGTAGCCGTGCATGACTGAGATAATCCAGTAGCATGACCCGATGAACCACACAGTTCCGCAGAACCATCCAATCATGAAGCCCTGCAGCAGGGTAAATGGACGCAGAGAGCGGCCCTCGGAATCGGCCATTTCGCCTTCTCCGCCCCGCCCACGCAGTAACGCATAGAGCAGCGGCGTTACGGCGATCCAACAAAGGAAATTAAGCGGGGCCCGGGGAAAGATGAGGACTTGCAGGCAAGCGGACAACAGGGCCAGCAACCATGCTCTGAGTGGAATTCTCAACACCGAGAATTCTAGCAAAGTTGAGGCCGTGTGCAGGCGTGGTAACGGTTGTTAGCTTTTCCTCCCGGCCTTGGAAGCGGGAGCAAAGAACTTATTGTTTTCATTGAAGTGATTGAACACCTCGGGGGAAACGTCGAAGGTCTGGGCGAACACATTGCTTCCGATTCCGTTCAAGCCAACGGGAATTCCAATGTCGGTCGGCAGACCGCTGTTGAATGTGAGAACGAGCTTTAGATCCGTTGTGCTGACGTTCTTGATGGCATGAAACCATCCTTGCGGGATAAAGATGATATGGCCGGGTTTAACATCGACGACTTGTTTCACGCTGCCTCGGGTGTTGTCCGGCCCAACGATCCAAAATCTGGCCGTGCCTTGCACGCAGTAGTCCAGTTCCCATGCGTTGGGGTGCCAGTGAGGAACTCGCAGCGCGCCCGGTTTCATGGTGATCGTAAAAAATGAAACCTCATTCCCGGCGAGCACAGGGAAATCACTCTGGTTCGCCTCGCGAATGGTGTTTCCATACTCGCTGATCGACGGTTTGGCTCCATCCAGGTCGAACGTAAAGGTGTTTGCTGGAGCCGTTGTGGAGGAGGCTTTCTTGGGTTTCATTGTGTTCTCCCTAACGTGGGTAACGGGTGCGTCTAGAGGTCAGGAGCCAGCATGATAGTCCGTCTACCATGAAGAACCAAGGACAATTCAACTGCTTACTGAAGAGCCACTTTGCGTCTGTTCGAATTGCAGTCTAAAATCTTTAGCTTATGACTGACGCACTCATGCAGGGGCTAGCCAAGTTGCTGGAGATATTATTTTTCGGCGGCATGGCGGGTTCGGTCCTGGTGATTGCGATCAGCGCAGTGGAAGATATTCATACGATCTTCGAAAAAGATTGAGGGTAGACTGGCCCTCTTTGTCCTTTAAGCACTAATCATGGCATCAGGCCCGCCAACATTTTCTCCGCAATCGGACCGTGTACGCCTGGTCGTGGCCACCACGATCATGCTGACGTTCATCTCCTACTGGCGGGCCGCCGCCGTGGTGCTGAATGATCTGGGCTCGTCCGCCTTCTATGCCGGAGGCATTGCCGAGCAGGCCGTGGGCAAGAGCGCTCCGTGGTTCATTCTGGCGGTCATGCTTTTCTCTTTTGCGGTGCGCGCGGTGTACGTGGAAAGCTGCTCCATGTTTACCCGGGGCGGCGTCTATCGCGTGGTCAAAGAAGCCCTGGGCGGGACCTTCGCCAAGCTGAGCGTGTCCGCGCTCATGTTCGACTACATTCTCACCGGCCCTATCTCCGGCGTTGCCGCGGGACAATATATTGCCGGATTGCTCAATGAACTCTTTGTCGTGGCCGATGCCCACGGCTGGATACCGCGCGCCATGCATGCGGCTTTTCATGGCACACCGCACATGAACGAAAACTACGCTGCTGCGGTCTTCGCGGTGCTGGTCACACTCTATTACTGGTGGCAGAACACCAAAGGCATCGAAGAGTCCAGCGACAAAGCGCTGCGCGTGATGCAAATCACCACGGTGATGGTGGTAATCCTTCTGGGCTGGTCCGCTATTACCCTCTTCAAAGTGGGCATTCATTTGCCGCCTTTGCCCTCGCCTTCGAGCCTGCATTTCAGCGATGAGGCGCTCGGGTTTCTGAAAGGCACAAGCTTTGCCAAGACTCTGGGCATGTTTGGAATCCTTATAGCCTTTGGGCACTCGGTACTGGCCATGAGCGGCGAGGAATCCTTGGCCCAAGTGAACCGCGAACTGGCCAGTCCTAAACTCAAAAACCTGAAACGCGCCGCGGTGATCATTGCGCTGTACAGCACGATTTTCACGGGGCTCGCTTCCCTGCTGGCCGTCATGCTCATTCCGGACAGCGTCCGCATCCCCGTCTACAAGGACAATTTGATTTCCGGTCTGGCCATGTACATGACGGGGCCACTGATGTTGCGGCTGGTTTTCCGGGCCTTTGTCGTGGTGACGGGCTTCCTGATTCTTTCCGGCGCGATCAATACTTCCATCATCGGCTCGAACGGAGTGCTCAACCGCGTTTCTGAAGATGGCGTGCTCACGGACTGGTTCCGCCGTCCCCATGGGAGATTTGGCACCAGCTACCGCCTGGTCAACCTGATCGTCATCCTGCAATTGATCACCATTCTTATCAGCCGGGGTGACGTATATGCCCTGGGCGAGGCTTACGCTTTTGGCGTGATCTGGAGCTTCACCTTCAACTCGCTGGCCATGCTGGTGTTGCGCTTCAAGTACCACGGTGAACGCGGGTGGCGTGTGCCTCCCAATATCCGCATCGGCAAATTTGAGATCCCGGTTGGTTTGCTCTCGGTCCACATGGTGTTGCTGGCCGTCGCCATCACCAACCTCTTCACCAAGTCGGTGGCGACCAAGGCGGGCATTGCGTTTTCCATTGCCTTCTTCACGATATTCACGATCTCGGAGCGCATCAATAAACGCAAGTTTGCCAACGTCGAACAGCAGATGAAAGAGCACTTTCAACTGGTGCAAGAGGAGACCATTAACCGGCAAGCAATTGAGGTCCGCCCCGGAAGTGTGCTGGTCACTGTCCGCGACTTCAACACGTTGGAGCACCTGCGCTGGACGCTGCAGAACACCGACACTCATGAACAAGACATCGTTGTCATGGAAGCCCGTCTCACCGGCTACGGCGTCGCTGAATATGATCTGGCCGTGGACCAGATCTTCAGCGACTACGAGCAAACCCTCTTCACCAAGGCAGTTTCCATCGCGGAGAGTTACGGCAAGACCATTTCCCTGCTGGTGGTCCCGGCGCGCGATGTTTTTTCTGCTGTTGTGCAAACCGCCAATTCGTTGGAGTGCGCCGCCGTTGTTTCCGGTGTCTCCAGCAAAATGACTGGTGAAGAGCAGGCACTTCGTCTGGGGCAGGCGTGGGAAGCCATGGCGGAGCCCAAGCGGCAATTTGTCTACCAGGTCATGACTGCCGACGGGACTTTCGAAACCTATCGCATCGGACCGCATACGCCAACCATGAAGCCTGAAGACGTCCAGTTGGTGCACAGGATTTGGCTGGACATGAAACACCTGCAAGGGACCGAAGACATCCATCACTCGGACATTGTGACTCTGGCCCTTACTCGTCTCGCTCGCGATTACAACCTGGACAAAGATGACGTTCTCAAAAATCTGAAGAAGAGCGCGCGTGGCCCCATGCCTCCGCCCTCTCCGTTCCTGCGTGAACCCGACGCTGGAAATACCAAGAAGGCCGGCGACGAGGCTCACAGCGAACCGCCGTCGCCTCCTGTTACCGGGCCGAAGTAGCGTTGCGGTGTTCCGTGCAACAGTTGGCACAGCCGCCGCCGCAATCTCTATAATCTGTTCTCCATAACCCATTCATTCGGAGCAAGACACATGTTGAAGTGGTTCCGCAAGTTCGCAGTTCGATTCTTTGTATTGGCCGCTCTGGCCGCAGCGTGCGCTCAGGCCCAACAGTCCGCGCCCGCAACAGCGGAACAGCCGCCGGCAACAGCGCGGCGTTTCCTGATGTGGAAGGTTTCCTCACCCACCACCACCGTTTATCTCGTCGGGTCCATTCACGTTGGGGACAGCAGTATGTACCCCTTGCCCGCCGGTGTGGAATCGGCGTTCGCGGCATCCAAAGTGCTGGCCGTTGAAATCAACATCAAGAACGTTGACCAATCCAAAGCGCTGCAGATGGTGCAGGAATACGGGATGTACCCGGGCAGCGACACTCTGTCCCAGCACATATCCAAGGAAACTTCGGACGCGCTGGACGATTTTTGCAACAAACACGGGCTGCCCCGCGACGCGCTGGAGAAGTTCAAACCGTGGTTGGTCGCTATCACGATCATCACCATCGCCTCCAGGGAGGCAGGGGAAGACGCGTCGCTGGGAATTGACATGCACTTCCTGAACGCCGTCAAGGAACCGCAGCGAATCGGCGAGTTGGAGACTGTCGAGTTCCAACTGGCGATCTTTGCCACCGCTACAGAGGATGAGCAGGCGGCCCTCCTGGCTGATGAACTGAAGCATATGGACCAACTGAAAGACACCATGCACCGGATCCAGAGTGCCTATATGTCCGGCGACGCAGACCGGCTGCAAAAGGTGATGGACGAAGAGAACACCGGTCCGAAATCGCTGACCAAAAAATTGCTTGACGACCGCAATGTCAGCATGGCCGGCAAAGTTGAGGGGTTCCTCAAAGGCAACGAGCAAATCTTTGTGGTGGTCGGCGCCGCGCACCTGGTTGGCGACAAAGGTGTGGTGAAACTCCTTCAGGACAAGGGTTACCACGTGGAGCAAGTTGTGCTTGCGGCCAAGTAACTTTGATTCGATTTAGTGGACGCCCACGGAAATCCGCTCGCGCACAAAGCTGACGATTTCAGCGCTTACGTATTCCGGAGGCTGCACCAGGAAGACCGGGCGACCGGAAACAGCATCCAGGGTAACGGAGCTCCACTTGGGTGCAACTCCGTTCTTGTGCAGGATGATCCCATCGGCTCGGTCCAGAAACTCGCGCGCGGAATCTTTGAAATCTTCCGTCCCCGCATCGAGCACGGACAGATAAACGCCTGGAGTCAGAAACCGCATGATGCTGTTGGACTCCATAATCACATTCTCGGCGCCGGCAATTTTCCGATGAATGTCCGGCATGGCATCGGCCAGCTTTCCCTGTCGCGTTCGTACCCAAATCGATCGTGCAGCCCCCGCAACCAGGAAGCGTGACGTGTCAGTCTCGCCGCTCGAATCTTTTTCGTCACTCAGAGCGCGAAAGTGATCGTCGCCGGTATCGCAGTCGCAAGGCTTGCCATCAGCCGAACAAATACCGTGACCGAATTGCGTGATCTTTAAGGCCGTCCAGTTGAACTCAGGCAGGGCCGCAATCAGGCCAGCAACCACGCTGGTCTTGCCCACGCTTCGGGAATGTCCGCCGATCACAACAATAGCCACAAGAGCATTGTATGCGCGCTTAGTGCGGACCACCAAACACCTTTGGAACACAGAGGAAAGGAGGAAACAGAGGATATTTGAAATCCCTCTGCTTCCTCTGTTCCTTCTGTGTTTCAAAGGTGTTTGGCGATGAAGGCTGTTGCAGGGCTGAATGCTGAGTGCTGCGAGCTTCAGTAGAACGACGGCTCTCCCGGCGGCCGCATTTTCCAGCGGCGATGCACCCACAGCCACTGATCAGGATACCGAGTCGCATAGTCTTCGATGACTTTGGTGAACGCGGCAGTGTTGGCCAGAGTGTCTGCCTCGTCATCGCCCGTGCGGACCAAGGTTAGTGCGGGATCAAACCTGATCTTGTACTTGCCCAGCTCTTTGTCCCAGACAGTAAATGCCGGGACCACGGCCGCGTCCGTGTACAACGCCACGCGCGCCGCGCCCGTTGCGGTGCATGCAGGAGTACCAAAGAAGTCCACGAACGCGCCTTGCGGCGGCGTCATGTTAGTGTCCATGAGAATGCCCACCACTTCTCCGCGGCGTAGCGAGGTCAGAAGCGCGCGAGCAAAGTCCTGCTTGGAGATAGTACGGTTTCCGTGAAGAGTACGGTAGCGGTCGCCAAGGGCGTCCACGTAGGGGTTGTCCAAGGGACGCACAACAATGTTCATGGGATGGCCTTGCAAGGAATGGACAAACGACCCAATTTCCCAGCCGCCGAAATGCGCCGTCAGAAAAAGGACGCCCTTGCCGCGCGCCTGGGCATCGGCAAAATTCTGGAAGCCGTCATAAACGGCGACACGAGAGACGTTCTCTGTCGTGTATCGGGGAAACAGACCGCACTCCGCCAACAGACGGCCCAGTCCCAGGAAGAGTCCGCGCAATATGCGCTTCTTCTCTTTCTTGCTGCGGGCGGGAAAAGCGATGTCCAGATTGCGCAGTCCGACTTTGCGCAAGCGCGAATGCGCTCCGTAAACGAGAAGTCCCAGACCCATGCATACTGCTCTGGCCAAAGGCCGGGGCAGCGCGCGAATGAACATCGCGAAAAACCAGACAGGTATGTACTCAAGACGGTGTCGCATTTTGAAGGAAGAACTTGCGACGGTACCATCAGCGGAACAATTATTCAAATGGACCCCGGCACTCCACTTGCCATCTAGTGGTCGTGGTGCTCCACGGGAGTCGCTTTCCGCACCGCCGCGATGAAAGGTTCTCCTGCCTGCGGTGTTGCAACGGCGCCAGTCAGAATGGTCTTGAACGGCACCATCCTGGTAAACAATTCGCGCGTAGCGTCCTTGTCCTGACTGATCACGGCCCCGTTCACGGTGACTCCGGCAAACAGGCCGCGCGCGCGGGAGTATGTCAGCACTTCGGCCCGCATTTTCCAGTCCGTGGCACCTTCCGCGTGGCGGCCCACTGGACCGGCTGCGACCGACGCATCTGCGCCCAGCTTGAATTTGCTAGACAGCAGGTTCTGCATGCCGCGTTCATTCATGATGACCATGATTAAGTCCACTCCCTGCAGACCGATTTGCAGACCGAAGCTGCCACCCGAAATGGTGAACGGCGCAGGAGCGCTCCAGCCGTCCGCGGTGCGGCAAGTGGCTACTCCCTTTCCATGGGCCCCGCCGAATACAAAGCCGCCTTTCAGCATGGACGGCACCACGGCCACACACTTGGCCGAGCCCAGGATCTCCTCGGGAATACCTTTGTCGGGAGTAGACATGATCTCGTTCATGACGGAAGCGGCCGATTCAATTCTTTCGGCCTCTGTCTCCGCCGAAGCTGCATTCAGAAAAATAACGGTAAACGCGAAGGCTGCAAGGATTCGTTTCATACACTTCTCCAGGGAAAATGAATTGACGAAGCGACTCAAGATTAAGTGTATAGGAGCTTCAGAAAAGTGATTGCCGGAAAATAAATTAAGGGTTGGATGCGGCGACCCTCGTTACCGCACCCAACCCTCGTCTCCCAGGTTCTGTGGTAGGGTGAGCAGAGTATCTACCCGCGCGAAATTTCGCGCAAGTAACTCTGGTACGTGACAAACATTGGCGGTTCGGACATGTACCAGCGGGCAATTAGCAATAGCAATTGCCGCGCCGAGGCGCGCTAAGGCTACCTGGACGACGTCACCAGCGAATGCGTGATCGCGTGCACCGAGAGTGCAATGCGGTTCTGGACCCCCACTTTGCGCATGAGCTTGGCTACGTGGGCCTTCACGGTGCGTTCCTCAATGCCCAATACGGCGCCGATTTCCTTGTTCGACCGCCCTACCACCAGCAGTTCCAGCACTTCTTTTTCGCGGTCAGTAAAGGTCACCCTCCCGGCGGGGAAAATGCGGCCCGGAGAAGAAGTAACGCGTTCAATGAAAATGGAAAGCACGCGCCGTGGCGCCCAGACTGAGCCCTGATTGACAATGCGTATGGCCTGAATAAATTCCGCGGGTGTTGCGGCCTCATCCACGTAACCCTTGGCACCGGCGGCCAGGGCCTTCAGAATGGTCTCGTCGTCAGCGCCATTTCCGGTCACGATGATTCGCAGGTCCGGACGAGCGGCCTTGAGGCCGGCCATCACATCAAATAAGTTATGTCCCGCGCGGCTACCTAAAAGCACCAGATCAATGTCATGCCTCGGACCAAGTTCAGCCAGACTTGACGCAATCAGTTCCAGATCACGCTCGGAGTCAAACAGAGACTTCAGCCCAATGAACCGCAACGGGTCGCTTTCCACCACCGCTATACGAACCGTGGGCTTCTTCGTGACTGCTTTCATGTTTGCTCCTTCCAGATTCGCGTGCTGGTAATACAGATTCTAAGCAAAAATCAGTCTAAACGCGCGAAAGTATCATGAACCCCAGTCCCTGCCCGTTCCCAGATTGGTACATGTACCTTGGCGACAGCCGCAAAAAGCTTTTCGCCGCTGATAGACGCAGCAGGCGTTGGTCTGCAAGAGCGGTCAAAAAAGGAATGTGGGCGCCGGTATAGGGGCGGCGCCCACGTGGGGGTACTGCGTATGCTAATTACTTGGATAGACGGAAACGGCGCAAGAAAGTTTCAACGAAAAACCGAAATTTACATAACTAAACAAGAAAAAAACCTGCGGACGAACGGGCAGATCAGGAACCAGATGGAGAAAGCACGAGATGAGCGCTTACAACATTCGAGTTATCAGGGACCGTACCTGCAATCGGGCCTGATGAAGTCCGTGTCTGGATTCTTTTTCAGCAATGCCCAGAAGGCGCGCGATCCGGCTGTGCTCATATCCCTCCACATCATGAAGCAGGAAGATGATCTTTTCCGTGGCCGGCAGCTGAAGCACCGCGTGCTCCAGGTGGGTCCGTTTGACATTGCCATAGACGCTGGTGGCAGGCGCCATCACGCAGCTTAGAGTCAGCGTGCCTACGGGAGTGAACTCACGCACTTCGGTGAGGAATGCGCGGTCAATCTGGTCTGTTGTGGGATCCGCGGCTGATGCAAATGCCCGCAAAAATGTGTCTGTGCTGAGTTGCTCGGCCGTGAGTTCATTGCCGGTCATCCAAAACGCCAGCGAATAAACCCGGTGGCAATTTTCCTGATAGATTTCGTCGTACTGCATCCTTCTCGCGGAAATGGCGGGAGCACAAATTGCCATTCTGTTGATGGTTCCCTGGAAGCTGCTTGCCATGATGTTCACCTTATCCTGTGGCTCGTCCTTCAGCCTCGTTGCGTTCTGCCAGATGTAGTGCAATCCGCTTGCCCAAGGAACGCTTCCCGCAGAACATTTTGCAGAGTTTTGTTAAGTGATTTGTTTTCAATGGCTAAGGAAGAGATGCACTGCCAAAGCCAACGAAGATACCCCGGCAGAAATACGGGAAAAACCCACAATGGGTGTGTTTGTGGCTGCTTATGGTCAGGGGAACGGTTGAAATCAACCACCCAGTGAAAGATTTACGCGGTAGAAATGTCCGTTAGCGGACAACCAGGACTTCGCGAACCTGGTCGCGGCCCAGGAAAAACTTGAGGGAAGCAAAGCTCTTGAACAGATTTTCCACATGCCGATTATTGAAGACGCGCTGCAGACGGAAACTCGGGCCCTGGACCAGTTCCAGTGTGTCGTGCCGCTCAATGTTGTAGCGGAAATACGGAGCGTCCGGACCGGCGTCTTTGGTATGAAAAAACGCCAGCATGGTCCCGCCGGGTTTCAGCATCTGGTGGACTTTCTCAATCATGGGCTTCACCACGGGTTCAGGAAGGTAATCAGCGATGTCCCAGCAGAGAATGGCGTCGAACTGGCCTTCATTGTAGGCGAAGTTCTCTTCAAAAAACTTTGCTACGTCAAGCCGCTCGATGCCGCCTTCTTCCTGCACCATGTAGGTCTTTTCGCGAAACGCGCGCAGGATGTCTTCGTTGTACAAACGAATGCCGCGCTGGGCGAAAAACGGAATATTGATGGGCGAAGTTTGTCCCAGATCAAGGATGCACAGCTTCTCGTCACTGGCCACACGCAGCTTGGCTTCGGCGATGCGGCTCTCTTCCCCGGAAATGCGCCGCATGAACTCAGCGAAACCGGACGAATGGCGTTCTATTTTCTGCTGAAGCTGCGAAGCGGGCAGGCGACGGGGAATCTGGGCCTCGCCAGTCCCTCGCAACCACCGCATCACGTTGTTTCCTACAAAGCTCATCGTTCAACCAATCTTATTTTTGTTCTAGAAACGAACCTTGAGGCGCCAGGCTCACGGCGGCAGGCGTGCTGACATGCGCAGGAGCGGAAGCAGCGGCCTTGCGAACTTCGTTCTTGGGTTCTTTCGGAATGTCGATCGCGCCTTTGAAGAACGCGCCGTCTTCGATCACGATCCGCTGGGTGGAAACATCGCCCATCAGCGTGGAAGATTTTTTCAGCTCCACGCGTTCCGTGGCATGCACGTTGCCCTCGACTCTTCCGTGCAGCACCAGTTCGCGCGCGGCGATGCTGGCCCGGATGCGGCCGTTGGGACCGATGACCAGGCTGTGCTCACAGAGATCGATGCTGCCTTCCACTTCTCCGTCCAAATAAAGATCTTCACTTCCGGAAAGTTCGCCCTTGATCAAAACCGATTTCCCGATGTGGGCCACATCGGCACGAAACGGATCGCTGGATTTCGGCGACTCTTTGAGCGCGACTGTGGAATGTGTTGTGGGTGGCGGCGTAAATGCAGGTTGAACCGCATTCGGAGAAATGGGCTTATCTTCGGGACGTGATTTCCACATCGGCTGGGCTCCAAATTGTGTACAGAAAAGCTCACCAGACTATACTTGAGACCCACCTTATCTACAATAAGATTTTGTCAAATTTCTCTAAAAACGCGGGGTGATCCTTGCTAAGCGCCTTCGCTGTGTGATCGCTTTCGCTAATGGGGACAAGCTTTCATTAGTGCGGGTGCAGCAAGCCGTCGATTTGACGGGGTTCTCACACTCAAGTAAGAATTGCATTTTCTTTGGCTTACGGACAACGCGGGAAATCGAAATATTCGCAGTCCTTTCGCCGCAAGCCTAGCTTCCGGCTTACACCCCAGTCAAGTCAGCAGAAGTCAACATCGGAAAGGGCCTCGAACCAACGTAACTCCGATGCTCTGAAATCGCGCCATCCGCCACCGCAGCGGAGGTCCCCGGCCTTTGGCCGGCGAGATAAAAAGTCCTCATTTTCCACAATGCGAATCGCGTAGAAATGCAGTGCGAAATCCCGAAACGGACAAAAATATTTTCAACTTCTCCGATTGTGTTGGGCGCAAATCGCATCACAACAACATGTCCCGCGAACCGCGCGGAAAGAATTGAAGTCCGTGCTGCCCGTGTAAAATGCAAATGGATTATTTCTTGTAACGTACGGGATGGGCCTTATGTTATCCAGAAAAGTCCGGCGAACGCTTGTGGTATGCGCGATTGCCGGGAGTACCGCGCTGGCGTGTATGCTCCAAAACTCCGGAGCAAAACCGGATGCTTCACTTCCCAGTGACGCCAGTCAGTTTGTGCGTGAAGCAATCGGCCGTGAACTGAGCGCTATCGACAACGATCACAGCCGTTGGATGTATCATCTCCACCGCGAAGACGAGAAAAATACACAGGACCGCCAGGTGATTGAAACCAAAGAAGGGGAGCTGGCCAAGGTGGTCCTGTGGAACGGCCAGCCGCTTACACCGGAACAGCGGCAAAGCGATAATGCGCGAATGCGGCGTCAAGTGGAAGACCCGCAGGAGCGCGCCCGGCTTCAGAAACGTGACAAGGCCGATGCCGACAAAGCCCGCCAACTCATCAAAAATATTCCCGACGCTTTTTCCTTCACTTACGACGGCGTGGAAGATGGCTTGGTGCGAGTGGCGCTCACACCGAATCCTCATTATGACCCGCCAACGCGCGAGATGACCGTGTATCACTCCATGAAAGGCAAGCTGTGGATTGACCGCTCAGCCATGCGCCTGGCCCGCATCGAAGGCGAGCTCTTTGAGGACGTGAACTTCGGCTGGGGATTGCTGGGACATTTGGACAAAGGCGGCACATTCAAGGTCGTCCAAAAAGATGTGGGGCAAGGACATTGGGAAGGCGTTCTGGTCGACCTGAACCTACGCGGACGCGCGGTCATCTTTAAGACCATTGCCGTCAAACAGAAACGGGTGTTCACTGATTTTCGCCGCGCTCCCGATGGTCTCACGCTGAGCACAGCCCTGGAAATGTTGGAAAAAACTGACACCGTTGCTGCCTCAAAATGACGGTGAATCGCGGTACCACCCGGGGTTAAAATACCCAGACATCGGAGGAATCATCATGAGGAAACATGCGCTTCTAGTTGTGACCGTGTGCTGTGCTGCGGCTTTGACCTGGGCCCAGAAAGCCGCATCGGTTGATCCGTGGGCCGGATCATGGAAGCTGGATGCCAGCAAGTCCAAGCTTCGCGGGCCTGCTCCTCAGGAAATCCTGAACGTGGAAGCGGCCGGGCAGGCCATCGTGAAGTACACCATCGCCGGCACGGCTGCTGACGGCAGCAACTACAACGAAGTCTATGACGGAAAGTCCGACGGGAAGCCATATCCGCTCATGGTCAACGGACAGGAAGCAGGCAAGATCAGTTACCACCGTATCTCAGAACGCAAATCGACCGCCCATGCGTCCATGGCGGATGGCACAACGATTGCCGAGACAATCACCCTTTCCACAGACGGAAAAACCATCACCGCCCATTTCCACGGCAAAGACAAACAGGGCGAGTTCGAGGAAACCCGAGTATTCAATAAGCAATAGCGCAAAGATCAAAACGCCAGGAACTGAAATCGCCCATGGGCGCCGCACAGGAACCCTCTCGTTCACACGGAATAATTTCCCTGAAATACCTAAAGTCGCACTGTCGATGCAATCCACGCTCCGAACCTCCAGCTGCCTAAGAATCAATCAGATACGAGTGATTGGACTGTTTGGCCCCCCGCTTGCACGCGTTCTCTGTGGAAGCCTGGGGTTACATCTTTGACTACTGGGGTTGCATCTTTACTAAGAGATAGAGAAAGACTAGACGGTCTTGAGCAAGACTGTACGGTTTTTCCGGCTACCCGCCAGTATGCTAGCCAGGAGGTGCGGTGTGCGACTCATCAGTGCTCGCTTGATCGTCTCGCTGATCGTAGGCATCACGCTGGTGTCCCTGGCGTTTTCGTTCTATGAGGTCCAGATCGAAAAATCCAATCTGCGGCGTGATCTTGAACGGCGCGCCGAGGTGCTGGGCGAGAGTCTGGCCGGCAACGTGGAGCGCTCTCTGGAAAAGAGCACCACGCGGGACCTGCAACGCATCGTGGAACGCTTTGGGAACCGCGAACATCTGCTGGGCATCGCAGTCTACGACCAGCAGGGCGCCCGTCTGGCCGTGACTCCGGGGCTGGGCCAGCGGCTTGTCAGCACTCCACTGGCGCTCGACCAGGCCGTCATCGGAAACCATCCTGCGGGAAACTTCGTTTACCTCGGGCCCGAGTCGGCACACGTGTACACGCTGCCTCTGCATCGCGACGACCAGATCATCGGTGTGCTGGCGATCGTGCATGATGCTTCCTACATTGGAGCCCAGAGCCGCCACGTGTGGCGACAGACATTTCAACGCGTCCTGGTCCAGGTATTTCTTATTTCCTTGATCACGTTGCTGATTGTTCGTTGGAGTCTTACCGGACCAATCGGGCGCGCCGCGCAATGGATGCGGGCCTTGCGCATGGGCGGCGTCTCCGGGCGCCAGAGCCCGCCGGATTGCGATTTCCTGCGGCCACTCGCCCATGAAGTCGCCACTTTTGCGCAAAGCCTGAATCAGGCACGCTTCGCCGCCGAAAACGAGGCCCGTCTGCGAGACGCCGGTGAGTCCTTGTGGACTGCCGAACGGCTGGCCGTTCATCTACAAGCTCGATTGGGAGACAGCCGCTTATTTGTGGTTTCCAATCGCGAACCTTACATCCATTCGCGCCAAGGCAAGACGCTGGAAGTCATGGTCCCAGCCAGCGGCCTAGTGACTGCTTTGGAACCAGTCCTGCGCGCCTGTGATGGCATGTGGGTTGCCCATGGCAGCGGCGACGCGGACCGCGAAACCGTGGACTCGATAGACCACGTGGCGGTCCCGCCGGATGATCCGCGCTACACATTGCGTCGCGTGTGGCTGGACAAGGATGAAGAGGAAGGCTACTACTACGGCTTTGCCAATGAAGGCTTGTGGCCGCTTTGTCACATCGCGCACACACGGCCGTTGTTCCGCACTTCGGACTGGGAACACTACCAGCAGGTCAACCGCAAATTTGCCGACGCCGTCCTGGAAGAAATGAAAGACACGGAGCGGCCGGTAATTCTGGTGCAGGATTATCACTTTGCCCTGCTGCCTCGACTGATCAAAGAGAAGCGGCCGGACGCGCGGGTCGCTATCTTCTGGCATATTCCGTGGCCTAATCCGGAAGCCTTCGGCATCTGCCCCTGGCAGCGTGAGTTGCTCGACGGACTTCTGGGCGCGGACCTGATCGGCTTTCATGTCCAGTCGCACTGCACCAATTTCCTGCAGACGGTGGACCGTGCCCTGGAGTCGCGTATTGATTGGGAACGCTTTTCCGTGCAGCGGCGCGACCATGACACTATGGTCCAGCCCTTCCCCATCAGCGTGGACTTCACTGACGCCGAGTCCCCAGCGTCTACTCCGGTCTGCGATTCCATGGAGCGCCCTCTCCTGCTCAAGGAACTGGGCGTTGACGCGGTCTTCCTGGGAGTGGGCGTGGATCGCGTTGACTACACCAAGGGAATCCTGGAGCGCTTCCTCGCTGTGGAACGGCTGCTGGAAAAATATCCGCTGTATCGCGACCGGTTTACATTCGTTCAGATTGGCGCTCCCAGCCGCACCCACATCAAGCGCTATCACGATCTGCTCAACGACGTGGAAGCCGAGGCCGAGCGCATCAATTGGCGGTTCCAGAGAAACAAGTGGAAGCCGATTGTCTTTCTTAAGGGACAGTATAGCCATCGCGAGATCCATCGTTATTACCGCGCCGCGGACTTGTGCCTGGTCACATCTCTGCATGACGGCATGAACCTGGTCGCCAAGGAGTTTCTGGCAGCTCGCCACGACGAGCAAGGCGCCCTGGTCCTGAGTAGATTTACCGGCGCGGCTCGCGAGTTGCGAGATGCGCTGCTGGTGAATCCATACGACCTGAGCCAAACCGCCGAAGCGATCCGCTTTGCCCT
This sequence comes from Acidobacteriaceae bacterium, assembly GCA_003140235.1. Taxonomy (GTDB): domain Bacteria; phylum Acidobacteriota; class Terriglobia; order Terriglobales; family Acidobacteriaceae; genus Angelobacter. The sequence goes on from PLJN01000083.1 coordinate 20,905, forward strand.
GGAGATGCCGCCGGAGGAACGCCGCGCTCGGATGCAACGCATGCGCCGGACAGTGCGAGAGAACAACGTCTATCGCTGGGCCGGTAACCTGATTGCCGAACTATGCGAAGTCCGTGTAGAAGCAGCACGCCCGGCGGCAGCAGCAGCTCACATCAGTGGCATTCAAACGAATAGTCCTGCTGCCTGAAAGGAGGACCGATTGCTGAAGACAGCTGAAAAAATAAGCCGCGCGCAGTTCTTTAATGCCTTGCGCTCTCCGGTGGCCGCAGCTCTGTTGCTGGATTACGACGGCACTCTGGCTCCTTTTCAGCGGGACCGCTACCGGGCTTTCCCGTATCCCGGCGTTACTAATCTGATAAGAGGAATCATTAATACCGGACGGACGCGAGTGGTGCTGGTGACCGGCCGTACCGCCAATGACATTATTCCTCTGCTGGGGATTCTTCCCTACCCTGAAATCTGGGGCTCCCAGGGCCTGCAGCGCCTGAGCCCGGACGGCACGTATGAAATGCCGCATTTGAATGACTGCGTGCAGCAGGCACTGGTGGCAGCAGCGGAATGGTTGCACGACCAGGAACTGTACCGCATGGCCGAGTTCAAGCCGGGCAGCATCGCGGTCCATTGGCGGGGTCTGCCCGCGACGGCGGCAGAAGCGATTCGCGAGCGCGTTCTGCGCGGATGGGGAGCCATTGCCGAACGTTGCCACATGATATTGCTTCCCTTCGATGGCGGGCTGGAAATCCGCTCTCCGGGCCGCAATAAAGGAGACGCGGTGCGGACCATCCTGGCAGAAATGGATGAACAGGCCCAGGTCGCCTTTCTTGGAGATGACCTGACGGACGAAGACGCCTTTCGCGCCTTGGAGCACCGCGGACTCACTGCACTGGTACGTCCTGAATGGCGCGAGACGGCTGCCGATCTCTGGATCCGTCCCCCGGAAGAGTTGTTGGAGTTCTTGGTGCAGTGGTTAAAGGCACGACAGGGAGTTCGATGAATTTTTTTCTTAATCAATCCGCTCGCAGGAACCACACGGCGAAAGCGCGCCGCCCTGCACGCGGCAAATAGGGAGCTAACAAAAATATGGCGACGTTAGAGATTGTCAAAGCGCCGTTGCGTACGGCTGACAAACCGTTCTACTTTACCAGTTCCGCCCACCTGTTGCGCATTGGACGACAGCGGGCGACTACGCTAGCAGAGTTGTTCGACGCGCTGCATACGTGTCCTGACGACTCCATCTTTCAGCACACATTCCGCACCCTGGAGGAGCACCACTTTATTCGCCAGGGATTCTCCAATGACTTCGCTCACTGGGCATTCACGGCTTGCAATGAAGTTGTGCTGGCGGAGCATCTGGCCGGCGTCGATGTGCGCGACTTCACCTCCATCGCAGCGCTACGCGACCACGTCATAAAAATCGTCGCCGATTACATTCATTGGAATCCGAATTCGCAAGGCCGCGTGGCGCGTGAGCCCTTTTATTTCTGCTCTTCCGAAATCGTGGTCCTGCACGCACTCTTCACGGCCGCTACTCTTCCCCAATTTTCCGAGGGTCTGGCACGCGCCACGGTGCATTGTATCCATCACCATTTCATTGAAGCACGATTGCGGCTCAAGCTCATGTCCAACGATTTTTCCCGCTGGCTGCAGGAGGAACTGCGTCTGCCGGAAATGGCCCGCGCGGTGAATCGCATTGATATCTACACAGCGACGCTCGAAGACGTTCGTCGCCAGATATTGGGTATTGTTNNGAATCAACACAATGAAGAAACCGCTGAAAACCGTTGTGGACGGCGATTTACAGATTGAAAGCACTGCGCAAGAGTCCGCGCTACCGGTGCGGACTCACCAGGTCAACCAGACTCACTCTTCTGCATTGCCTGTCCTGAAGATCCAGGAGGGAGAGCGCCAGAAGCCGCCGCATTTCCCCGCAACTCCCCCCCCTCCTTCCCCTCACCCAAAACTCAATGACTATCAACCCATCATTGGCGAGGCAGCCCTGGATGAACTTCACTTCCTCGCCGCCAGCCTGCGCGGCAAGACTGCCAAAATGGTGAACTCCACGGCCGTGGGCGGTGGTGTCGCTGAGATGCTGGACCGTCTCGTACCGCTGCTGGCCGAAATGGAAGTACCCACGCGCTGGGACGTGATTACCGGCGGCAACGATTTCTTTGAGTTGACCAAGGCTTTCCACAACGCGCTGCACGGCGGTGATTACCATCTCACCAACGAAGCCCGTGAACTTTTTCTCGCTTACAACGAGCAGAACCAGCAGCGCATGACGTTTGATGAAGACCTGGTGGTGATCCATGATCCGCAGCCGGCGGCATTGATTCGTGCCCGTACCAACAGTCACGCACGCTGGATTTGGCGCTGCCACATTGATCTCTCCAATCCTAATCCCGAAGTGTGGGAATTTCTTCGCCCCATGATAGAGCGCTATGACGCGGCCATTTTCTCTTCGCCGTCGTTTGCTCGCCAGTTGCCGATCCCGCAATATCTTTTCTTTCCCTGCATTGATCCCTTGTCGGAGAAGAACAAAGACCTGGATGAGAGTGTCGTCCAAAAGGTCTGTGACGACTTCGGCATCGATCGCAGGCGGCCGATCGTCACCCAGATCTCACGTTTTGACCGCTTGAAGGACCCTGTAGGCGTCGTCCAGGCATACAAACTGGCCAAGCCGTACGTGGACTGCCAACTCGTGCTGGCCGGCGGCGGAGCCAGTGATGATCCCGAAGGCGCCGTTGTGCTGCAGGAGGTGGAAGCCGCCGCGCAAGGTGATCCCGACATTATTATTCTGAACCTGCCGCCGTGGTGTGCGTTGGAGATCAACGCACTGCAGCGCGCTTCGACTCTGGTGATTCAGAAGTCCCTGCGCGAAGGCTTCGGTCTTACCGTGACCGAAGCGCTCTGGAAAGGCAAACCCACCATCGCCGGAGCTGTCGGGGGCATTCCCAGTCAAGTAATTCCCAAACTGACAGGAATGCTGGTCCACTCCGTTGAAGGGTGCGCTTATCAGATCCGGTATTTACTCACGCATCCGGAATTTGCCATACAACTCGGCAGAAACGGGCGGGAACACGTAAAAGAAAACTTCCTGATGACCACTAATCTCAGGCGGTGGCTGCTGCTGTTCAGAATCATGTCCGGCACCGCCGCATCTTAAGGAAGTACCGCCAGATTTAGGATTTCGGCGACGCACTAACAAGCCGCTTGGGCGCGCGTTTGAGCCATGCGGTTCGCAAAGCGCTTGCGAGTATGTCGGACGTCACCTTGGCAAGGTTTACTCGCGTAGAACCCTGGCGTCCCCAGCCACCCGGGACCGGCGAAAAGATTTTTGGTTCATCTTCGACCATGCCCGCTTGCTGCTCCGGCGATAACAGCAGCACGCCGTAATCTTCACGCTCCAGAGCGAGTGTGGCGAAGATTTTTCCTCCCACGCGGAAATCAGCATTCCCGAAATGGGAACCTTCCAGGGCCTCAGGCATGCTCAGAGCGATGCGTCGAAAATCTGACGCTTTCATGTGTTTGATTTCACAAAGCGTAGCGACGCTGAGTTCATGCAGTAGCGCAATCCTGTGGGCTTGGGACCATCGTCAAAGACGTGGCCCAGATGACCGTCACACAGGCGGCAGGCCACGGCGGTGCGCGTCATACCGAAGGTACTGTCCTGGATGTTCTCAATGTTCTCTTCGGCAATCGGCTGCCAGAAACTCGGCCAGCCGGTGCCGGATTCAAACTTGGTATCGGAACTGAAAAGCGCAGTGCTGCAACAGACGCAGCGGTAAAGACCCTTGTCATGCAGGTTCCAGTACTCGCCGGAAAAAGCCATCTCCGTTTCTTCATGGCGGGCGATGTCATAAGCATTGGGCGTGAGTTGCTTTTTCCACTCACTGTCGCTCTTGACGATCTTGGGCTCGCGGACGACGACTTTGCGCTCGCCGGAGTCGGTGAACTCAACAATGGTCACATCTTCAGGGGGTTTTTGGTTTGGCATATGGGCTTCCGCAGGCTGTGTTTTGCTCCTGTTCCAAAAGTATAAACCCGCACCGATGGCCGCGGCAGAAACCAGAAAAGCCCGGCGCGAGGTTCTGCCTTGCGACGCATTCTCCATGAGGTCAGTCTTGAACATTGGATGCTCCGATTCCCAATGTCTAGATTACACAATTTCTCGGCTTGATTTGAGCACGCACAATCGAAGATGAACCCGCGTCACGTCCGACCCAACGCAGAAACACTCCGGGCTGGTACACCGGAGTGTTCTGAATCGAATTATATCGATCTATCTGTGGTCGTCGCGACGGCTGTGGTCTTCATGGTCCCAATGACCTTCATGCTGCCGCCAGCCTTGCCTTTCGTGATCGTAGTGCGGATGGCTCCAATATGCGCCTGCATAAGGCGGCTGTTGCCACCGTCCCCCGACCCATACGTAGTGCCCGCGGTCCTGGTTCCAGTAGCCATCGACCCATACGTAGCCTGGACCGGGGGCCTCACTGCGCCGCTCATAGCGGTTTGCCGGGGGGCCGGTCCTAACATATATTCCAATTTGCGCTGTAGCAGGCACCGCGACAGCAGCAGCAAGTACTGCACCAACTAACCAATTCAGTTTCACTTTTGTATCTCCTTTTTGAAATTCAAACAATCCAGGTAGAAAACACGGACTTGCAGCCCCGCATTTCGGTTTATGTCGACGGGTCTCTTTGCCGGGTGGCTTTCACACCCGCCAAAATTCCCATTCCTGCCAGCACGATCGCGCCAACCGCAATCCAATGTGCCGGTATGTGCATCAGATGTGCTCCATAGACGAGCCCACCAATCAGGATCAACGTACCGGCAAGATAGATTCCAAATGACAAATCGCGTTCCTTTGCGGCATGAGCGCCCTTTGCACTCACTACGCGGCGGCAGATTGCCAGCCCATCGCGCTTACTCGAGCGTTACAAGCTACGACCCAGCGTAGCCCTCATTGGGCTGGCATGTCTGGTCTGTATTGCTCAGCTTGGCGAGGATCTGGCTGCGCACCATCAGGTTGATGCGATACTCTCCCTGTGCGAGAGTTGGGTTTCTCGCGATCTGTATATGCTCGAATTGTTGTGGGACATCGCGCTCGCTTTTTGTCCAGCTTCCGTAAGGACCGCCCATCGGCCCCATTCGACGTCGCGAGTGATCGTCGCGGCAACCGGTACCGGCCTTCTTCAGGCACTTCTCTGTTCGTGGTGGCTATTCGCCGGTTATCGAGCGCTCCTGGCGCTGCGTCTGGCCAAATACGGAAACATTCTGGAGCGCGGGAATGAGACCACTCAGGCATGGTTCCTCGTGGTCTTCTTTATTGAGTATGTTCTTTTTCACCCGCTCGCTCTGCTTCTGTTGTATCTGTCTCTGGAAGGGATTGTTCGTTTTCTTGGCGGCCTGTGCTTCTCTGAAGTGATCGCCAGCCTGCCGGTGGTCCTGGCTTTCAAAGCAAACTCCTTCATTCGCCGCCGGCAAACCGAGCGCAAGATTGCACCTCTGGCGGCGATTCCCGACTCTTTCGAATCTCTAGCGGACGGTAACCGCGTGAGAATCGCGTCTGCTCTTGCCAAACCTAACTGGACCGCAAGCCTGACGATCGGCGTTCACGGAGAATGGTATGAAGTCGAGCGAGAGGAAACCGGTACACCTCCGCGCGTCTACGTTTATGTCCTGAGGCGCGCTCCCGCTGGCAAGATTATGAGAGCTTATGAAGAGTACTCTCCTAATGCCCCGAGCGCTTAGCGAGGGGTCTCTATCACCGCGAAGGATGTTAGCTACGAATTTGCGCGAATTTGCGCGAATGAACACAAATGAAGCAGGGAAAGCAGATTTGCAATCATTCGCGAAATTCACGGCTACGCATTTCGTGATCATAGGGACCTCTCGCTAAGCGCTCGGGGCTTCTGAGAGAGTCTTTTGACGGACGGTCAGCTTTTCGATCAGATCAGATTTGATCTTGAATCCCCGCCCCGGCGTTTCCGGGACTCTAATGTAGCCCTGCGGAGAAACTTCCACCGCCGGTTCAATGATGTCTTCCTTCCAATACCGTTTCGACGCGGACACATCTCCCGGCAGCGTGAAATTGGGCAGAGTGGAAAGAGCAATGTTGTGCGAGCGTCCGATTCCTGTTTCCAGCATTCCGCCGCACCACACCGGAACACCCGCGTTCTTCGCCACATCATGGACAGCCACCGCCTCACTGAAGCCGCCCACACGGCCCACTTTCACGTTGATGATCCGGCACGCGCCCAGTTCAATGGCCGCCTGCGTGATGCGGCGGTTCAGCACAGCTTCATCCAGGCAAATGCTGGTCTTGATCTGCTTCTGTAGGTGCGCGTGAAAATAAAAGTCGTCATGCCACAGCGGCTGTTCGATCATGAGCAGATTGAAACGGTCGAACTGCTTCAGGTGCTCGATCTGGTCCAGTGTGTAAGCCGAGTTGGCGTCGCAACTCAGGACAATGGCTGGCCAACGAGCGCGGATTCTCTCAAACACATTCACGTCCCATCCGGGTTTGCATTTGACTTTGATCCGGCGATATCCAGCGCTGAGTTCCGTCTCAATCTTGTCCAGCAGTTGCTCGACGGAATTCTGAATACCGATCGACACGCCGCACGCAATTTCTGTCTGCGTGCCGCCCAGTAATCGCCAAAGAGGCAGCTGTTTCTGCTGAGCCTCCGCGTCCCAAACAGCATTTTCCAAGGCGCCCTTGGCCATTCGATGTCCACGGACTTTGCCCAGCAACGGCGGAACGTCACTTCCCTTGTCCACCGTCTTCCCCAAAACCGCGGGCGCTAAATAGTGTTCCATTGCATACCACGCCGTGTCGACAGATTCCTCACTGTAGAACGGGTCCTCTCCGGCCACACATTCTCCCCAGCCTTCCGGCCCGTCTGTGTGCAAATTCATCAGCAAGATGCGGCGCTCGGTCGTCCGGCCAAAGCTGGTCTCGAAAAAGTGCACCAGCGGCATACGGATTTCGCGCAGCGTGATGGCTTCAATCTTCACTTGCCGTCACTCTCGTTTGGCATCTCAATCGCGTCTACGTCCCATGGACCGCCATCCCCATTTTTCTCGTCCCAACGTCCCAATAGAAACGTGCCGTTGTCTTGCTGGTCGCGTTCGTAACCAACCACAGTGAACCCCAGCGCAAACGCAACTTGAAACTCTTCCCGGTTACGCTTCTGGATTTCCATCGCCTTGGCTCGTTCCGTCGTCGAAGCTTTCCACTGATAAACCTCCGACGGCACAGCAATCCTTCTTACTACTTGAAACTGCGGAGGCTGATTGTGTTCCAGCAATCTCACCACGCGCTTTGACTTCAACCACCATTCCGCGACCAGACGATCGGTCGGCAGGCCGCCTTGCAGTGGAGACGATGACCCGCCGTAGTGGTCAACGCTGTAACGCCGCGCGACGGCGCCCAGCCGCGCCAGATTGAGGTGGGAATTCTTGATCTCCAGTGGATCGAAGGTCCATTCCATCAGATCAATGCCCTGCTCGAGTGCGTCCACCNNCACTCGATGAGCGCAATGCCTCGCGCCAGCGCGTCGTCGCGCTGCGCCAGCTTCAGCCGCCGGCCCAGTCCGGAGTCACGGTAGGTTTCCCGTACAGCCAGCATGTGCGAATGGAGGTATGCGCGTCCGGCGCGCATGCCGGGAATGGAAAACGCAAAGCCAACTAACTCGTCGCCCGCGAACGCGCCGATGATCTGGCCGCCAATTTTTCCGGCAACCACAAAGATCCGCAAAGGCACCAAGTCGGCGTCAGCAAATTTCCAGACTTCTTTCTGCAACGCGACACACGCGCTGAGCTCGTCATTCCCCTTGCAGTGACGAATGATTACCTCGCCCAAACGCGCCGTGTCTGCGCTCACTATGGCTTCTCCTCAAGACTCTTGGCTTGCTGCCATAGGGCTTCCATTTGTTCCAGGGACGCCTCTTCCAACTTGCCGCCCTGTTTGGTCAATTGTTCTCCTATAAATCCAAAACGGCGGCGGAACTTGCGGTTGGTCTTGCGCAACGCCGACTCCGCGTCCACATCGAGATGCCGCGCAAGGTTGACCAGCACAAAGAAAAGATCGCCCACTTCTTCTTCCAGCAACGAGTGCATCTCCGGGGACACTCGCTTGTCGCCTTCCTTCAACTTACCTGCAGGAAGGTTAGCCATATGTTCCTGAAGCTCATGCGTCTCTTCCGCAAGCTTCTCCAGAATGCCTTCCACCGCCGGCCAGTCGAAACCAACGCGCGCCGCCTTGGAACTGATCTTGTGGGCCTCCAGCAAAGCCGGGACTTTGGAAGAGACACCGCTCAACAGCGTTTCATGAGATTCCTGAGAATCGCCGGCAGTGCGTTTCTTTTTCTCCTCCGCTTTGAGCGCTTCCCAGTTCTTCAGCGCCTGGTCCGCGTTGGCCGCTTTCACGTCGCCAAACACATGCGGATGGCGGTGAATCAGCTTGTTACACAGCGCGTCGAGCACGTCGTCAATGGAAAATTGGCCGTCCTCTTTGCCCATCTCCGCATAAAAGAGGACTTGCAGCAGCAGGTCGCCGAGTTCGCTGGTAAGTTCAGGCCAGTCGCGATTGTCAATCGCCTCCAGAACTTCATATGTCTCTTCCAGTGTGTATTTCTTGATGGTGTCGAACGTCTGCTCGCGGTCCCAGGGACATCCGCCGGGAGCACGGAGACGCGCCATAATGGCAACAGCCTTTTCGAATTTTTCGCCCGTGGACACGGCATTAAATGTATCACTCCATCTGTTACACTGAAAATTCGGGGCGGCGCCGCTGCATCGAAACCTGACCGTTTGCTGCCGGGAAAGCATGTTCGCCGATGATGTTGAAAACTCCTGCTAACAACCAGCTTGGCTGCGTGACCTTCGCGCTCCACTCTCACCTTCCGTACGTCATCAATCACGGCACGTGGCCGCACGGCACGGAGTGGCTCTATGAAGCCGCGGCGGAAACCTATTTACCGCTGCTGGCCGTGCTGGGCGACCTGGAGCAACGAGGTGTTGCGCTCAAAGCCAATGTGGGGCTCACTCCGATTTTGCTGGAGCAGCTTTCGCATCCTCTCTTTAAAGAAGAATTCCCCAAATACGTTATCCGCAAGATCGAAGCCGCCATTAAAGACGCTGACGATTTCACCGCACAAGGCGATCAGCACATGGCAAAAGTCGCCGCATTCTGGCGCCAGTTCTATCAGGAAGCCCTGCGCCATTTTGAAGATTTGCATGGCGACATCGTCCTCGGTTTCCGAAAGTTTTATGAATCAGGCTCGATTGAGATCATCACGTCCGGCGCAACCCATGGATATTTTCCTTTGCTCGGCACGGACGCTTCCATACGGGCGCAGGTTGCAACCGGAGTCGAGACACACGTCCGGTTCTTTGGACGAAAGCCGCGCGGCATATGGCTGCCCGAGTGCGGATATCGTCCCGCGGGTCTGTGGCAGTTCCCAGTTTCCCTGAACGGACTTGGTTCCGCTCACGGTGGTAAACCATTTTTGCGCGCAGGCGTCGAGCAGATTCTGGCGGAAAACTCACTGGAGTTCTTCTACGTTGACACGCACCTCGTGGACAGCTCCACCCGCTTCACGCCCTACGAAATGCTCGCCGGCGGAGTGCCGCGAGCTGTTGAAGTTCCTTCTGACCATGCCGGCAAGAATTTCTATCGTCCGTATCTTGCGGATACTCCCGACCGCAAGCGTGCTCACGTTGCATTCTTCACGCGCGATCCGCGCACCGGTATTCAAGTGTGGAGCGGCGATCACGGATATCCGGGTGACGCGAACTATCTGGAATTCCACAAAAAGCGCTGGCCGGGTGGACATCGCTACTGGCAGATTTCCGGCGCCAAAGTCGACCTCGGAGCAAAGCTACCGTACGATCCCGCCATAGCGCAAGAGCGCGTGCGTGAACATGCGGCGCACTTTGCCAACATCACCGCAGATGTCTTGAAGAACTTCGGAAAACACGGCGCGGGAATGCCGGTACTCACCGCGCCTTTTGACGCCGAGCTGTTCGGGCACTGGTGGTTTGAAGGTCCCGAATGGCTCAAATATGTGGCGCTCGAATACGCCAGGCCCGAGTCGCAAGTCCGATTGCTCACTGGAGCCGAGTATCTCGATCAATATCAGCCCAACGGATTTGTCGCTCTGCCCGAAGGCTCATGGGGCGCCAACAGTGACAACAGCGTTTGGCTAAATGAAGATACAGCCTGGACGTGGAAACATATTTATCCCGCCGAATTGGCCGTGCAACAAATGGCCAATGGCGGACTGTGGCGTGGCAACCCTACCGCTACGCGTCTGGCCCAGCAGATCTGCCGCGAGTTGTTGCTGCTGGAATCTTCTGACTGGCAGTTTCTGATCACCACCAAGAACGCCCGCGACTATGCAGAGAAGCGCTTCCATGCGCATCTGGATCAGTTGCGCGCGCTGCTCGACACGTGGGGACGTTTTGAAGCCACGCGACAGGTCCCTGCCGACAAACTGGCCGAGCTGGAAAAGATCGAGCTGCGCGATTCTGTCTTTCCCAACATTGCGCCCGAGCGCTGGGCCACCATCCAAGACTGACCGTGGAAACTCCACGCACGGAACGCCCTCCCCTCGACGGACAGCATTTCGATGTCCTGGTCATCGGCGGAGGCATCAACGGCATTGCNNCTGCGCTACCTGGAGCACGGCGAAGTTGGACTGGTCCGTGAATCATTGCGAGAGCGTCAGCGTTTGCTGGCTGATTCTCCACATCTGGTCCGGCCGCTGGAATTTCTACTGGTGCTGCCGGCGCAATCACACTCGCTGCTGCGCGGATCGCTGGCCATCAGAACAGGACAGTGGCTGTATCGCCACTGGGCTGGCGTCGGTCGCGGATCGTCTACCGACGCTCGTGAGTTCGAGCAACAACTTGATGCGGGAAATTCGTGGCGTGTCTATGCATACGAAGATGCGCAATGCGAATTTCCGGAGCGCCTGGCAGCCGAATGGCTGACGGAAGCTGCTGACGCCGGCGCTGTGGTGCGAAATCACACTCGAGTTCTTGAAGTCCTGCGCAACAAAGAGACACGCTCTGTCACGGGAGCCAGACTGCAAGACAAACTCGCCGGAAAAGAGTATTCAGTCTTTGCCACTTTCATCGTCAACGCCACCGGCCCTTGGGCGGATTCCGTAGTCAAAGAGTCCAATCTCTCATCCGAACAAATGATCGGAGGAGTTCGTGGATCGCATCTCGTGCTGCCGCAGTTTCCCGGAGTACCACACGAAGCAATCTATACCGAAGCCATTGACCGCCGTCCGATCTTTGCGATTCCGTGGAATGGACAAGTCCTTGTTGGAACATCGGAAGTCGCGGATTCTGGCGGTGCTGACGATCCGCAGCCTTCAGCCAGCGAAGTCGACTATCTCTTTAGCAGCTTTAGCCGGATCTTTCCGCGTTCCGGACTGACCAAAGCGGATATACGCTACACATTTGCCGGAATTCGCCCGTTGCCTCATGCGCCCGGAACGAAGGCATCGGCGGTGACGCGTAAGCACGTCATTCATGACCATCGGGACGAGGGCGCTGCGGGATTGATCTCAATCATCGGCGGCAAACTCACTACAGCAGCAAGCCTGGCCAGAGAAGTCGCCGGCAAACTCGGAATCGCAACCGGAGGAACAACCGTCCAGTTTGCGGAGCCTGCGCCGCAAGATGGAATTGAATCCACGCTACGCCAGTGGTCGCGGCTGGTCGCCGCCAAAGCCGGAATCCCGGCAGCGTCCGCCGGGGCGATTGCGCAATGGCACGGACGGCACGCGCTGGCTATCGCGCACACGGCGTCACTCGACGACCGCTTGCGTGCTCCGCTCTGCAATCACAGCAACCACATCGTGGCGGAAGCAGTGGAGGCGGTGAATTACGAGTACGCAGTCACGCTGAGTGACATCTTGTTGCGCCGCGTTCCGGTTTGTTTGGGCGCGTGTTGGTCTGAATCTTGCAGCCGTGAAGCCGCTGGGAAAGTTGGCGCGGCTTTGAGTTGGGATGAAAGACGGATTCAGTCTGAACTTGGCGGTCTGGAAGAAGAGCGGAAGCAATTCTTGCATCCGAACTCTACTGCCTAGCCCGCATCGTCTTTACCAACAGTTCAGTATCGTCAGAAATAATTCCGTCCACTCCCAACGCAGCCGCGCGCAACATTTGTGCCGGTTTGTTGACAGTCCAGGTGATTACAGTTTTGCCTCCAGCGTGCAGACGATCTACCAGCGGCAGCGACAGCAACCGATAGTGCGGAATTACGTAGGTTACAGGCAAAACTTTCCAGCGCCGCAGTTGCCAGTGGCTCTGGCAGATAATTCCCAGCGGAAGCGCAGCGTCCAGTACATGCAGCTTGCGCACAACGCTCGGCAAAAATGAAGACACACAATAACCGTGTTGCGGACGCGAACGCTTCAAAGCGGCGACGACTTCCCGTTCCCATCCGCGAACTTTTATTTCCACGTTGAGGAACGCTCTGCGCGAGTAGCGGTCTAAAACTTCTTCAAGACAAGACGTCCGCTCTTCTGCCGATCGGCTGCGTGCCTGAAGTTGTTCGAGCGTGTGCGTTCGCACTACGAGCCGGTGAAACTTAGGGTCATGGCACACTACAGATTGCCCATCGCGAGTGCGGCGAACGTCGAACTCAAAACCGTCTGCGCCGTGTTCCAGTGCCAGATCAAACGCAGCCAGAGTGTTTTCCGGCGCGCAGTGGCGGGCGCCGCGATGTCCGAGCAATAGAAATCGTTTGGACAAAACTGGCCGGCTAGTCGAGCTCAAAGTCACGAAGCCTGGGGCCTTCGTCCGGAGTTTCCTTGGCCTTTTTCACTGCCTCCTGGAATTTCTTTTCCAGCAGGTCCTTTTTATTTTTCTCAGCGTCCACTGCCTGGCGGAAAATGGATTCCTTACGACCTTCGTTGTCGCGCATGGCTTTAGCGGCGGCTTCAAAGTCGCTGAACATTTTCGGCTTGACCGGCGCAACATGCGAGATCACTGCGCGAGTTTCAGGATCAACTTTCAACAGGCCCCCGCAACAGGGACAACTCACCTCGAAAAGTTCGCGCGACGGCTTGGCCATAACTGGATTGTATGCCACTCCCGCAGCCATAACCAGTAGCTCTCTAATCTTCGCTATTCAAGCGCTAATCAGGGCCATTCCATGATTTCGAAGCAGGAGTACGCGCCGTCTTTTTGCTAGAATTCTCTCAGACTCATGATGCCCATCAGCACTCCATTTTCGGATGTCCCTACCGCAGTCGAAGAAATTCGCGCCGGACGAATGATCGTCGTCGTGGACGACGAAGACCGCGAAAACGAAGGTGATCTGACTCTGGCCGCCGAGAAGATCACGCCCGAAGCCATCAACTTCATGGCCAAGTTCGGACGCGGACTGATTTGCCTGGCCATGACTCCCGAGCGTCTCGACTACCTGCGTATCGGGCCGATGACTCGCGAAAATACTTCGCCTTACGGCACTGCTTTCTACGAAAGCATTGAAGCCCGTGACGGCGTAACGACCGGAATTTCCGCGCATGATCGCGCGCGCACCATTCAGGCAGCGATTGATCCGGCGAGCCGCGCTGCTGATCTGGTGCGTCCCGGACATGTGTTCCCTCTCTGCGCGCGCAAAGGCGGCGTGCTCGTTCGTGCCGGACAGACCGAAGCTTCCGTTGACCTGGCGCGACTCGCGGGCCTGGTTCCCGCGGGCGTGATCTGCGAGATCATGAATGAAGATGGCACCATGGCCCGCGTGCCTGATCTGATTGAGTTCTGCCAAAAACATAATCTCAAGATGCTGACAGTCGCCGAACTGATTCGCTATCGCATGCAGAATGAAAGCCATGTGGTACGCGTGGGTGAAGCCATGCTGCCAACGCGTCACGGCGAATTCCGCATGATCGCTTTTGAGAACCAACTCGACCGCGAATCGCACGTTGCCCTGGTCAAAGACGACGTGGAACGCGCTACGGCTCCGGTGCTCGTCCGCATGCATTCGCATTGCCTCGCCGGAGACGTTTTCGGCGGAGCACTCTGCGATTGCCAGCGCGTGCTCGATCGCTCACTGGAACTAATCGCCCGCGAGGGAACCGGCGCTTTGATCTATCTGCATCAAACTTCCAAAGGCTTTAGCGTGGACGATGAAAAAAGACTCATCTTCCACCGCGAAGTCCGCGAGACCGCCAACGTCGCACATCAGAGAAAAACTCAGCGCGACATCGGCGTGGGAGCACAAATTCTCTCCGACCTGAATCTTCACTCCATCCGCCTGCTCACCAATCATCCCAAGAGAGTTGCGGCGCTCGAAGGCTTCGGCATCACCATCGTCGAGCAAGTACCGATCTATACCGAAAAAAACGTTAGCCGCTGATTTGCGCAGACCAACGCAGATCGGACTGCAAATGATGGCTTGTCTTTATCAGTGTTCATCCGCGTGAATCTGCGGCGAACTAATTCGGTTTCCTCGGCAACACCTGCTCATCGCGGATCACGAATTGCGCGGAGCATTTGTCCGATCCGCAGATCACGGGAATCAGGCCGCCGATCTGGCGGCGAGTAATCAATCCGAGCGTGCCGCATTCCGGACACGACAGAACTGCCCAGTACGGGTCCTCCAGGCTTCCGACCTCGCCGGCATTTTCCAGAACAAAGATGGTTCCCGGCTCCATCTGTTCCGGGATCCACTCCGTCAGAATGTTGAGTTCCGCTACCATCGTCACCTCCTGGTATCGTTCAACCTACGGTGTTGCTCCGCGACTGCTTCACGAACTTCTCCGCTTGTTTCCGCGCGCGGGCTGTGACCGCGCCGGCCTGCGGCTGAAAATTTCCGCGTGCACTTCGCGCACGGCGTCACTCAGACAAACGCCCAGCAGCGGTTGGCGCGAATTCTTGAGAACGTCAATCACCTGACGCTGCGAGTTCTCCAGATACACGCGCTTACCGTCGGTCAGCAGATGGTAATCCGACCCGCTGCTCACCGTCTCCGCCAGACGCCAGCCAAATTCTTTCTGCAAGAACTTCATGATGCGGCGCACTCTCTGCAACGGAAAGCCTTTGCGCCGTAACGCGCAGATGACCGCAACTTCCGTCACGTCATCCAGGCAATACAGCCGACGACGCCCGTCGCGCTGCGGGACCACGATGCCGCGCTCGTCCCACCATTGCAGCTGTCGTGGCGTAATTCCCGTCAGCTTGACCACCTGCGCCGATGTAAATCGTGATTCCATATTGCTGGTGAAATGTTTAAAACATTTCACAATCTAAATGTTTGTCATCTTGCCGGGCAGAACCCGGAAAGTCAACATAATTGTTGTGCCGGAAGTCAATTTGTTACTGCCGGGCAAAGCAATGTCCCTACCGCTTCAGGCCGTGTGTACAGCAGTCAGAAACAAAATGACGCGGTAGAGCTGCATAATTTCATAGCTCAGCAGGCTCAGAATGACAGCCTTGATGAGCGCCGCTACAACGCCGTCACCGTAAAAACGCCGCAGAGCAAAGAATATATAGGCAGCCAAGAGCACCGCGCTGCTAATCGACATCCACTCATCTACGGCGCGCTCGGTCACCGGCAGGCCATAGTGCTTACCGATCCAAAAAAGCCGGGCGAAGAATGCGGGGATCGCGGTGGCAAACACAATCAGCCACAGCGCATAAAAATGGAACGCAAAAACCATGTGCTCGCCAAAAAACCGCCGCTTTCTCCATTCCAGGGCTACGAGCAACAAAGCAAAAAATGGGACCATCACCACGACCAGCGAGCGCGACTGCACATCGACCACATGATCAAAGCGATGTTGAAACTCTGTATGGGTCACGCCTTGCGCCGCTGCGCGCTGTTGCGCCATGTGCGTGGCCCGCGCGCTGTAGTCGAACATGTTTTCGTAAACCATCAGCGGCGTCTTCAGACCACTCCACCCGATCCACGGAAAGAGCAAAAAATAAAGCAGGTTGGCGAGAAAGAACATTTGAAACGGATGCACATAACGCTTGCGGCGCCCGTCCACATACTCCGCGCTGAGCCGGCCAGGCTGCGTCAGCAAGACACGCAGGCTGCGAAAAATCTTGTAATCCCAATGGAACACCACTTCGCCGGCATGAGAAAGCAAATGACCGACTGAAAGATCGTGACGACTCGGCTTCTTCTCTCCACATTCAGAACAAAACTTTCCCGAAGCCGGCATCTGGCAGGACTGACAAGTCCAGGCTTCTCGTGAAAGCGCGCCAGGCTTGATGACTGCGGCCTTCTCCGAATCTGCGTTTCCGCCACCCACAAAGTGGACGATCTCCAGCTTGTCGCCATCTTTGAGCTGCGTGGCCGCCCAAGTTGCGCGAGGTGCAATTTCCAGATTCAGCTCGACAGCCATGCGGTCCGATTTCATGCCAAGCTGCTCCACCAGCATGGCCAGACTCAGCCCATCGGCAAAGTCGCGCGGTTCGCCGTTGATGTGGAGAATCATAAAAAAGCAATTAGCAATGAGCAGTTGGCAATTAGCCAAAGCAGTTTTTTATTTGCATGACATCGCAGCAGTGCCAGTATTTCAAAGCGATAAGCATCGGCCAATTGCTAATTGCCATTTGCTAATTGCTTCCTCTAATATCCCCGCTGCTTATCAACTTCATACAGCAACCGTTGCCCAGCCAGGAACCGCGTCAGATTTTCTGACAACAGTTTGTAATGACGGTCCCACAGTCGTTCGGTCACGGCCGCGATATGTGGCGTGATGAGCACATTCTCCAGCGACCAAAACGGTGACTCAGGCGGCAGCGGCTCTTGCGCAAAAACGTCGAGCGCAGCGCCGGCGATACGGCAGTCGCGTAACGCCTGAAGCAACGAAGCTTCATCCACCAGAGACCCGCGGCCAACATTGATCAGGTAAGCATCCGGATTCATTTTCTCCAGCCGTGCCTGATTGATGATGCCTGCCGTCGCCGGAGTCACCGGAACGCACAGCACCACAAAATCGGCTTGCGGCAGGATCTGATCAAGCTGCTCCAGACTGTAAACCGCGTTAGCGCCTCCGGTTCCCTTGTTGGGATTGCCCCGTACGGCGATCACTCTCATGCCCAGCGCCTGCGCGCGAGCCGTGAATTCGCGCCCAATGCTGCCCATACCGACCACCAGCACCGTGGCGTCAGCAACTTCGCGCGGTCGCGGCGTTTCGTCCCACAACTTCTGCTGTGCCCACTCTTTGCGAACCTGATACTGCATCGCACGCGGCAAACGCTTGGCCAACGCCAGAACCAATGTAATCGCGTGCTCTGCCACCACAGGTCCGTGGACTTCACGGGCATTCGTCAGCACCACGCTGCTGTTGATCAACTCCGGATACATCAACTGATGCACCGCCGCTGCCGGAGAATGTATCCACGTCAACTTCTTTGCGGCAGCAAATTGCGCCGGCTTCAGAGAAAATCCAACAAAGATTTCGGTATCGCCAATCTCTTCCGCTACGCGGTCATAACCAGAAAGCTGGACGACCGTCAATTGCGGAAAGTCGCGCTCCAGCCACTGCCCCAGCCATGCAGGCGCCTTCCACAACTCAAACGGATGATCGGCGGCAATAAGAATCTTCATGACTTAAGCAACCGCAAATCGCGCCCAGTCATGTCCGCTGGCTGATCGAATCCGAGCATTCCCAAAACAGTCGGCGAGATGTCCTGGAGCGAACCATCGGGCCGCAGCGTAAATTTGTTCGCGTCTTCGTTGATCACAATAAACGGCACCGGATTCGTCGTGTGCGCCGTATGCGGACCGCCGGTTGCCGGATCAATCATCATCTCCGCGTTGCCGTGGTCAGCGGTCACCAGCATCGCGCCACCGCGCTGCCGGACAGCGTTGTAGACTTCGCCCAAACAAGCGTCCACGGTCTCGACGCCGGCAATGGTCGGCGGAATTTTCCCCGAGTGCCCAACCATGTCCGCGTTGGCAAAGTTTACGATCACCACGTCAAACGCCGAATCTCCCACAGCTTTCACCACGCTTTCAGCAATCTCCGCGGCTGACATTTCCGGCTTCAAATCGTACGTCGCAACTTTCTGTGACGGCACCAGAATTCTGTCTTCCCCAGGAAACGCTTTTTCCACACCGCCGTTAAAAAAGTAAGTGACGTGCGCATATTTTTCCGTCTCCGCCACGCGCAAGTTCCGTAGTTGGTGATTCGCCATCACGTTCGCCAGAATGTTCTTCAACGCCTCCGGCACAACAACGTACGGCAAAGAAAATTGCCGGTCATACTGCGTCATGCAAACGTACTTAAGATTCTTGGGAACCCGGTCCCGCGGAATCGCCAAGTCCAAAGCTTCAGCATCGGGCAACTCGCGTCCACCCTGCGCCGTGAGTCCGCTTTCCCGCGCCAGACACCGCGTAATCTGCCGAGCGCGGTCCGCGCGGAAGTTAAAGTTGATCACGGTGTCGCCATCGCGAACCACGCCAAGGGGCTTACCGAGATTGTCCACGCAAACAAACGGGATGATGAACTCGTCCGTCACGCCCCGGTTGTAGCAATCCTTCACCCCCTGCACCGGATCAACATACTCACCGCCTTCAGCTTTTCCCGCAACCATAGCGTCAAACGTTTTGAGTTCGCGGTCCCATTTTTTGTCGCGGTCCATCGCGTAATAGCGTCCGCTCACTGAAGCGATCTTGCCTGCGCCAAGCTCGCGCATCTTCTGCTGCAGTTGCTCCAGATATCCCGCGCCGTTGGTGGGCAGCGTGTCGCGCCCGTCCATAAAGCAGTGGACAAACACGCGGTCCACGCCATTCTGTTTGGCCATCCGCAACAGCGCATATAGATGGTTCTGGTGCGAATGCACGCCACCGTCAGACAGCAACCCAAAAAGGTGAAGCTGCCGTCCGCCACTGCGCGCATTCTTGATCGCTTCAAGCAACACGGGGTTGGAGAACAAGTCGCCGCTGGCAATCATCGAGTCAATCTTCGTGATGTCCATGTAGACAATCCGGCCGGCGCCAATGTTCAAGTGCCCAACTTCGCTGTTGCCCATCTGTCCGTCCGGCAGGCCAACGTAGCGCCCGCTGGTATGAATCAGCGTGTTGGGAAACTCGCGCAGCATCCGGTCGTAATTCGGCTTCCGCGCCAGCGAAATGGCGTTAGCTTTGGACGGCAGCGCGTAACCCCAACCGTCGAGAATAATGAGCACAAGTGGGCGGTTCATAGCGACAGTGGATTGTAAACCCATCGGATGATCGGCTGATCTGGTGATCGGGTGATCGGAAGACCGCTAAGTCAGCCTGGTACCCTATCACGCCGATTTTCCCATTTCCTGCTAACAGGGAAAATAACAGGTGAAATATCTCCGTTTGGGTCCCCGAAGAGCGGCCAAACCCTGATTCCATGCGCCTTTTGCGTTGGACGGACCCAATTCGTAACAGGGAGCGAACAGGCGGGTAACAGGGACAGAACAGGGGGAGATTCAGCATCGCCGACATCGCCGTCATCGGAAAAGCCGGAGCCCAAAGAAGGATGGCCATAATCCACATAGCCGTCCTCGACCTGCCACAGGGCGAGCTGTGAGTGACGCGGGAGTACCGAATGCTCCCGCCCCGGTCCTGGCTGAGTGCTGACTGCTGTGTGCTTCCTCGCTTAAGTTGTCAAATATCTCTTTCGGAATCCGCCTGGGCGGTCCGGTCTCAGGCTTACTCTACGTCAGGAACAAGAAACTGAACAGGTAACAAAAACGATTTTTTAAAGCGGTTTTGTTTCCTTGACAACCCAAAATCCAAAGTCCCACCCCGGCATCAAGGCACGGAATCGTGGTTCCGACCGCCCCACCATCGCTGCAGGCTGCAAAAGAACCGTCGTTCAGGGACAAACCATGAAACGTTCGTCGGGAATTGCGCACCAGTCTATGTAGACCAAAATTGTGAAGAGCCCAACGCAAGATCGAATCGCCTTTGTCTCTGGCTATAGCGCACATTGGGAAACACAACAACGCGAGGACAACACAACGATTGGGCGCGGACCGTCGCGCCCAACGCATGGCCGTCTTCGACCTTGTAGCTGATTCAAGACAACCCACCGTCGAGGCCCACAGGCGTAAGTCCTCGCCGCCGATGTGTTGCGTCGCTATGGTTCGTTAACTGAAAAAGGAGAATCGATCTTCATGGAACGTCACACTTTCCAATTCCTTCCGCTTTGGCTGCGGCGGACAATGCGTCTGCTGCCGGCCGCTTTGTGCTGCGTGGTATTCACTGCTGTTACTCAGGCCGAGGATTTCATCGTCCCCGGAACATCCGGAACCCACTGGGTGGACACCGGCGTGGATATCGAACCGGACTCCGTGCTGCAACTCTCCGCCATCGGCGAAGTAGATGCGGGGAGTGGCTGGGGTGTTCATAGGCCCGATGGCAGCAGGCCGGATGGCATGCCCCCCGCGCGCTGCGCACCTCCGGCGGGCTTTCCATTTCCAGTCACTCCGTCAACTTCAGTGCAGTGCTACGGGCTGGTCGCGAGCCTTGTGCCGCCCAGAGCGCCCGGATGGCCCGGATTTCCCGAAGCGGAAACCAGTGAGAGGTGGGGCTATGCTGATGAGGTCCAGCATCACACCGCCCTGGGCGGCCACCTCTGGTTGACGGTGAATGACAACTATACCGGCGACAACAGCGGGTTCTTCAAGGTGCACCTGGAGCACTTCATCTTCACGTGGCAAATTTACTGTCACCCCTGTCCCCTGGACGAGGTTACCCAGGCGAGCATCACCGGTCTACCGCTTCCTGATCCAAAAATAGTCCAGGCCCTCATGGTGAGGGATGGCCAGATTATCTCGGTCCATCAGTCGGGTGGAACAACGTTCGTTTCCGTTTCTCCAGGCACGGTGCTGGTGAAGTACGGTGATTTGCCAAGTCTGAAAGTCGACGTTGCGAAAGACACAGCTCGTCCGGACCAATCGCTCTCCAAACAGGGCGTGATTCAGGGCGTCTTTTTCCAGAACAACAAAATGTCGCTGATCACCGGCGCAGCACAGCTCAAGCTCGATTCCAAGGCGCCAGACAAGACAGGCGAGAAAACGAATCGGCCAGACGTTCCCGAAACCAAACCTGGCGCCAAGCAAACAAAGCCTGACAATAAATAAATGACAACCCTCATTTACGAAAGACTGCCGTAACCACAGACGGGGTTGTTCCGCTTTTCCCGCCCCTCACGAGAAATGAGGCGGACGAAAAGGGGACTGCCCGGCTGTCCCCGTTTTTTTTTCAGTCTTTGCCTTCCATGGGTTACCGGAGTGAATTCCTAGGCGGTTTTGCCACCCGGTTACGAGGCATTCCAACCGCAGAGAACGGACGACCCGTCAACACCACGGGTGGAAGAGCTGCGCTTGAAGGGCCGCGAAAAGAGGAATTCGGAAATGCGCTGGCCGCGGTTTGCGGAAAGGCCGCGTCCCAGCGCTAAAGCGCTCATAAATCAATCTTTCAACTTTTCACGGCCTTGAAAAGGCCGTTCTTCCACCCTTGGGTTTTCAGATGTCGACGATGACCGTGGAGCGCAGCCCCGGGGTCCCCGGCGAGCCCGGCCTTGGCTTTCTGGGGTGGAGGTTCCCTCGGCTGCGGCCCTACTATTTCCACGAAGGTTCCCTGCCCGAAAAAATTACCCAATTACCCAATTTCCCAATTACCCAATTCTCATGATCTCGCCTTCGGTAATGCAGAGCCCGGCGCGCGGTACCGGAGTCATGGAAGTGGCTGGGGACAGTGCTTGTCCTATGGAACAAAAGGCCACTAGCAGGAATAGACATGCATTGCGTGGAGTCATGGCGGCCTCCGTGACTTTCAAAGGATGAAAATTGTAGCAGGGAGGCGGCGATTCTTTTGCCCTCGCCAAGTCTAGGATCGGTCCAATGCGAGGGCTTGCTGTTCTCGCAGGAGGTCAACCCCCTTCTCAAAAGAGTTCGCTCCTGCAATGCGAATGCACTCTGAGAACTCATGTAAAATCGCTTCCTTTTCTTCAGCCAAATCGTTGAGATCCGCAAACTTCAGGATGGAATACAGGCGATGTGCAGCCGAGTTAAGAAGTTCCACCTCAGGTACATACTTGCAAATTGCGTATGCAATCTCGCCAGCTATGTCGATTGCATGCGAAATCAGTTCCTTGCCCGTTTTTGTGAGAGTCTTCCGCCGAGCATGTCTTAGTCCTCCGAATCCGATGGGTAGCACTTCCCCAACGATAGTAGTTTGGGCGTAAACTAATGCGGGCGTCGCAACCTCCAGTTGAGTCCAGTAGACAGCCTCGTATACTGCTGACAAACACTCATCCTTGACGCGGGGACCAAAATCACGGCCATACAAACGGATCATTTCCAATATTTCCAGTGCGCGCACTTCATTTTTGAGATCGATGTGTAGACTCTGAAAGGCATAGCTCAGCTTGCGCACCTCTAGTTCGGCCACTGTCGCAAAGTCTCGATCAAGAAGCATGTTAGCCCTCCGGCGCCGCGTGACCTCGGCCACCCAACTCATCTTGTAACGTCTGAGTTCTCCCGGTGTAAAATTTTTCCCGAATCCGCCTCTCGCCTGCACTCGACTGTGACAATCAATACACAGAACGATAAGATTGGCATATGTTGAGCGATGCCTGCCAGATATGTGATGCAACTGAACCTCAGATGACCTTTCCCCATGGCATACACAGCAAGAATGATTGGTCTCAAAAAGAAGCCGACTCTCCAGTTCGGGAGCAATCCTTTGTCTCGGTGGCAATTTGGAGCGCCGTTGCCTCATAGGCAGTAATTTAACACGCCACGTTACGCGCGGGTGAAAAGGGGACGGCCTGAACTGCTTGATCTGATTTCACGGCAAAGAACTGTGCGGACTGGGCTCCGTCGAATGCTCCGTTAACAGTCAACATCGCTCGGNNGCTCACATCCGGAACCAGTGGCCCCGGGACTTTGTTTCTTCATCTCTCCTTGCCACGACACGTGAGGGTGCCGAAAGGCAAAGAGGCCTCACCCCTTCTGCGATGAGGCACCTGAGGCTCTTGCCGCATTCTGCTTCGCAATTATTGCGTCACATCCGGCGAAATACTGATCAACTAGCGGGCTAACCTTATCTTCAAGTCCGTACCTATCTACCCAGAGCTTGTAAGCATCGATAAACAGGTGGAACGCTCGAGCCAGCAGTCCGGGATTCAGTTCCGGCAGATCGAAGGAGGGTTGCAGATGCGACCGATGAAGGGGCTCAAGACACATCTGGAGGTAATACCGGCGTAGCGCGGGCCAATGGCCGTGCACGACTGTGCTGTCCGGCTGATAGTGCAATACGTATTCGTCTTTCATGTCAGCGTCGGTTGCGAGCTTCCGCAAATCCTCGAAGTTTTTTAGGCGGACATTCACGAGCTCATCCGCGACTTCTTCGTCCGAATTGGAGTCGATGAATTCCCTGAGTTCAGGGGAATCTTTGAGTTTCCCCTCTTCGAGCATTTTGCGAAGTTGCATTTTGTATAGTTTCTCTTGTCCAATTCCATATTGTTGGAAAGCAAGGAATAACTCTGGTTTCTTTTGTTGGCTCAAAAAGCGCATGTAGAAGACAGCTTCGAGCATCATGCGGAGAACGACCCGCCCAAGATCATCAGCCCAGAGGTGGTAATCAAGCACGAAAGCCTGGAGAAACCTGAAGACTCTCGCGAAAAGTCCTCCTAGAACCTCATCCCCGACCGGCTCGTACAAATCAACTTTAGCCTCCGCGCGCTGTGCTTTAAGCGTGGGGATGGACGCCTCCAAGAACTGGCGGCCACAATGACGCATACCAACGATGAAATCTTCACGATCACTCATATACACAAGACACGATTGTCCGGCTATAGTTCCAAAAAGAACGCGCCCAAGCAAATGTGTCCGGGGCCTCCTCGGCCTGTCGCATTAGGGTCATATTGTGGATTGTTCGTGCAAATGTCTCTGCTCGGTATCTATCCCCGTGCGGATACTTCTCGATAGCCTCAATCGTTTCCTTCAACTTGCTTGAAATATGCACTTTCTGATGTGCAAAGAATCGGTTCAGGGGTAACGCGCGACAAAATCCAGCGTACGGGTCCTTGCCTGGGAAAAGTCGTGCGACCGCATCTCGGACTGCGACGATTGCCCCATCACGATCAGTGGGCTGCTCGAGAGCCATCCATCTCATTGGACAATCGGGATAGAGGGTCAAGACATGCCTAAGCGGACGGGCGACAGCGACAGTTATTTTTGCCGCCAATTCCTGTGCAAATGCGTGTCGCTGGTCTTCTGCAATGAGCCGAAATGCTCCGATCGTTCCATCAAGAATTTGCTTGGAATGAGAATTGAAGCGATCAGCATCCGTTAAGAAATCATTGAGTATCCGATTGGCTCCGGGTTTGCCGTACTCAAGCACAAGCGCATCGATCCAAAGAAATTCGGGAAGCAGATCGCGAAGCCAGAAGATCTGTTCCATCTGGGGTCCGATCTGCTGGAGCGGAGGAATCAGCTCTTTACCGACCTGTTTGTGGTGTTCGAGAGCTGCCCGCTGGAGATTTAGTTTCTTGGCTGACATATACGTTTAATACGACCTCATTATTTATCTCGGTTGGCCTCACACCGATCACAAAAGCAAAAGCCCCGATTTGTTTTCGGGGCTTCGAGAACTGCAATCTGCACTTAAAACGCGTTAAGAACAGACCAATCCCGAAGCCCGGGCACTATTTATGCTCCGTTTCATCGTCGGTTTGGTCCGATTCATCATTGCAGGAACTAGTATAGCAGCTTCCTATTCGAAGGGCTGCATGCTTGAGCTACCGGCGCAAGGCACCTTTTAAGGGAAGGGATCTCCGTTGAATTCTCCTATCTACCACCACGGGCGTCATTCTAGGCATGCCTTGGCACCAACCGCGGAAGACAAAGACCAACGGTCACACGGCGGCTTTTTCGTGTCTGGCCGAATAAATCCTCTCGTGCGCGGCGTCGACTTCAGTGAGCCGCACAATCTGAGTTTCAATGCGCGTTACCACGAAGCGAGCTGCTGGAATAGTCGTGAAGAACTGCTTGATATAAAGAGACGCAGCGTCCAACACCAATCTAGCAATTGGAATCAGGATGCGCGCGTCGACGTTTGCCAAGTCCGGATGCGGCTTGAACAATCCTGTCTTAGAGTCTTGGTCCAGATCATTCGCCAGCAATTCCATCCAAGTGCCGTGAATCGAATGGGAAAGAATTCTGTAGCCGGTATACAGGTCAGCTCGGCCAATGGCCTTTAGCCGTTCCCTCATATTTGTCGCCCATTCACGGTGCTTGATAGGCACTTCATCGATATTTACGCCAGAGATCGTGCACTTTTCCGCGATTGATCGCAGCATCCGTGTTTCAATCGGTTTGATAGAGCCGCCATTCTTCAGAATATTAGCGTTAATAAGCTCATAGAGCTCTCGCTCTGGTCCAAAGCTATACGCCACAAACCGGTCATAGTGCTCGTCCTCGTTCATCATTACGAGGAACGTGAGATTGACCGCCGACTCCATAATGCAGCGGTTAAGTGTCTGAATGATCTCACTTCTGTTACCAGCGGAGGCCAATTGGACAACGCCTAACATCAACTTGGAGATATGAATAACGAGTCCGACGCATATGGCTTGGTTCCGGGGCACGCCCACCACTTCATCATCAGAACTCTCGACGATATTCCCAACAATAGTCAGCAAGATCGAAGATTCTTTATACAGCTCGAATGCAAGGCGGTTTATCTCCTCTATTTCCGTTTCAGCGCCAGCTTTGCTGATATCCACAGAGGGCCCGATCATCTCTCGGATGCCCTCAAAATCAGTTGGTTCATACTCAGACATGCTTATCATTGTACCGATTTCGCCGTGCTACAATCCCGGCTATGAGCGCAATTGGGCGGGTGGCCTGCCCTTCGTGTCGGCACAAAACGTTCTTAACCCGGGATTCGACCGCAAGAATCGGATAGTCTCGCTTCCCATTCTCCTGCAGAATTGTGTTGCTTTGAAAAAGAGGAGCGACCATGCAGCCGATCCGTATTGTAGCCATTCCCAGCGAAATCGCAGAATCCGTTCGCGCCACCATGCTGGCGCCGGTATACGGTTTTCCCGCTCACGTTGAAACCGGGACGGAGACTGCCCCGTGCCGCCACTGCCTGCGCCAGATTCATGCACCTCAGGAACGCAGGATCCTGTTCACCTACGACCGCTTTGCCGGCCGGGAGACTCTTCCGCAGCCGGGGCCGGTCTATATCCACGCCGCGGCGTGCGAACGCTATCCGGAAGATGCCGGTTTTCCCGACGAACTCCGCGCCAGCCCTCGCACGCTCGAAGCCTACGTCCGCGGCCGCCGCCTGCTCGCCCAGGAATACGTCAGCGATGGCGGAATGGAACCAGCCATCGAGCGGCTGTTCGCCCGTCCCGATGTGGACTACATCCAGGTCCATTCCACCACCGCGGGCTGTTATACGTTCCGCATTGAGCGGGGATGACCAGGGCGCTGGGTTAAAGAAGCAATTGGGCGGCGGGTGGCCGCGTCGGGACAAAACGTTCTGTCTTTTCTCCGCACCACAACAATGTGGTCGCGGTAGGGATACGGATTGGCGGGTGGCCCAGGTTTTCGATTTTGAAATAAGTTCGTAAGGCTCCCCGCCTTTAGTTCTAGTTTTTTCGAAGCCTCACGACACCGTGGGTGCAACTCTTTGCGGAGAAGTCGACTCTTGTTTTTTCGGCTTCGGAGAAAAGGGTGGGAGAGATCGACCGTCGCCCTCACCGCGCTTCCCTTTCCAACCGACAGTCCCGATAAATGCTCGAAGATGCGTATCTTTCAAGCTACCAGCAAAAGGCATTTTTTAAGCGCGCTCCACTGCGTTACGCGCGGAGCCTGCGGCAGCAAGGTGTGGGAATCTTTCCTTCGTTACCCAGGGCTTAGCCACATCACCGCGCGTTCCGCGCGGCGATATGTCACGCACCTTCGTTTCGCCTTCGGCTCAGTCCGGGATAAATCCCGGACCTACAAAACCCTTATGCCGCCCCGCTGGGGCTGGATCATCGCTGGTTCAATTGTCTCCTCGACCATGGGCGTTCTTCGTTCGCGGCCCACCCGCCTGTCCCTTTTTTCGTTACCGCCCTCGCCCTGAAAAAAGGATTAGATTACCGTCGGGATCACAAACGATGAATGTGTGAGCGCCCCATGGTTCTGTCTTGAGTACCTGATGAAATACCACGCCTGCCGTCTGAAACTCGAGGAAGAGCGGCTTTGCATCATCGAGTGTGATGGATGCTGAGAGCAGATGTTCTCTGTCCCGAAGCTCCGGATTGATTGCGGGTTCGAGTAGAGATCGGAGATTCAACCTGGCTCCATCCCGGAACACTTGNNAGCTGGGGTTCGGCGGCAAGAAGTGTCGGTTTGGACAGAGTTTCAGCGTGTATATCATTCATAGTATGGAGTCCTTTGATTCTTCGTTCAGAAACTTTTCTCTCCGACAGGCTCTCAAGCTGCCCCCCCTTTTCGTTTCTACGTTTTCTCCACGCGATCAGGATCGCGCGGCAATGCCGATGCCAGGACGAGTGCTGCTCCGGCGAAGAGCAATGTGTCCGCGACGTAATTTAACGCTTCATTAATCTCCGATCCGCCGTGGGCGAGGACCAAAATAAGCAGATACAGGGATAGAGTGAGGACGGTCATTAATGCGCCAATCGAGGCTGCGGCTATCCGGGATTTTTTGTTCAGGGCCAGGGCGATTCCAGCGACCAGCAGAAGCGCTCCTGCGAGGTATCCCCATACACTGGGGAATGGGACCCATGATGGCGTCGTCAGTTCCAAAGGGACGCCGGGCGCAAACTCGGGATGAAGAACATGTTGTACGGCAAAAAAGATCGCGGCAATCGCTATGACGATGCGCCCAAATAAAATCATCCATTTCGATAGTTGCGGCGACGAGACGCGACACTGCAGTCCGGCGAGGGCCCATGCGCCTGCGGCAAAAGAGAGATCCCTTAGCAAATAGGTCCAAGCGAATCGATTTGTGGGGTGCTTGAGCGCACTCGGTACATAAATCATGCAGACAAATAGAAAGAACATCAATCCGAGCAGGGTGGACGACAAGCGTACAAACTTCCTCACAGTGAGACTGGTAGCTGCTGCGAGCAGCGCGCATGCGACAAGATACACCCAGAACAAGTGCGCCGGCATCCAGGACGGGACCATATTCTGGACAAACGCGGGGCCGCGGAAATGCTCGGGCGCGAATACGGCGAGTGGAACGGCGATGAAGACACCGCCCAAGGTGATGAGCTTGTCCCAGCCGCGAGCCGCGCTGATCTCTTTGCGAAGTATAAAAACTCCGGCGACAAGATAGATAAGCCCGGCAAAACCCATCCAGAAATTTGTTGATGAAAGCATCAGAGCCTCTTGCGGCGGGTGGCCCGCCCCTCCCAGTTTTTCTCCGTACCGCGAAATCTATACTATATTTTCCTGGAGTCAGTCCAGGACGGCGTGTGCCCTTCGCGTCGGCACAAAAACGTTCTATT